>CAKZUT010000117.1 GCA_937922185.1 uncultured Neomegalonema sp.
CCGCCTGATCGCCTGACATCGCCCAGTAGGCCGCCCCGGATCAAAAGGTCGGGGGCGGCTTCTTTCCCGGTTGCGCCCATCCCGGCGCATCAGAGAAAGGAATACCGTCATGGGCTGGACCACGACATCCGATTACGAGCGTCACGCGAAGGGACATTTCACGATCCGCGAATACCTGGATCGTGAATTCGCCTCCGATCACCCTGACTTTACGCGTCTACAGGTGCTGGACAGCAGCCTCTACGGGAAGACCGAATACTATGCGGCCATACGCTCCACTGATCGAGAGACCGGAAAGAGCATCGTCTTCGCGCTGATTGCACTCGTCAGCTACAAGCCGCGTGATCCAGACGGGCATACGCTCGGTTGGAAAGATATGTCGGAACGCTCGGGGCCTTATTGCCACAACTGCCCCGAACGCATCCTCGCGCTGCTCGATGACACCGATAACCTGAACGCTCTCGAATGGCGGCGTCGGTGCCGGGAACATCGCGCCGAAAAACGAGAAGCGGGCAAGGCGTTTCAGGAAGGGGCCGTGATCCGGTTCAAGATGCCACTCGTCTTCTCGGGCGGCATCGAGCGGCGAGAATTCACCGTCGAGAAACACGGACGCGCCTTGCGCTTTCGTGCGGAAGACGGCGTTCTGTGCCGTATCCCAAGAGCACGGGAACGCGCTTTCGAGGTGATCGATACGCGAGCGGTCCCGTGAGGGTCGGAGCCGACCGCCCTGACCTCGACGCCATCCGGCGCGATCTCGTCTCGCGCGCGGATATGCTGTTCCGGGAATGCTGGGCCGAGCCACGCAATCCGAACGCATTCCGGTGGCGGCCCGCCCGCCGCAAGCCTGGCGACGATCCACGCCGGATGGTGATGCAAGGACCGCAGCGCGGCCTCTGGTACGATTCCGTGAGAGAGCAGGGCGGCGACCTGTTCGATCTGATCGCCGTCGAGCGGCTCGGTATGGCTGATGCCCAAGCTGATTTTCCGCGCGTCGTCGAGGAGGTGTCGCAGTGGCTCGGAGCGGCACCTGTCCCTGCCAGCCCACCTGATCACCCCAGTGCCGTGCAGAGCGTATCCGACATCGAGGCGGAACGAGAAGCCGTCCTCGATGTGCTCGAACCGCTCGATGGCCATGCCCTGCAATACTGGACAGAGACGCGGGGGTTGGACCCGCCACCGGGACAGGTCGTCATGCGGTTGCCGCCCGGTGTGCTCACTCGTCGTTCCAGTGGCTCGAAACTCCCCTTCGCAGAGCGCGAAGCCGTCGTCGTTCTGGGGCGCGATCTCTTTGGCAACGTCCAGGCCTTCCAGCGCATCCTTCTGATCCCCGGCACCGCCCGACGTGACCCGGCCCTGCCGAAGTTCGCGCTCGGAGCGATTGGACAGTTGCCGCCCTTCTTCCCATCAAGGCATCGCGACACTGCACGCGGCATTCTCGTCTTTGCCGAGGGGCCGGAGACAGCGGCGGCGATCTGGTCTGCGTCGGGCGCGCGGGTGCTCGTCTGTGGGGGAGGCATGGCCCGCCGTGTTCGGGAGCTGTCGCGTCTGGCCACCGTCATCGTCGCGATGGAGGCCGATGCTCCGGACAGCCCTGCAGCGCGGGCGCTCGCGAAAGCCGTTTCCACCGCTCGCGCGAACGGAGCGCGCCTTGCGCTCCTGTCCTGCGGCGGAGAACCGGGTTCGGGGTTCGATGCCGCCGATCTGATCCGGGAGGAGGGTGGTCGTACCCGTCTCCGGGCGCTGGTTGCGCATCTCGCCGACCGGCTTCATCGGAGGCCGTTCTGAAAGGCAAAGGGCTGCTGCCGCTTTGCGAGCCTTGAGGCTCGGAAAAGCAAAGTGGAGCCAGCCCGATGTTACAGACCCTCGACCCGATCGATACCCGCCAGATCGCAACCGCCGTCGCCACGCTGAGCGAGGCCATGCGGTCCGGCCAACTCATCACCGCCCGGATGCTGGAACGTGTGATGGAAGTATCCTTCATGGCACCCGCCTCTGCGGGGACGTGGGACTGGCGATGTGCCTATGATGCGCTGGAGACGGCCAGCGCCCATGCGGTCTTGCCCGATCCGATGGCTCCCGATCTCGCGATCCTGACCGCAGCGGCTTCGAGGCGCCCCACCCAGACCAAACGCTCCGAAGATCAGATCCGTCTTCAGCAATTCTCGTCGCCGTTGCCCTTCGCGTTTCTCGCGGCAAAGGCTGCGGCGATCACGTCCGATGATGTGGTGCTGGAGCCTTCTGCCGGGACCGGCGCCCTAGCTGTTTTCGCCAAGCGCATCGGAGCGACCCTCGCGATCAACGAGACCGACCCCCGCCGCCGGGCGCTGCTGGAGATCGTGACCGGCCAGCGAGCCTCCGGGCATGACGCTGCTCAGATCGATGACCTGCTGACCGCATCCATCACGCCTACTGTCGTCCTGATGAACCCGCCCTTCGCGAGTTCCTTTGACCGCGCCGAGGACAAGCACATGGCTTCCCGGCACCTGCTATCCGCGATGAAGCGCCTCGCCCCCGGCGGACGGTTGGTCGCGATCATGCCCGCGCGGTTCGGTCCTGAACGCGAAGCGGATCACTGGCAGGCGCTGGCAGCGCAATGCGCGATCCGCATCTCCGTCCTGATGAACGGATCGGTCTACCGCAAGCAGGGGACCGGGGTAGAAACCCGTCTCATCGTCGCCGACAAGATCACGGATGAGGCTGGCGATCGGGGATGTGTGTTCGCCACGGACACCGACCTTCAGGCGCTCAACGACATCATCGAAAGCGACAGGATCATTCCGGCGCGCGCGCAGGTCGATTGTCCGAACCCCGCCACCGTCACGCGCCGCCCGTCGTCACATCGTCCGGTTCGTAAAACCCCGAAGCCCCGGCTTG
>CAKZUT010000118.1 GCA_937922185.1 uncultured Neomegalonema sp.
GATCGCCCCGCGCGGATCGAGGTCTATGACAACTCGCATATCATGGGCACCGATGCGGTGGGCGGCATGATCGTCAGTGGGCCGGAGGGCCTGATGAAGAACCAGTACCGCAAGTTCAACATCAAGAATGCCGATCTGACCCCCGGCGACGATTTCGGGATGATGAAGGAGGTACTGACCCGCCGCTTCACACGCCTGCTGAAGGAAGACCCCGACCGCGACAGGGGCACCTGGCCCGATCTGGTGCTGATCGACGGGGGGGCGGGGCAATTATCGGCCACGCAGGCCGTTTTCGACACGCTGGGCGTGGATGACGTGGCGCTTGTGGCCGTGGCCAAGGGACAGGAGCGCGACGCGGGCAAGGAAATCTTCCATATGGAGGGCCGTCCTCCCTTCGCCCTGCCCCACCGTGACCCGACGCTTTATTTTCTGCAACGCCTGCGCGACGAAGCGCACAGGTTTGCCATTGGCACCCACCGCGCCAAACGCGCCAAAACACAGATGGCCAATCCGCTGGACGAGATCGCCGGGATCGGCCCCGGTCGCAAGCGCGCCCTGCTCGCCCATTTCGGCTCCGCCAAGGCGGTGAGCCGCGCAGGCGTAAGCGATCTGGAGGCAGTCGAGGGCGTATCCCGTGCCATGGCCGAGAAAATCTACGGCCATTTCCAGGACGGATAAGCCGGGCTGGGCCGGATCGGATACAGGCAACACGGATGCCTGAGCACATTCTTGAATACGTATTCAAATTTTAACGTTTTGTTTACTTTAATTAACAGCAAGCATCGAAAAATTTATACTTAAATTCATGTACAAGACGGAACTTTTATCAGACCAGCGAGTTATCAGTACATCGTAGCCGAATTGCGTTCTTCGAGGGCACATACTCCATGTCTGATCGCACACATGATGAATCTCACAGGCCCGACATTCTGAATGTCAGTCCGTACCTGCTGCGCCCTCTGCGGACATATGAGCAGGCTCTGGCCGATATCGAGGCCCACGCCGCCCGCAAGAACAAAGTCACCTCATTCGCTGTCGCACACCACACCAGGTTAAGGGCATCGCGCAATCGGGCGGCGGCATAGAGTATTCCTAGTTTCGTATGCTCTGGAAAAATCGGCAATCATTCCAGAGGGATCACGGTGACCCTTTCCCCCGCCTGTCTCGGCGGATCACCGACCGGGCGCACCATCAGCGCATTCGCCTGTGACAGCAGGGCCAGACGCGAACTGTCCTGACTGTCGAAGGGCTGCACCGTAAGGGTGCCGTCCTTCATGTCACAGCGGGCGCGCATGTAATGCTCACGCGGGCCGTTTTCGGGAATGTCGATGCTCAGCACCGCATCGCGCGTCACGGGGGGGCGCGCCTCCATCCCTGACAGCATCATGATCGCGGGGGCCAGAAAGATACGCCCGCAGACCATGGCCGACACCGGATTGCCCGGCAGCCCCAGCATCGGCGTTCCGTTCAGCCGACCGGCCATCAGCGGCTTTCCGGGCCGCATCGCCACCCGGTAGAGATCGAGTTCGAGGCCGTGCCCGGTCAGCGCCGGACGGATCAGATCATGGTCGCCGACCGAGGCCCCCCCCAGCGTGACGAAAAGATCGGCCTGCGCGCCCTCCAGTGCAAGCCGCCGCAGTGCTTGCGGCTCATCGGGGGCAATGGGCAGGATATCGGCGATACCGTGCAGCGTTTCGACAAGCGCGGCCAGCCCGAAATTATTGGACGAGACGATACCGCCCTCCCCCACCGGATCGCCGGGAAGCGCCAGTTCGTCGCCCGTGGCCAGCAGCGTCACGCGCGGTTTGCGATGAACGGTGACAAAAGCATTTCCCGCCGCCGCGAGCAGCGCGACATTCTCCGGCGACAGGCGCGTACCCGCCTCCAGAAGCGGATCGCCGTCCCTGAAATCCAGACCGGCACGGCGCAGATACGGCGATGGGTCGAGGTCGTCATGCAGGGTGATCCGCGCGCCCTCACGGGTCGCGTCTTCCTGGATGATGATGCGATCCAGTCCGGGGGGGACAGGCGCGCCGGTGAAAATACGGATCGTTTCGCCGGGGCCGACCGGCCCGCAGAAAGGATGCCCCGCCGCCGCCTCGCCGACGACCGCAAAACCGGCACCGGGGCGGACCTCGCCCGCGCGCACCGCATAGCCGTCCATCGCCGAGGCATTGAAGGGGGGCTGTGTGCGCCGCGCCACGACCGGCTGCGCCAGAACCCGCCCGACCGCTGCCGTGATCGCCACCGTCTCGCGGCCCACCGGAGACATCAGCGCGAGAATGCGGGCGCGGGCCTCCTCGACCGAAATCATGCGGCCTCGAAAGGCCCGGACGCGCCACCGTCCTTATGGGTCAGGCGCACCGCCTCGATCCGCATTCCCTTATCCACCGCCTTGCACATATCATAGATCGTGAGCGCGGCGACGCTCACCGCTGTCAGGGCCTCCATCTCCACGCCCGTCTGACCCGTCACCCTCGCCGTGGCCTCGATATCAATGGCGTTTGCCCCCTGGTCCGGGTGGAAATCGACCGAGACCTTCGACAGGCCGAGCGGGTGGCAGAGCGGGATGAGATCACTGGTCTTCTTCGCGCCCATGATCCCCGCGAGCCGGGCCACGCCGAGGACATCGCCCTTCCTGTGCCCGCCCTCAAGGATCATCGACAGCGTTTCCCCCTGCATGACGATGCGGCCCCGCGCCGTTGCCGTGCGCGACGTTATCTCCTTCGCGGAGACATCGACCATCGCCGCCGCTCCAGTCTCGTCGAAATGCGTGAATCCAGCCATGCGCCCTCCTGCGGTATGACGGCGAGATAAGAGGAAAGCGGTACGCGGGGCAAGCACCTCCCCCCGCTGATCTCACTCAGACGGGAAATCTTCGGTATGCACGAGAATACCGTCCCCGTTCAGAATGACGATGCCGCAGGCGGGCGGATCATGGTTCTCGACGGTGCTGTCGGTGCCGTTGAACATCAGGGGCATCTGTCCGACCGTGCTCCTGAAAACGGCCCACGGGGTCCGCCGATATACGCCCGAAATCGTGCGGTGGACATGGCCGCAGAGCAGATGACGGACATTGCCGTGGCGCTCGATCAGGTCGTGGAACGCCTCGCCCTCACGCAGCATCAGGGCGTCCATCGCCGCAAACCCCGTCCCATGGGGCGGATGATGCATGGCGATGATGCACGGCGTGTCGCCCGCCTCGGTCAGCACCGAATCGAGCCATGCCATACGATCCGCACAAAGCTCACCCTCATGGATCACCGGCGCGCCCTCGTCCCGCAGCAGGAGCGTATCGAGGATGATGAGGCGATATCCACCGATGGCAATGACCCGCTGCACGAACCCGTTCGGATCGACCGGCACTTCGGGAAACACCGTGCGGAACGCAGCCCGGTCATCGTGATTGCCGAGCATCGGGACCACAGGAACCGGCAGATCGTCCAGCAGCGGTTTCAGCTTTCGGTAGGAGGCCTCGTCGCCCCAATGGGTCAGATCTCCGCAAAGCAGGATCATCGAGGCATCGGGAACGCAGGTCAGGGCATGGGCAAGTCCCGCCCTCAGCCGCGATTCAGGCTCCGGGCATCCCGCGCGCGGCTCGACGGTCATATGCAGGTCGGTGAGGACCAGAAATGTAGTGGACTCTGTCATGGCCACGATCCGCGAAGTTTACGTTTTGACAGTGAGCCTAGCGGTGCCTAACCCTTCGGGAAACGATTTATCGACAGGAGTGGACCATGGCCGACGTGAAATGCGTACAGATCGAGCAGCCCGGCGGACCGGACGCGATGCGGCTGGTCCATGTCCCTCTCGGTGAGCCGGGAGAAGGCGAAATCAGGGTCCGGCACCATGCCTGCGGCCTGAATTTCATCGACGTGTATCAGCGCGAGGGCCTCTACCCCCTGCCCCTGCCCGCCTCTCTGGGGATGGAGGCCGCCGGTGTGGTCGAAGCGGTCGGGTCGGGCGTCTCGCACCTGAAAGAAGGGGACCGGGTAGCCTATGCCTCGGCCCCTCCCGGCGCGTATTCCGAGGCGCGGGTGATGAAGGCGATGCATGTCTGCAAACTGCCCGACTCCATCGATTTCGAGACCGGCGCGGCCATGATGCTCAAGGGACTGACGGTCGAATATCTCTTCAATCGCACGGCGGAACTCAAAGCGGGAGACACGGTGCTTTTCCATGCGGCGGCGGGGGGCGTGGGGCTGATCGCCTGCCAGTGGGCGCGCTCGATGGGGATCACCCTGATCGGAACGGCGGGAACCGACGAGAAATGTGCGCTGGCAAAGGAGCACGGCGCGGCCTTCACAATCAACTACCGCACCGATGATTTCGCCGCGAGGGTCAGGGAGATGACCGGCGGCAAAGGGGTGCGGGCCGTGCTGGATTCGGTCGGCAAGGATACATGGGAGGGATCGCTCGACTGCCTCGAACCCTTCGGCCTGATGGTCACGTTCGGCAATGCATCGGGCAAGGTGCCGCCCTTCGATCCCGGAATTCTCGGCCCCAAAGGGTGCCTCTACGTGACGCGCCCGACCCTGTTCGGCCATATCACCAGCCGCGAGAAGACCCAGGAAATGGCGGATAACCTGTTCGACAAGGTTACGAACGGCGATGTGAACATCCGTATCGACCAGCGTTTCGCACTCGATGACGTGGCCGGGGCGCATCGCGCGCTGGAGGCCCGCCGGACAACCGGCGCAACAGTGCTGACGGTGTGACCCCCGGCGAGGAAACCCTGCGGCGCGCGATCATCGACGGATGCCTGTCGATGAATGCCGCCGGGATCAATCAGGGGACATCGGGCAATATCTCCGCCCGGTTCGGGGACCGCATGATCGTCACCCCGTCCGCGACACCCTATGCCCGGATGACCCCCGCATCGCTGGCCAGTTGCGCGCTGGATGAAAGCGCAGAGCCGGAATGGGACGGCCCCCTACCCCCATCGACCGAATGGCGTTTTCACCACGATATCCTCAGCGCAAGGCCCGATATCATGGCGGTCGTCCATGCCCATCCCCCCTATTGCACCGCGTTTTCCATGGCGCGGCAGGGCATTCCGGCGGCACATTACATGATCGCGGCTTTCGGAGGGGCTGATGTGCGCTGTTCGGATTATGCGACTTTCGGCACGGCGGCCCTGTCGCGGACGGCGCTGGATGCCCTGACAGGGCGTACCGCCTGCCTGCTGGCCAATCATGGCATGATCGTACTGGGCGAGACGCTGGACAAGGCGCTGTGGCGGGCCGTCGAACTGGAGACACTGGCACGGCAATATCATCACAGCCTCGCCATCGGGGGGCCGGTTCTTCTGTCCGATGCCGATATCGCCGAAACGAAAGCAGGTTTCGCGACCTACGGGCTGCGCGACAGGGATGACAGCCTGTCCTGAAACGCACTGCGGACAAGGCAATCCGCCGATATCATGGCCGATTGCAATCCGGTCACGGCAACTTGTTCCCTTTGAACATGCGGTGTATAGCGTCACGACTGCCGAGACAGCGCCTTTCCTGATTTTGCGACCGCTCTATATTGCCAGGACAGCGTATTGCTGCATATGCGTGACAAGAGGACCGCGATGACCCCGACTTCCCCGATCAAGCTGACCGTGGCCACTCTGCTCGTTGCCCTCGCAGCACCGGGATGTACGCGCCTTCTCAACCCCGATCCGCTGAACAAGACGGAGTCCATTGTCAACGGCACGCAGGTCACGCGCGGCCCGTCGCGCGGTCTGTTCGGGAACGTCGATTCCGGTTTCGCCTCCACTGCGGCCCCTTCCGGCAGCAGTTTTGAACCCGCCGTCGGAGAGCCGTTCGCCGCCGAGGAACTTCTGGGCCTGCCGAGCGACGATGCGGCTCTGCCGGAATTGCAGAGCATTGATTTCGGTGCGGAACAGCAATTCATCTCGGACATCGCCTCCTCCGGCATCATTCCGGCGGCGGACGGGAATTCCGCCGAGTATTTCCTGTCCGATGTCGGCCAGTCCGTCTATTTCGCGACCAACAGTTCCGAGTTGAACGAGCGGGCGCGCGAGACACTGCGTCGGCAGGCAGCATGGCTGAGCGTTAACAGCACCGTTCGCGTCATCATCGAGGGCCATGCGGACGAACGCGGCACCCGTGAATACAACCTCGCCCTTGGCGACCGTCGGGCTACCGCCACGCGGGGTTACCTGATCGCCGTCGGCGTGGATGAAGGCCGTCTCGACAAGACCTCCTACGGCAAGGAGCGCCCCGTCGCACTCGGTTCCAACGAGGATGCCTGGGCGCAGAACCGGCGCACCGAGACGATCATTCAGGGGGGCGAGGCATTTTCCGCGAACCCGCTGTCCTCCGAGCCGTTCGCCGTCACCGGCTCATCGAGCGAGGAGCTGTTCCCCTCCACGCCCGTCTCCTACGGCACGACCGATTTCACTCAGGAAACCCTGATCGCGACCCCGGTGACGGATGATATCTATTCGAGCACCGATATCGGAACCATCACCTATGATGCGCCCGCGCCGGACGCGCAGACAACGATATTCGACAGCGGCTCCATCGCCCCGACCGTCTTCGATTCAGGCGAGGTCGCCGATCCGCCCTTCGGCATTATGGTGCCGGTTCCGGCAGCCCCTGCCCCGACGGCCCCCATCACCGGCACGACCCGTATCGAGGATGTGAGCGTCGATGACCTGCTGCGTGACCCCAGCCTGATCGACCGGATCGGAACACCGGCGACAACACCCGGCTCCTGATCGCCGGTCATTCTACAGTCAATCCCGATCAGGGTAATCCGGCTTGATCGGGAAGGACTCTCCGAAAGGTTCTGAATTTCATTCAGAACGCTTTAATCCCGCTTGCCCTGTATGACGCGGTTCAGGATCATCGCGCAGAAGAGAATGGCAAACCCCGCGAGGATGCCCTGCCCCACCGAGGAATATTGCAGGGCCTCCAGCACATCCTCGCCCAGCCCCTTCGCGCCGATAAGGGATGCGACCACGACCATCGCGAGGCTCAGCATGATCGTCTGGTTGACCCCGGCGAGGATCGAGGGCGCGGCCAGCGGCAGATCAACTTTCGTGAGCAGGTACCATTTCGACGCGCCGTAGGCGATGGCCGCTTCGCGGATCGATTCCGGCACACCGCGCATCCCCAGTACCGTCAGGCGCACGACCGGAGTGCCGCCGAAGATCATCGTCGTGATGACGGCGGCGGGCTTGCCGACGCTGAAAAAGGCGATGACCGGGATCATGAACACGAAGGACGGCATCGTCTGCATGAAATCCATTATCGGGCGGATGATCGCATAGAGGCGCGGACGCCGGGCGCAGAACAGGCCCAGCGGAATGCCCAGCGCGATGGAGATACACGCGGCGGTGCCCAGCAACGCCAGCGTCGTCATCGCCTTTTCCCAGAACCCGAACAGTCCCATATACGCAAGGAAGCAGGCCGATGCGACGGCTCCGCCCACCCCCGCCGACAGCCATGTCAGCAGTATGATAAAGCTTGCGATCACGGGCCAGGGCGTCTTCACGAACAGGACTTCAAGCGCATCGAGAACGACACGAATACCGTAGCTGATTGATGCGAAGATCTGTTCGCCCGTATCGCGGACGAAATTGAAGAACGCCTCCACCCATTCGATAGCCCCCAGCCGGATCGCGGGATCGGTCGGAAAATCCGCCAGCCACCCGACTGCGCCGGGAAAGGCATAATGGACGATACTTGCGGCGAAGATCAGCAGGACGAAACCGATGCTGATGCCCGTGCGCCACGGTGTCAGCCCATGGCGCAGTGACCGGTCGGACAGCCATTCCGAAAACCGGTTTTCCAGCGCGGGATTGGCGATGATGCCTTCGATGACCTTGACGACGGCCATAAACCCGAGGCCGAACAAAGCGATCTTGAAGGCATTCGCCTCCGCAAGCGCGGCTTCCGCCTGAATATCGGCGATGGCCTTCTCCAGCGAGGCGATGGTGCGCTTGAAGACATCCACATTGGACGCGCCCTTCTCGATGGCCGATTCCAGTTGTTTGTAGCGAAAATCCAGTGTCCCCTGAATCTGGTCGATCCGCTCACGCGCCCCCGCGCCGAGATCACCGAACAGTCCACGGGCAATCTGGATGACGCCGAAGGTCTCCAGAATCGTGAAGGGCAGCGCCCATTTCCAGAGGCTCCGCATCCCGAACCAGATCGGCCCGAGCAGGGCGGCGATCAGATTGAAAGTCCATGAGAACCTTGCCGTGGACCCGATCTTCCTGAATTGGCGGCGGTAATAATCTGGATTGGTATCCACGAAGGTCGCGACCAGTTCATCGCGGTTCTCGGCGCGGGCATCGGCCAGTTCTTCGGCGCTCTCGGTGGTCAGGACGGAATCGACGGCGCTCATGATGTCTCGGTTCCCTCGATGACGGTACGCAGCAGGTCGGCGCGCGTGATGACGCCGATGCGGTTGCCGGCCCTGTCGCTGACCGTGAAGGGCTTCTCGTCGGCAATGGCATGTTCGATCATCTGGCTGAGATCGGCATCCTCCGCAAAGGTTCTGGCGTCACGCGCCAGCGCGCCATGGGCCGCCTCGAAGCCCGCGATATCCTGCATGATGGCATGGGCGCGCACGACTTTCAGCCGCGAGATGCCCGCCACGAAATCGGCCACATACTCATCCGCCGGATGCATCACGATTTCCTCTGGCGTGCCGATCTGCACGACCCGCCCGTCGCGCATGATCGCGATACGGTCACCGATGCGAACCGCTTCATCAAGATCATGGGTGATGAACACGGTGGTCTTGTTCATCTGGCTTGCAAGCTTCATGAATTCGTTCTGAAGCTGTCGCCGGATCAACGGATCGAGGGCGCTGAACGGTTCATCCATCAGCAGGATTTCGGGGTCCGAGGCCAGCGCCCTGGCCAGCCCCACCCGCTGTTGCATCCCGCCCGAAAGCTCATGGGCGAACTTGTTGCCCCATCCGGTCAGTTCGACCATATCAATGGTGCGTTCGGCGATCTCAAGCCGGTCGTTCTTGTTGATGCCCCGGATTTCGAGCGGCATGGCCACGTTATCGATGACCGAGCGATGCGGCATCAGCGCGAAATTCTGGAAGACCATCGCGATATGCTCATTGCGATAGCGGCGCAACACATCCGCACGCATCGCCATGATATCCTCGCCGTTCACGACGATGCGCCCTGCCGTCGGCTCCAGCAATCGGTTGATATGCCGGACGAGCGTGGATTTCCCGCTGCCCGACAGCCCCATGATGCAGAAGATTTCGCCGGGACGGATGCTCATGGTCGCATCGGCGACACCGATCACGCAGCCATGTTTCTCAAGGACGGCTTTCTTGGTGATGCCGTTCGCGCGGATATCGGCGAGCGCCACATCGGCACCGTCCCCGAAAATTTTCCAGACACCCTCGATCTCGATGGAAAAGCCGCTTTTGTCGGAAGCCGTCACGAGATTTTCCCGGAAAATAAAAGAACGAATTGAAGGTCATGCCCGCGAATACGGGCATGACGATATCGGAGGATCAGCCGTCGATCATGGCCGAGAGTTCCTCGACACGCTTCAGGATGGCTTCCAGTTCTTTCATCACCGCGTCGCTGGACATGCCAGCCGACCCGCCACCGATGCCGAGCCATTCATCAACCCGGTCGCTGTTGGCCTCTACCCAGGCCTTCGCGACATCCGCCGCATCCTTGCCACCCTCGATCTCGAAGGCGAAGTTGGACACATCATCGCCCGTGAGCGCGATGTTCTGGACCAGATCGGCCACGGCGGGCGCACGGTCGGCCAGCGATTTCGAGTAGGCAATCTGCACCTGCTTGAGGGCATCCTCGGTCATCACCTTGGAATTCTCGAACCAGTCGGGATCTTCGCTCGGCTGGAGAGCCTTGTACTGATCGGGATCGAAGGGGGGTTCCTCCAGACGCACGATATCATGCTGGAACCAGATGGCATGGGGCGAATAGCAGTAGAAGGCATACCCGATGCCCTTGCGGATGGAATCCCCGACGGTGGCGGTCATGACCGACTGATCGGCGCGGACAGGCTCCATGAACGGCATCAGGCCATAATCACGGACCTTCACCTGATTGACATTGGCCGATGCCCAGCCCGGCGCACCGATCCAGATTTCGCCCTTGCCGTTGCCGTCGCTGTCCATCAGTTCGGCGATTTCCGGGCGGGCCAGATCGAAGATCGAGGTGACGCCGTTCTTCTCGGAAAATTCCTTCGAGACACAGAAACTCTGCTTGCCCTCATAGGCATTCCCGGAGAGGGCGACATTGCCCGTGCCGTCCACGTATTTGTCGGTGAAACTCTTCTGGTTGGGCAGCCAGACATCGGGGTGAATGTCGATATCTCCCTTGCCCGCATCCATCGCGGCGAAGATCGCGGCATTGTTGCCGGGTACGAGGGTCGCCTCGCCGCCGATCTTGGATTCCACGATTTCCGCGATGAGGTGGGCGATGGCCTGTGCGCCCGTCCAGGACGGCGCGCCGATATTGACCTTTTCGGCATAGGCCGTCGTGGTGCCGGACATGGCAAGGGCACAGACGGCCCCGAGCAGTGATTTTTTCATCGTTTCTCTCCCTGTTATGGGCATACGTGAACGCAACAGAAGCGATTCTGCCAGTCTTTTGTAACCGGGGTGCCTGCAATCCATCATGGATATCGGCCTGAGCGGCACCATCCTTCCGGGGCAGCACATGCAACCGGATGCCCCAGATGATCGCCGAACGCCTTCACGCCATGGTCACGGACCCCGCAAAAGACGCCGATGCGGGCGAAGCGCGGCGGTTCTCGACACATTTCATCGCGCTGACCCTGACGAAGATCGCGGACGGGCTGATTGATCCGAAGATCGTCCTGTCATGGCTTCTGTCCACGCTGGGGGCACCGGGATATATTATCGGGGCACTGGTTCCCGTGCGCGAATCCGGGGCACTGTTGCCGCAACTGTTCCTCGCGCGGCAAATCCAGCGTCAGCCCCGGCGCAGGGGTTTCTGGGCCGTCGGCTCACTGGTTCAGGGTGCGGCGGCGCTTGGGATGGCGGCGGCGGCGCTGCTGACTTCCTCCACCACGGCGGGATGGCTGATCCTCGGCTGCCTCGCCGTTCTGGCGGTGGCACGCTCATCCTGTTCGGCCAGCCATAAGGATGTGCTGGCCCGCACCGTCGAGAAAGGCACACGCGGCGCGCTCTCGGGCGCGGCGGGAACCATCGGAGCGATTGCCGTCTTTGCCTTCGCCGTCGCCATAGGCACCGGGATCATCCCGCGCGAAACAACGACTGTCGCTCTGGTGATCGGGGTCGCCGGAGTGTTGTGGCTGGTTGCGGGAACGGTGTTCCTCACGCTGGACGAACCGGCGGATGAGACGGCGAAGGATGCCCGGATCGGCCTCGCCGACCTGCTGACGCCCCTGCGCGAGGACCGCGAATTCCGAACCTATATCGTCACGCGCGGCCTGATGATCGCCACGGCGCTGGCCCCGCCGTTTCTGGTGATGCTGTCCGGGCAGGGCGACCGGGGAACGGGTGAAATAGCACTTGGGCCGCTGATGGTGGCCTCGGCCAGCGCGACGATCATGTCCTCCTATGTCTGGGGACGCCTTTCCGACCGTTCCAGCCGCAAGACGCTGCAAATATCGGGAATGCTGGCGGCTCTGACGCTGGGCGGCGCGGCGGCGACAGGCTGGATAACGGGCGGCATCGCCGTCTGGACAGCGGCGGCGTTCCTGTTCATCGCGCAGATCGCCTATGAGGGCACACGCTCGGGACGCAAAATTCACCTCACCGACATGAAGACCGGCGGTCGCCGGGCGATCTACACAGCCCTCTCAAACACCCTGATCGGCGTATTGCTGATCGCGGGAAGCGGGTTCGGGCTGCTGGCCGATGCCTTCGGCCCGGCAAGCGTGCTGGCCCTCTTCGCGGTCATGGCCGCGCTCGGAGCCGTGGCGGCCACCCGCTTATCGGAAGTGCAGACCGCCTAGCGTATTGTGTTCAGGTTGAACCGGAATGAATCGGAGTTCACACACGTCCTGATGTGAATTCCGATCCGACTGGAACACAACACGCTTTCAGCGCAGGGCGCGAATGGCCTCGACCAGCCGATAGGCCGGGGTCGGCTTGGGCATCAGCGGCACGTCAAAGCGCCGGATGACCTCGCCGGAGCGATCCAGATCGCCGGAATGCAGCAGGAACGGCACCCCGAGTTCCGCCAGCCTGTCCGCTACCGGCTCGCAGGTCACGCCCGCCCCCAGATTGACGTCCAGAATGGCGACATCGGGCACCCTGCGTTCGATAAGATCAAGCGCACGATCCACCGAATTGGCGGCGACTGTTTTCAGCCCCGCACCGCGCAACTCCTCCTCCAGATCCCAGAGGATGAGCGCCTCGTCTTCCAGCAACAGCACGGTCAGCGTATCGGCTTCTGAGGCAGTCACGGTGCTGTCTGCTCCAGACTTGCCGGGGCCGATACCGTAACCACGAGGCCCTCCGGCTTCCAGTCACAGGCGACATCGCCCCGCGCCAGCGACATGAGCCGACGCATGATATCATGGCCGGTTCCCTCATTCGCTGATTCATAAGATACCGCAGGCCCTCCGCTTTCGGTCCATACCACCTCCAGCCCCCCGGCTTTTTCCCCGGCGGTATCGGTCATGCCCCAGACCACATCCACGCTTCCGTTGTCGCTGGACAGCGCCCCGTATTTGACCGCATTCGTGGCCAGCTCATGGAAAGTCAGGCCAAGGGCCGATACGACATTCGGGTCCACACGAAGGCCGGTACCCTGATAACGGATGCGCTGACCCTCGGGATCATAGGGGGCGAGAACGGACCGGATCGCCTGCCCCAGTTCGATGGAGCCGAGACTCGCATCGTCGAGCGTCGGCTCATAGGCCCGGCCAAGCGCCTGAATGCGGTCGTTTATCACCCGGACTTCTTCCTGCATCCCCTGCGCGCGCCCGGTAATGTTTACAATGGCTCCGATGACGGAGAACATATTCTTCATCCGGTGCGATAATTCGCGGGACAGCGCCTTCGCATAGGCTTCTTCCGCGCGGGCGGCATGAACATCCGACACGTTCCACTGACTGCCGAAGAAATACAGCAGCTTACCGGCATCGTCATAGATCGGCCCCAGATGCAGCGCGTTCCAGAAACTGCTGCCATCCTTGCGATAATTGAGGATTTCGACCACCACCACGGTTTCCGCTTCCAGGGCCTCGCGGATCATGGATATCTTTTCGGGATCGGTGCCCGGCCCCTGAAGAAAGCGGCAATTGCGGCCCACGACCTCCTCTTCGGAATAGCCCGTCAGTTCCAGGAAGGCCCGGTTCGCGAAGACGATGGGGCTGTCCTCGGTCGAAGGATCGCACAGGCATACGGCCATGCGCGTCTGGGACATCGCCTGTTCGAACAACACGCCATTCGCGCCGGAGAAGCTGTCCTCGGCGTTCTTGTCGCGAAAGCGCTGCGGGCTGTCGTCATAGGCCCGATGCACCTGATCCGTTTCGTCAGTCAAACTTAACCCTCATCATTGCGTCCATCATCGTGTTCCTATGGATCGACACCATATCGAGATTCCAGCATTTGATACGATTTTAGCGGGATGCAAGGTCGTACCCGACTTCTTGAACGGATGCGGCGGCATTCGACCTTGCCCGCGAAACATGCACACTGCCTGCATAAAACCGATTCGACGGAATACCTGATGACCGACATCGCTGCCCGCGTCTATTCACATAACTGGAAGATCGATCCGATCGTCCGTTCCGTCATCGACACGGATTTCTACAAGCTGTTGATGGCACAGAGCATCTTTCGCCGTCATCGCGACACGAACGTGACATTCAGCCTCATCAACCGCACGACATCCATACCGCTGGCGACCATAATCGACGAAGCGGAACTGCGCGAACAGCTCGACCATATCCGCACCCTGCGCCTGTCTCGCGGCGAGTCCACATGGCTGCGCGGCAATATGTTCTATGGCGAGCGGTTCATGTTCTCCCCCGATTTCGTGGCATGGCTGGAGGGGTTCCGGTTCCCCGAATACGACCTGCAACGCAAGGACGACCAGTATGAGCTGACCTTCGCCGGTTCATGGGTCGAGGTGACCATGTGGGAAATCCCGGCCCTCGCCGTCATCATGGAGCTGTATTCGCGTTCGGTGCTCAAGAATATGGGCCGCTTCGAGTTACAGGTACTCTATGCACAGGCGATGACCCGCGTGTGGGAGAAGATACAGCGGCTCAAGACACTCGACGACCTGCGGATCGCCGATTTCGGCACCCGCCGCCGCCACGGTTTTCTCTGGCAGGACTGGTGCGTACAGGCGATGATCGAGGGAATGGGCGAGAAATTCGTCGGCACATCCAACTGCCTGATCGCCCTGCGCCGGGAGGTCGAGGCCATCGGCACGAATGCCCATGAATTGCCCATGGTCTACGCGGCCACCGCCGAAGACGACGCCGCCCTCGCCGCCACCCCCTATCGCGTGTTCGAGGACTGGCAGAAGGATTATGCCGGAAACCTGCTCATCATCCTGCCCGATACCTACGGGACAGAGGGATTTCTGGATCGTGCGCCGGACTGGCTGGCCGACTGGACAGGCATCCGGGTGGATTCGGGCGATCCGATCACATGCGGCGAGCGGGCCATCGCATGGTGGCGCGCACACGGCCAAGACCCCGCGAAAAAGCTGATGATCTTCTCCGATGGGCTGGATGTGGACAGGATCGAGGAATTGCACGGCCATTTCCACGGGCGTGTGGGGCTGGCCTTCGGCTGGGGCACATTGCTGACCAATGATTTCCGGGGGCTGGTGCCCCAGGGCGGACTGGAACCGTTCTCCCTCGTCTGCAAGGCCGTCGAGGCGAACGGGCGACCGACGGTGAAACTCTCGGACAACCCGCGCAAGGCCATGGGACCGGCGGATCAGATCGCCCGCTACAAGCGCGTCTTCGGCGTGGGCGAACAGGAAGAGGCGGAAGTGGTCGTCTGACCGCGAGGCCCGACGATCCGGGCAGGGCAGCCGACGGGCCTACCCCCTGGCGTGCATCCGTTTCTTGCGGGCGCGGGTAACCCGCGTTCCCTCGTCACTGCCATCATGGAAGGTGCCGAACCAGCGATCCCACGGCATCTCCTGATTGCCGTAATTGCACTCATAATAGCGGTGGTGAAGCTGGTGATAGAACGTGCCCAGCGCCAGCCGCCGCTTGTCGCGCACCAGCAAATCCTCGTAGCCGGTATGGGTCATCGCCGCACCGGGGCCAAGATAGATGACGTGGAAAATCAGATGAACGGGGTGGCTCGCCACGACCCAGTGGATGCAGAGCGACGAGATATAGAGAAAATGCTCGACCGGATGCATCGAGAAGCCCGACCACGGGCCGACATTGACATTGCGGTGATGCAGGGAATGGACATGCCGGTAGAAAAACGGGACATGCAGCAGCCGGTGGACCCAGTAGAAATGGAACGCCGACCATATGGGCAGCAGTATCAACGCCAGAACGAACCACACCGGGTTCGACGCAAGAGTGATCGTCGGGACATGACCGTTCGCCATCAGCCACATCGTCACGCACTGGAACGCGGTAAGCTGAGCGACACCGCTCGTCAGCGACCAGAACATATTGTCATGCACCTGGTCGCTGAAATTCCACAGGCGATTGCCGGTCGCCTGATCCCGGCGGTCGAATTTCAGGACACTGCCCTGCCCCTTCCGCATGTAGAAATACCAGTGCAGCCCTCCGGCAACCGCGATCATCAGGCCCATATTCACGGCCCAGACCTGCAAGACCCAGCCCATGGCGAAATCCTGCGCCCTGTCCAGAGGCGGATAGAACGCCCACCAGCAGAACACCGCCAGCGCCACCATCATCACGCGCTCGCTCAGCATCAGCCAGTTCCGCACGAACCAGCGGCCCGGAAAACCCGGCTCGGGTGGCCAGCGAAACACCGACGAATCCGCCAGCGGCAGATCGGGATGGTAGTTCCATTCCCGGCTCATGGGTTCGGCGGGCACAGGCTCGATACGATCAGTCATGGTGTCACTCCGGCACGTCATGCGCCAAGCGTGGTCCCTGAAGGCGGTGCTGTGCTGTCAAAAAGGCGACATCCGGGCGGTCGCAATCAGACCTTTCGGTCCGCAGACCTTCCGTCATCCGCATTGACCTTTGCCCCCCCGCCCCTTAGCCCTGAAACGCAATCACAACAGGCGGACCGATGCGGCTGATCGACCGATACTTTCTGAAGCAGACAGTCCAGCCTTTCGTCTTCTTCACATTGATCCTCACCTGCGTCATCTGGCTGGCCCAGTCATTGCGCGTGATTGATCTGATCGTGAATAACGGCCAGTCCGCGCGCATCCTGATCGATTTCGCCGTGCCGCTTTTGCCGCAGGTCATGTCTATTGTCCTGCCCGTCGCGGCGCTGGCCGCCGTGATCTTCTCACTGAACCGGTCTCTGGTCGATTCGGAGATGGTCGTGCTCTATGCCACCGGACAAGGCCGTCTTTCCGCGATCCGGGCGGTCATCATCTTCGGGGTTCTGGTCTCGCTGATCCTGACAGTCGTGGTCATCATTCTCATGCCCATCGGCCAACAGGTTCTGCGTGATCGGACGGCGGAGGTCCGGGCCGATATCGCCGCCGGGCTGATTCAGGACGGGCGTTTCATCCATCCGGGCGAGGGGCTGACGGTCTACATCCGGGAACAGAACGGGCCGGAGGATATGCGCGGCCTGCTCGTCCATGATGCCCGCGACCCCGACGAGGCGGTCACCATGCACGCCCGGCGCGGCGTTCTCACCGATACGGCCCAGGGCCCTCGTCTCGTGATGTTCGACGGCATGGCCCAGCGCCATGACAGGGCGACCGGCGGGCTGAACCTTCTGCAATTTGAAAAACTGACCTATGATCTCTCCTCCTTCGGGATCGACCCGGAAAGCCGCACCCGCAAACCGAGCGAGTATTTCTTCTGGGAACTGCTCTGGCCCGAGGAGGAACTGACCGAAAGAAGACGGGGCCGGTTCGTCTCGGAAGGGCATGAGCATCTGACGACGCCCCTCTACGGCCTTGCCATCGTCCTCGTCGCCGCCGCCGTGATGCTCGGCGGGCATTTCAGCCGCCGGGGATATTTCTGGCGGGTCATCGCCGCAGCCTTCGCCGGGGTCGGAATGCGGATCGCGGGGATCGTTATTCAGAACATGGTGAAATCGAACGCGGATATCTGGCCGCTGATGTATCTCCCGCCGTTTCTTGGTACCGTGGTCGCACTGTGGTTCCTCTCGCGCGGGCGGTTCAGCGAGTCGAGCACGCCCCCCGCCGATCTGTCGGATGAGGTGCCCGCATGACCCTTTTCCGCTATATTTTCGGGCGCGTCCTGTTCGTGTTTCTCTTCACCTTCGCGACGATCCTGATCCTCATCATGATGATGGATACGGTCGAGTTGCTGCGCCGGGGCAGCGGTCGCGACGGGATCACGGGGGTGCTGATCGCCATGGCGGCGCTTCATGCGCCCAGCATCTCGATGAAGACCGTGCCTTTCGTGATGCTGCTGAGCGGCATGTGGGCCTATATGCAGCTTGCACGGTCGAGCGAGTTGGTGGCCGCCCGCGCCGCCGGGCATACCTACTGGGCCGCCGCACGGGCCGGCATGAGCGCCGCCATCGTGATCGGCCTTTTCGCAACTGCCGTTTACGGCCCGCTTGCCGCCGCCGCCCTCAATGCCTATGAGCGCCTCGAAGTGCGGTATCTCGACGGCAACGGCAGCCTCTTCTCCGTGACATCGGACGGGCTGTGGCTGCGCGAAAGCCGGGGAGACGCTCAGACAGTCATCCGCGCCTCCCGCACGAATGCCGAAGGCACGGAACTGCGCGAGGCGACCTTCCTGCTCTTCGGGGCGGGCGACGCCCTGCTGGAGCGTATTGATGCGGGTCGTGCGGTACTGCTGGAGGGTGAATGGGCGCTCAGCGACGTCATCACCCATCGTGTGCAATACGGCTACAATGCCGAGCCGCCCGTGCCCGTGCGGAATGCCCGCTCGACTATCCCCACCCGCCTGACCGCCACCGAGATTCAGAACAGCTTCGCGGCCCCCGAATCGATCTCGTTCTGGGCGCTTCCGGCGGCGATCGAGGGGATGGAGAAGGCCGGTTTCTCGGCCCGTCGCCACCGTTCCTATCTTCATGCCATGATCGCTTTGCCCTTCTTCATGGCCGGAATGACGCTGATTGCTGCGGCTTTCGCCATCCGCCCGCCCCGCTCGGCAAAATTCGGGTGGATCGCTCTTGTTTGCGCTCTGGCCGGATTCGCGCTCTACTTCCTGGGCGATGTCAGCATGGCTCTCGGCGCATCCGGTGCCGCCCCGCCTGAAATGGGGGCATGGGCACCTGTGATCGCCGCCGGTCTGTTCGGTGTCGCCCTGTCGTTATACTTTGGAGAAGCGTGACGATGATCCCGCACCGCATGATCCGCCGCCTTCTTGCCGGTTGCGTCGCCATAGCCCCGCTGATGACGGGCCTGCCCGCCACGGCACAGGATTTCGGCGCAAGCGCCTTCGAGGATGACAACGGCTTCGGCGGAACCGACACCTATGTCCCCGACGCGATTACGCTCCGCACGATGGTCGAAGACCCCGTGACCCGCGATACGGTACGCCTTGATCCTCTGGGGCTGGGAACCGTCGATACGACGATCCCGCTGATTCTGGAGGCCGATTCCGTCACCTATGACACGCAGGCCCGCATCGCCCGCGCCATCGGCGATGCGGAGGCTTTCTACGGTGACCGGGTTCTGGGAGCCGATGCACTGATCTACGACGTGGAGAACGGCACCGTCTCCGCCGATGGAGCCGTTGCCCTGCGAAACGATGACGGCAGTTTTCTCTTCGCCGAGGACGCGGTTCTCGCCACCGACCTGACCGACGGCACGATCACGCAGCCGCGCCTGCTGATCGAGGGGGGCGGCAAGCTGGCTGCCGTCTCGGGCGAGCGGATCGACGGGCGCTACAGCGTGCTGTCCAAAGCCGTCTACAGCGCCTGCGATGTCTGCATCGACGACCCGACCCCCCTGTGGCGTGTCCGGGCAAATAAGGTGATCCACGACGAGGTGACCCGCGATATCATCTATCAGGACGCGACCTTCGATGTGGAGGGGGTGAGCGTCTTCTACCTCCCCTATTTCCGCCACCCGGACCCGTCAGTCGAGCGTCGTTCGGGCTTTCTCACACCCAAGATCTCGCGCAACGAGACCATCGGGCTGACCGTCAAGACGCCCTATTTCCTCAATCTCGCCCCGAACCGCGATCTCACCGTCACACCCTATGTCACCTCCCGCGACGGCCTCCTGCTGGAGGGTGAATACCGGGCGCGCACCGAGCATGGTCAATACCGTCTGTTCGGCACCGGCACGATCAACAATACCCTGGGCGACGGCGACGAATTCCGGGGGGCGCTGAACGGCGACGGCCTGTTCGAGCTGGACCCGCTGGGTGTCGAGGGCTGGTACGCGGGCTTCGATATCGATCTGGCCTCGGACGACACCTTCCTGCGTCGCTACGAATATTCCGACGAGGACCGGGCGACGAGCCGCGCCTTCGTGGGCAGTCAGACCGACCGGATGTTCACCGAAACGAACGTCATCTATTTCCAGAGCTTTCGCCCCGACGAGGATGATGATCTCATTCCGCAGGTCTTGCCGGAATTCCGCTACTCCAACCGGGTGGTCGAAAACCCGTGGGCCGGAACCGTCACGGTCGAGGCCAATGCCGTCCGGCTGGAACGACAGGACGGACGCGACTACAACAGGATCGGGACGGGGGCCAAGTGGCGTCGCCCCGTCGTCACCGATCCGGGTCTTCTCATCACGCCCTTCGCCGATGTTCAGGCCGACCTCTACGTCATCGAGGATGATCCGACTTTCAGCGAGAACACCGAAATCCGGGCGACCGGGGCGCTTGGCGTGGATCTGCGCTATCCGCTTGTCGCGCAGAATTCGCTCGGCACCCACCTGGTCGAGCCTATCGTGCAGCTTATTGCGGCCCCGAATTCCAGTGACAGTAATGTGATTCCGAACGAGGACAGCCTTGATACGGAATTCGACGAGACCAGCCTTTTCTCGCTCGATTCCCGCTTCCCCGGTCAGGATCGTTTCGAGGGCGGGCACCGCGCGAATATCGGCGTCCGCTACGATTTCGAGAGCGATGCCGGTTTCGGGATCGAGGCGGTCTACGGGCGCGTCATGCGCCTGCGCGACAACGACGAGTTCTCGCCCTCTTCGGGGCTGAGCGATGAATTGAGTGACCATGTGGGGGCTGTCCGGCTCACCTTGCCGCCATATTTCGATATTACCCATCGATTCCGTCTCGACGGCAACGACAGGGACTTTGAACGGCACGAATTCTACGCGCGCGGACGATACGGGCCGGTCAGCGGCAATATCGGCTATATCTTCCTTGAAGCCGACCCCCTTGCGGGCTTCGACGAGGACCGCGAGGAAATCTACGCCGATGCCACGATCAGGGTGGCGGAACAATGGACGCTGTACGGGTCGAGTCGGGCCGATCTGGAGGACTCGCGTTTCGTCTCGTCCAGGGGCGGTGTACGGTTCGAGAACGAGTGTTGCGCCGTTGACCTGTCGGTCAAACGCCGCTTTAACGATGATCGCGACGCGAACGACGATACCTCCGTGGGCCTTCAGGTCCGTCTCAAGAGCCTGGGGGGATGATCGGAACGCGCGCACCACAGAAACGGATGAATGCGAACGATGACGACCCGGAACACACGACCCCGCATATTTCTCGGTGCCTCGCTCGCCGCGCTTCTGCTCAGCGCGACGTTTACCCCCGTCATCGCGCAGGATTTCTCGCCTGCGGTCATCGTCAATGACGAGATCATCACGGGCTACGATATCGACCAGCGCCAGAGACTGCTCGAAGCCGCCAGCGGCGGGGAAAGCATCACCCGCGAGGACGCCATCACCCAGCTCGTGAACGATATCCTGCGCCTTCAGGCCGCACGCAGGGCGGGGATCAGCCCGTCGAAGGAAGAAATCGACCGGAGCTTCGATGAACTCTCGCGCGGGCAGGGCCGCGATCCACAGACAATGCGCCAGTATTTCCGGTCCAGAGGCGTGAGCGAGGGGCATCTCGAAAAGCAGATGGCCGCCGAGGTCGCATGGCGCGATCTGGTTCCCCGCACCTATATGCCCCGAATCCGCATCTCCGATGACGAACTCTCCGAGGCGATGGGCACCGACAAGGCGGCCCCGACCGAGCCGGAATACCTGCTGTCCGAAATCCGTCTGCCCATCGACGCGCGCGGCGAACAGGCGGTGCTGGCCGAGGCGAATGCCCTCTTGCAGCAACTCAGGAGCGGCGCGACCTTCGGCGATCTCGCCCGTCGGCGCAGTGCCGGGCTGACGGCGGCCACGGGCGGCGATCTGGGCTGGGTCGGCCTGTCCACGATGACGCCGGTTGCACAGGACATTGTAGGACAGATGACGAAGGACCGGGTGACACGGCCTTTCGTGGACGGCACCGACGTCCTGATCGTGGGCGTTCGTGACACGCGCGGCCTCGACGGGGCCACCCCGGCCAGCTATCGCATTTCGCAGCTCGTCGTGGGCGTCGCCCCCGATGCCGCTGCCCCCGCCGCCGCTCTCGCGCTGCAACAGGCACAGGCCGCGAAAGCCCGCGTGACCGATTGCGCGTCGGTCGAGGCGCTCAAGGGCGAGTACCTGCCGATTTCGGGCGATGTCGGAACACTGACCCCGGCGCAGATGCCCGGTCCCGTGCGCGAGGCGGTCATCGCGATGCCCGTCGGCGGCATCAGCGATCCGATCCGCTCGAATGACGGTTTCCATATCATCGTCCTCTGCGACAGGATCGAGAGCGGCACGGCCTCCACACCGAGCGGAGCGGAGGAAGACGCCATGCGCCGTCGCCTCACTGCCTCCAAGCTCACCCGATACTCCGCCAGCCTGCTGCGAAAGCTGCGCCGCGAAGCGGTCATCGAACGCCGATGATCGCGCGCCATGCCGGGTGACGCTCCCCTCGCCGTCACGATGGGCGATCCTGCCGGGATCGGCGGCGAACTGACCGTCATGGCCTGGGCGCGGCGGGGCGAGGGTGCCGTGCCGCCCTTCTACACGCTGGATGATCCCGCCCGACTGACCGCGATCAGCCGCATGATCGGCATGGATTGCCCCGTGGTCGAGATTGCGGACCCCGCCGAGGCCCCGGCGATCTTCGCCACGGCCCTGCCCGTCCTCCCGCTGCCCCTTCCCGCTCCACAGCCCCCCGGACAGCCGGTCCCCGCCAATGCCGCCACCGTCATCACCGCCATCGAGCGGGGCGTGGCCGATGCCATGGCGGAGAGGGCGGCGGCGGTCGTGACCAACCCGATCAACAAGCGCGCCCTGCACGAGGGGGCCGGGTTTGCCTATCCGGGCCATACGGAGTTCCTCGCCGCCCTCGGAGGTGTCCCGACTTCCGTGATGATGCTCGCCGCTCCGGGGCTGCGCGTCGTCCCGCTGACTGTCCACAGCGCATTGCGCGATATCTTCGACGGCATCACACGGGAGAGCATCATCGCCACCGCGCGTGTGCTGCATGAAGCCTTGCGCCGGGATTTCGCCCTCCCTGCGCCCCGTATCGCCGTGTCCGGCCTCAATCCCCATGCGGGCGAGGGCGGTTCGATGGGACATGAGGAGATCGGGATCATCGCCCCGGCCATTGCATCCCTGCGCGCGGAGGGAATCGAGGTCACCGGCCCGTGGCCCGGCGACACGATGTTTCATGAAGAGGCCCGCGCGGGATACGACGCGGCGCTGTGCATGTATCACGATCAAGCCCTTATTCCTCTGAAAACCCTGGACTTTCACCGAGGCGTCAATATCACTCTCGGCCTACCCTTTGTCCGCACCTCGCCCGATCACGGCACCGCCTATGACCGCGCCGGTCAGGGCACCGCCGACCCGCGCAGCTTCATCGAGGCCCTGCGAACCGCCCGTGCCATGGCCGATGCAAGGGCCATGGCATGAGCGCCATAGATGACCTGCCGCCACTGGCTCAGGTCGTGCGCGCCCATAATCTGGCCCCGACCAAGGCACTGGGTCAGAACTTCCTCTTTGACCTCAACCTCACCGCCAAAATCGCCCGTTCCGCCGGAGACCTGACCGGACAGGACGTGCTGGAGATCGGCCCCGGTCCCGGCGGCCTGACCCGCGCCCTGCTCGCCGGAGGTGCCCGCCGGGTCGTCGCCGTCGAACGAGACCGCCGCTGCCTGCCCGCACTGGCCGAGATCGCAGCCCGTTATCCGGGGCGGCTGGAGGTGATCGAGGGCGATGCCCTCACCTTCGATCCGGGGCCACATTTCGATACGCCCCCGAAGATCATCGCCAATCTGCCCTATAATATCGGCACGGAATTGCTGGTCGGCTGGCTGACCCCCGCCCAATGGCCTCCGTGGTGGCACTCGCTCACCCTGATGTTCCAGCGCGAGGTCGCCGAGCGCATCGTCGCCCGCACCGGCACCAGGGCATACGGGCGGCTCTCGGTCCTCGCCGGGTGGCGGGCCGAGAGCGCGATCCTGTTCGATATTCCGCCACAGGCTTTCGTGCCCCCGCCCAAGGTCATGAGCGCCGTCATCCGGCTGGAGCCACGCCCGGCACCGGATAACGTGTCGCTGAAGGCGCTGGAACGCATCACCGGCGCGGCCTTCGGTCAGCGCCGCAAGATGCTGCGCCGCTCTCTGGCTCCTCTGGGCGGCGAGGCCCTGCTCGACCGCGCCGGTATCGCCCCCACCAAACGCGCGGAAGATATCGACATCCCCGGCTTTCTCGCCCTTGCCCGCGCATCGGAGACCCCATGACAACCGCAAAGGACATGATCCGCCTGCTCGATCTGGCCCCCCATCCCGAGGGCGGCTGGTACCGCGAGACATGGCGCGCCGAGGCCCCGGAAGGCGAGCGCGCGGCGGGCACATCGATCTATTACCTGCTCGATGTGGGCGAATTCTCGCACTGGCACCGGGTCGATGCGGCGGAGATCTGGCACTGGTACGCGGGCGCGCCGTTATCGCTGAGCCTCTCGCCCGACGGCCATGATGCGGAGGCCCGTATCCT
Source organism: uncultured Neomegalonema sp. (assembly GCA_937922185.1). Taxonomy (GTDB): domain Bacteria; phylum Pseudomonadota; class Alphaproteobacteria; order Rhodobacterales; family Rhodobacteraceae; genus JAHDDY01. The sequence continues at coordinate 24,113 of CAKZUT010000118.1, forward strand.
CGGCCCGGAAGTCACGGCGGGTCAGCGCCCCCAGCACATCGTTCCGCCTCACTGGTGGCAATGCGCCACATCACTGGGCGACTGGACGCTCTGCGGCTGCACCGTCTCCCCCGGCTTCGATTTCGCCGGTTTCGAGATGGCCCCGCCCGACTGGCGCCCCGTCCCCCGCCCCTGATCGCGGCACCCCAACCCCGCGCACACTGACCCTCCCCTCACGGAGAGATCAGCGGCACACCATCCGCGACTACCCAGTCGGGCGGCGGTTCCTCCAGAACCGCCCGTGCCAGATCGTTCAGGCTGAACAGCATCCGGTCCACCTCGCGCGTCCCGCGTTTCCGGTGACC
>CAKZUT010000119.1 GCA_937922185.1 uncultured Neomegalonema sp.
CCCTCGTCGGTTCGGGACCAATTGACGTCCAGTTTGCCCTCCGGTGAGGCCAGAGCGCCGTATTTGGCGGCGTTCGTCGCCAGTTCATGGATCGTCATCCCGAACGCCACCGTTGCCTTCGCGCTGAGCTGGATCGAGGGGCCGCGCAACGTGATCCGATCAGCGCCGTAAACATCGATCAATTCAGGGTGCAGCAGGTCTTCCAGAAGGACGCTATGCCAGTTCTGATCGGTCAGAAGATTATGTGTCAGGGCCAGCGCATTAATGCGCTTCACCAACGTATCGAGAATTATCTCGTGATCGCCCTTTTCCCGTCTTGCGCGGTTGATAAGGGCAATGACATTCGCCAGCATATTCTTCACACGATGCTGTAACTCACGCATAACACGACGTAATTCCATTTCTAACTCATGGAATTTCGTCACGTCGCGCACGCTCAGACCAACCGCTGTCACCTCGTCACCCTCGCGTATGGGGTACCAGTCCACCTCCCATCGGCGTTCGTTATCCGGGTCGGCGGCGGTGTAGCCTTTCACCGACTGGTTCAGGATGGGCTTGCCGGTGCGAAACACTTCCTGCACGGGAGCGATGACCTGATCGGACAGGCGGGGGACGATCTCATAGAGCGTTTTTCCGATATGGCCGGAGAGGGGTTTGCCATTGATGACGGCAAGCTCTTCATTGGCGCGCATATAGGTCAGATCCGGTGCGATGAGCGCCATAGGCTGCGGGGAGACGCGATAAAGCTCCTCGATCTCGTTGAGGTGACGATTGGCGACCACGCTCACCTCTTCGAGGTCGCGGGCATATTGGCGCAATTCTGTTACTGGAATCAATACGATAACGAGACCGCGCTGTTGCTCGTCGGCGGTGAAATACGGGTTCACCGAGACCTTGAGATCAGCCTCCCCGCTGATTGTTCGCATTTCCCGTTCACGCCGTTCACCGCTGGCGAGGACGGTATTGCAGACGTCGATGACATCCGCCATGGGCAGGTCGCCCGCGATATCGTTCAGGTGACGGCCCCGGTCCTTTTCCACCAGCCGGAAGAACTTGCGGGCCTCGGGAGAGAAGGTGCGGATATTGAGGTCATCGTCAAGGAACAGCGTGGCGATATTCGTGCTGTGGATGAAGTTCCGCAGGTCACTGAGCGCGGCATCGAGTTCCAGAACCTTCGTCCGCAACTCATCGTTCACGGTTGTCAGTTCCTCGTTCGCGGACTGCATCTCCTCGTTCATGGACATGATTTCCTCGTTGGAGCTTTTCAGCTCCTCATTCGAGGTTTCAAGTTCCTCCACTGTCGTGCGAACGGTCTGCTGCGCCTCCTCCAGTTCGTCTTCGAGTGTACGGACATAAACGTCATCGAGAGAGGTTTTTCCGTCGAATACCATCAGCGGTTTGCTGTCCTCGGCGGGGCGGGTGGATTGCTCGTCAAAGACGATCATCCGACGACTTTCGCGCAAGGGTCGTGCGTATAGCACAAGCCCCATCTCTTCGTCGTCAACCTCGCCCTGCCATTCGATTCGGTGAGTCTCGTCGGGCTTATCTCTGGCCGTCGCCAGCAGGCGGCGGAGGAGGGCGCGCAGGTTGCCACGCGCAAGGTCGATGATGTCGAGCCGGGGGACGCCCTGTCCCAGTTCCAGATACCGTCCTATGCGCCCGGACGTGTAGCAGAGCGTACGATTGGCATCGATCACGGCGAAAGCGGGTGCATGATGTTCGAGTACGACCTGCCGGTAGTATTCCTCGGCTGCGGGCGGGGCGCTATCGCGCAGGCGTTCGGTGCGGCGCCCCGGTGATAACGTGCGCGTGGTTCCGCTCAGCACCGGCATTGTGAGAGGCCGGGATACGGCATCATCGCGGCGATAGATTTTCTGCGACTTGCTGACCGGAGTGAAATGCCCCTCCACGACTCCCAGATTCTCGCTGGTGCCGAGAAACAGAAACGCATCGGGTTTCAGGGCATAGTGAAAGATCGGCATGACCCTGTCTTGCAGCCATTTGTCGAAATAGATGATCATGTTGCGACAGGTGATCAGGTCGAGGCGCAGGAACGGGGGGTCCTTGATGAAGCTGTGCCGCGAGAATCGCACGATATCGCGCAGCGATTGGTTGACCTCGTACCCGGCGGCGGAAGGAGTAAAGTACCGTTCGAGCAGTTCCTGCGGCACGTCGTCGGCGATGTGATCCGGGTAGAGGCCCTCGCGCCCCGTCTTGAGGGCGTCCTCGTCGATATCGGTGGCGAAGATGCTGATCCGGGGGCGCGTGTCCAGCCTGTCCGTCTCCTGGAGGCACAGGATCGCGATGGAATACGCTTCCTCGCCCGTCGCGCAGCCCGGCACCCAGATGCGGATTTCCGCATCGGCTCCCTTATCGGCCAGCATGGGCCGGATCACATGCTCGCACAGGGTGTCGAAGGCGCTGCGGTCCCGGAAGAAGGATGTGACGTTGATAAGAATATCCTGGAACAGCCGCGTTCCCTCGTTCTCGTCGGAGATCAGCTTTTGCAGATATTCGTTCGTGCGCGTGATGCCGAGGACCGACATGCGCCGCGCGATCCGCCGCTCCATCGTCGCGGCCTTGTAGTTCGAGAAATCATGCCCTGTGCGATAGAGCAGGTGCTTGGCGACCCGCTGCTTGAAATCATGGTCGTTCTTGAGCGCATCGCCCACATTGTCATGACGGTCGAAGAATTCGCTGATGACGTTGATGATGTCCTCGGAGGGCAGAACGAGGTCGGAGCCGCCGTTGTCGATCGCGCTGCGGGGCATCCCGTCATAGGCTGACTGCCTCGGGTCCTGAACCAGACACAGGCCACCCGCATTCTTGATCGTCCGCATCCCGTTCGCGCCGTCGCTGCCGGTTCCGCTCAGGATGACCCCGACGCAATTGGCTCCGTGCTGATCCGCGAGGCTGTCGAAAAAGCTGTCTATGGAACGGCGCAGGCCGCGCGGCTGATCGAAATCGGCGAGGCGCAGGGTGTACCCTTCCACCGTCAGGGATGCGCCGGGCGGAATGATATGGACCGCCCCCTCCTCGATGATCATGCCGTCTTCAATGGCCCTGACCGGAACGCGCGCATTCTTCGACAGCAGTTCTTGCAGCAGGCTCTCATGGTCGGGGTCGAGATGCTGAACCATCACCAGGGCGAAGGCATGGCGCGGGGTCATCACCGACAGCAGGGACTGAAAGGCTTCCAGTCCCCCGGCGGAGGCTCCGACGCCGACCACCGGAAACCCTTTCGACTGCTTGTATTCGACCGGCTCCCGGCTTTTAGATTCGACTTGCTTCATCGACAGGACGCGCCATTGTGGATTGCGCGGGACATACCCGCCTCGGATACCTATTAAGGATCGATATGGCCCATAGACCGCCGATAGACAAAGTTTTCCGGCATATTGTTATCCGGTTTGTTTGTGTCGGGGCCGCGAAACGGGGTTTTCTGCGACATCGGAACCTTACGTGACGCAGATCATCCGCGAGCGCACGCATCTGTCGCTCTGGTTGCTCTGGACGGTCGCGATCCTCATCGGCGTATCATGGGGCGGGTCGCAGCTTCTCGCCAAAATCTCCGTGTCCACGGGTCATGATGCGGCGGGGGTCGCGCTGATCTCGACCGTCATCGCAGCGGTCCTCACGAGCGCCATATGTCTGCTGCGCGGCTCATCCATGCCCCTTTCGGGCAGGGCGATCCTCTTCTACACCGCTTGCGGCATTTTTGGCACGGCGCTGCCCAGCACCCTCAATTACACGATCATCGCCCATCTACCGGTCGGCGTTGTCTCGATTCTCATCGCCGGGGTGCCGATGCTGACGATGCTGCTGGGGCGCGTCCTGGGGCGTGAACGATTGTCTCCCGGCAAGGTCACCGGCATAGTTCTGGGCGGCATGGCGGTGGTCCTGATTGCCGCTCCCGATGCGGCGCTGCCGGGGGCGGGGGCGATGCTCTGGGTCTTGCTCGGCCTTCTCATCTCGCTCAGCTATGCCATCGAGAACATGATTATCGACATCACGGCACCACCACAGGCCGATGCGATCACGTTGATGACGGGCATGAGCTGGGCGGCACTGGCGCTGTTGCTGCCGATTGTCTGGGCGCGGGACGGCTGGATCGACATGACTCCCATGGGCATCGCCGAACAATCCATCGTCGGGACCAGCCTGATCCATCTGTTCTGCTATACCGGTTTTATCTGGCTGATCGGCAAGGCCGGTCCCGTCTTCGCCGCACAGATCGGCTATGTCGTTACCATTGCGGGGGTCTTCTGGGGCATGGCGATCCTCGGCGAGCGCCATTCGGGCATGGTCTGGCTTGCTCTGGTCCTGATGCTGGCGGGAATGGCGCTGGTTCAGCCGAGACGGGAAGAAGAGAGCGGTTGAGGGGGCGGGCTGTCCCGATTCAGCGGTGCGGAACTGCGGCGCGGCAGCGAAAGAATCGGACAAACGGGAACGATGGTATTCCCTCTCCCTCACCGGGAAGGCTAGGGTAGGGCGCGCCGAAGACGCATTCCGGCGTCGCAGACCGCCCGAAAGCCGATATCCTTCACCGACAGGCCCCGCAACATGCCCATCCAGCATCTCAAATCCGGCAAACCCGAATCCGAACGCTCGGAGGACGACGCAAAGACCCGTTCGGTTGTCGAGGCCACCCTTGCCGATATCGGCGCGCGCGGTGATGCGGCGGTGCGTGATCTCAGCGCGAAGTTCGACGGCTATACCCCTGCCTCCTTCCGCCTGTCCGATGACGATATCGCCGCCCTCATCAACCGTGTTTCCGCGCAGGACATGCACGACCTGAAATTCGCACAGGAACAGGTCCGCGCCTTCGCTCAGGCGCAGCGCGACACGATGCTCGATCTGGAGGTCGAGACCCGCCCCGGCGTCATCCTCGGCCATAAGCATATCCCCGTGCAGTCCGTCGGTTGCTACGTCCCCGGCGGCAAGTTCCCCATGGTTGCCTCCGCCCATATGTCCGTCACCACGGCCAGCGTCGCCGAAGTCCCCCGCATCATCGCCTGCACGCCCCCCTTCAAGGGCGAGCCGAATCCCGCCGCCATCGCCGCCATGCACTTGGGCGGAGCGCGGGATATCTATGTGCTGGGCGGCATACAGGCCGTCGGCGCCATGGCGCTGGGCACCGAGAGCATCGACCCTGTGCATATGCTGATCGGCCCCGGCAATGCTTTCGTCGCCGAGGCCAAGCGCCAGCTTTTCGGGCGCGTCGGTATTGATCTCTTCGCCGGACCCACCGAGACGATGGTGATCGCCGATGACACCGTGGACCCCGAACTCGTCGCCACCGATTTGCTGGGGCAGGCCGAACACGGCTACAACTCCCCTGCCGCGCTCATCACCACCTCGCGTAAACTGGCCGAGGGTACGCTGGCCGAGATCGACCGCCTTCTGCAAATCCTCCCCACCGCCGAGACTGCGGGGGCAAGCTGGCGCGACTATGGCGACGTGATCCTCTGCGACACCTATGACGAGATGCTGAGCGTCGCCGATGACATGGCTTACGAGCATGTGCAGGTGATGACCGACCGCGACGACTGGTTTCTGGAGCACATGACCTGCTACGGCGCGCTGTTCCTCGGTCCCCGCACCAATGTCGCCAATGGCGATAAGGTCATCGGCACCAACCACACCCTGCCCACCCGCAAGGCGGGCCGCTACACGGGCGGCCTCTGGGTCGGCAAGTACCTCAAGACCCACAGCTACCAGCGCATCACCACCGACGAGGCCGCCACCGAGATCGGCGCTTACGGCTCGCGCCTGTGTATGCTGGAGGGCTTCGTCGGCCATGCCGAACAATGCAACATCCGCGTCCGCCGCTATGGCGGCGTGAACGTGCCCTATGGCGAGGGCGCGCCTGTTCAGAAAGTCACTGACACATGAACCTCCCCCGCACCCCCTCCTTCCGGCTTGACGGTCGCCGCGCTCTCGTCGCGGGGGCTTCCTCCGGTATCGGCCTCGGATGCGCCGTGGCACTGGCCGAGGCGGGCGCGCATGTTACGCTTGCCGCGCGGCGCACGCAGAAGCTGGAGGAAACAGCCGCAGCTTTCGCCTCGCAGGGATGGACCGCCGACATCCTGACCCTCGATATCGCCGATACCGGGGCGACCCGCGATGCGCTGGCTGCCCGTGATCCCTATGACATCCTCGTCAATTCGGCGGGCCTCGCGATCCATTCCCCGGCCACCGAAACCGACCGCGCCGATTACGACCGCGTTACGGATATCAACACACGCGGGGCCTATTTCCTGCTCCGCGAGGTCGCAAAGCGCCTGATCGAGACCGGCAGGCCCGGCTCCCTCATGACCATCTCGTCCCAGATGGCCCATGTCGGCGGTATCGAGCGCGCCGTCTACTGCGCTTCCAAGCACGCTGTCGAGGGCATGACGAAAGCCATGGCCATTGAGTGGGGACCGCATAAAATCCGGGTCAACACGCTCTGCCCCACCTTCATCCGCACCCCCCTCACCGAACCCACCTTCGATAATCCCGAGCGCGTCGCGTGGATCGAGGAGAAGATCAAGCTGGGCCGCACCGGTGAGGTCGAGGATATCATGGGCGGCGTGGTCTTTCTGGCTTCCGATGCCTCCGCGCTCGTCACCGGAACGGCCCTCCTGATCGACGGCGGCTGGACAGCGGATTGACGGATCGGGTGCGTCATTCACTCCCGAGTTTGCAAGTGACTGAAATATCGGTCGAATCTTCTTTACGGATCGTTCCACCCATCGCTTGACACTCCTTTGCCCTCTGCATATGTTGCGCCCGATTTCGCAGCGCATTCTGTGCATCATGGCGGTTTTCAGGAGTAGGGTATGGCCGATATGCGGCCCGGTTCACCGGACGGTGAAAGGGACGCCACCGGAGAGCGTGAGGCTCTGGAGCGGCTTTCGCGGCGGATAGATGTCGCCCGCGAGGGGATTGATCCGAGACCGCGAAAGTCTCCCGGCAAGTATCAGGGCCTGTCCATTGCCTGGCGCATGGTGCTGGAACTCGTTATCGGTTGCGGCTTCGGGGCGGCGATCGGGTATGCGATAGACGACGTTGCGGGCACCGGCCCGCTGTTTCTGGTGGTGTTCGGCCTTCTGGGTTTCGCCGCCGGTGTGAAGACGATGATGGCCTCCGCGCGGCAGATGCAGCGTAAGGGCAAAGAAGGAGACGGCCTTGGCTAGCAGTGCGGACGGTGAGGGCGGCCTCAATATTCATCCGATGGACCAGTTCATCATCAAGGACTGGATTCCTATCGACCTCGGTTTTGTCGATCTCTCTTTCACCAACTCGGCGTTCTTCGCGTTCCTCGCGGTCGGCCTTGTCAGCCTGTTCCTCTGGACGGCGATGAGCGGATCGTCGCTGGTTCCCTCGCGGATGCAGTCGATGGCCGAGGGTCTTTACGAATTCGTGCGGAACATGGTGCGCGATTCCTGCGGTGAGGCGGGGCTGAAATACTTCCCCTACATCTTCACGCTGTTTCTCTTCATCCTGGCCTGCAACCTGGTCGGAATGGTTCCGTATTCCTTCACGGTCACGAGTCATTTCGCCGTCACGGTCTTTCTCGCGCTGTCGGTCTTCATCACCGTCACGGTGATCGGCTTCATGCGTCACGGCGTCGGTTTCCTCGGCCTCTTCTGGCCAATGGACGCACCGGCGTTCATGCGTCCGATCCTCGCGATCATCGAGGTCATTTCCTACTTCGTGCGTCCCGTCAGCCATTCTATCCGTCTGGGCGCGAACATGATGGCCGGTCACGCGGTTCTGAAGGTCTTCGCGGGCTTCGTCGGTGCCATGGGCGTCTTCGGCGTCCTGCCGATCCTCGCTATTACGGGCGTAACGGCGCTCGAATTTCTTGTCGCGGTCATTCAGGCGTATGTCTTCGCCATTCTGACCTGCGTCTACCTCCACGACGCGCTGCACATGCACTGACGCGGGTGCGCGCATCATACTTTTCAGCCATTCCAACCAAAGGAGCATCACCATGGAAGGCGATATCGGAAACATGGGTCAGTATATCGGCGCTGGCCTCGCCTGCATCGGCATGGGCGGCGCGGGCATCGGCGTGGGTCACGTCGCGGGGAACTTCCTCTCCGGCGCACTCCGCAACCCGGCGGCTGCACAGGAACAGACGGCAACCCTCTTCATCGGCATCGCCTTTGCCGAGGCACTGGGCATCTTCAGCTTCCTCGTCGCTCTGCTCCTGCTCTTCGCCGTTTGATCCGGCGACGTGAAATCCCAAGGGGCAGGGCGGTGATCGCCCGCCCTGAATTTCCTGTGACGTGGAGGCCGTAGATGGCATCGTCCGCTACCGATTCCGACGCTGCTTACGGGGGCGAACAAGCCGTCGGAATGCCGCAGCTCGATTTCGACACCTGGGCGTCCCAGATATTCTGGGCGGCGCTTGCACTCATCCTGCTGTACCAGATTCTCGCCAAGAAAATCATGCCCCGCATCGCGGGTGCATTGGAGGACAGGCATCACGCGATTGCCGATGATCTTGACTCCGCCGCCGCGCTGAAGGTCAGGGCCGAGGAGGCGCAGGGCAGTTACCAGAAGGCCCTTGCAGATGCGAAGGCCCGTGCCAACGAGATTGCCGAAAAGAACCGCGCCGATCTCAACGCACAGATCGAAGAGGCCAATGCAAAGGCCGAAGCCGAAATTTCCGCGCGTACCGCCGAGGGCGAGGAACGGATCAATGCCATCCGCGCCGAAGCCACCGCAAATGCGCGTGAAGTCGCCGGTGAGACGGCTCGGGCCATTGTCGATAAACTGGCTCCCGGCAGCGCAGACCCCTCCGCTATCTCTGCCGCCGTCGAGCGTGCGCTTGCCGCGAGAGGAATGGTCTGATGGATACCAATATTGCCGTCGCCATCGGTTTTGTCCTCTTCTTCGCTATCGTGTTCTACTACAAGGTACCGTCGAAGATCGGCTCTATGCTCGATGCGCGCGCCAACCGCATCCGCGACCAGCTTGAGGAAGCCCGGCAGGCAAAGGAAGAGGCGCAGACGCTCCTCGCTTCCTTCGAGCGCAAGCAGGCCGACGTGCAGCAGGAAGCCGACGAGATCGTCAAACGCGCACGGGCCGAGGCAACCGCCGCTTCCGAGCAGGCTCAGGTCGATATGGAAAAATCCATCGCCCGCAAGTTGCGCGCCGCTGAGGAACGCATCGCACAGGCCGAGGCCAGCGCCACGCGCGAGGTTCGCAATGCTGCCGCCGCTGCCGCAACCCTTGCGGCGCGTGAGGCGATAAGCGGGGGCCTTTCCGAAGACCGTGCCGGAGCCATGTTGGATGATGGTATCGCCACAATAGGCTCGCGCCTGAACTGATCGCCGTATCGTCAGACGACGGCATTTGCACGTCGTGGAAACAATCTGAAACGCCGCTTCAATTTCCGGGAGCGGCGTCTTCTTTTTGTGCCGCCGCTTCGTTAAGGGTGAGGCCACATCCACGAAAGGCATTTCCATGACCGGTGAAACCTCCCCCGCCCCCCTGATGCAGGGAAAACGCGGCCTCGTGATGGGGGTGGCGAATGACCACTCTATCGCATGGGGCATCGCCCGCACGCTCGCGGCGCAGGGCGCGGAAATGGCCTTCACCTATCAGGGTGACAGTTTCGGCAAGCGCGTGCGCCCTCTGGCGGAAAGCATCGGGTCGTCCCTCGTGCTGCCCGCCGATGTGCAGGATGCGGCCAGTCTCGATACGGTTTTCGATACCCTTGCGCGGGAATGGGGATCGCTCGATTTCCTCGTCCATGCCATTGCCTATTCCGACAAGAACGAACTGAAGGGCCGCTACGTCAAAACGACCCGGACGAACTTCCTCAACACGATGGATATCTCGTGCTTCTCGCTGACCGATCTGGCCTGCCGGGCGCAATCCCTGATGACCGGGGGCGGCTCCATTCTCACGCTGTCCTATCTCGGAGCCGAGCGGGTTCTGCCCAACTATAATGTCATGGGCGTGGCCAAGGCGGCGCTGGAGGCAAGCGTGCGATATCTCGCCGCCGATCTCGGGCCGGACGGTATCCGCGTCAACGCCGTCTCACCGGGTCCGATGCGGACGCTGGCCGGGTCCGCCGTCGGCTCCGCCCGTAAGGTCTACGGTTTCAATGCCCGCAATGCACCGCTGCGCCGCACGGCGGCTCTCGATGAGGTCGGGGGGGCTGCGCTCTACCTGCTCTCCGACATCGGCGGCGGCACCACGGGCGAGACGCTCTATGTCGATTGCGGTTATCACGCCATGGGAATGGTCGCGGAAGAGAACCTGGCCTGAGCCTGATTCGCGGGGAGTTGAGAATCGAGACGATTTCTGTTAGTTGTAATTTCGTGAATCCCCTGGGGGCAGGATCACGCAAACTGTTGGAGACGACTGATGGCTACTGGTACCGTGAAATGGTTCAACCCGACCAAGGGCTACGGGTTCATCGAACCGAGCGAAGGCGGCAAAGACGTATTCGTGCATATCTCTGCCGTGCAGAATGCCGGACTGACCGGCCTCGCCGATGGCCAGAAGATCAATTACGAGATCGAGACTGATCGTCAGGGGCGCAGTTCCGCAGGGGCGCTCGAACCGATTGACTGACCGGTTCGGCTTGTAATCAGGTCGCCACGATCTGCTTGCGGCGTATCAACATGGCCAGTGCGATGACGAACATCGCGAGAGGAACCGGCTCGTCCACCGCGCGGCGAGCCGCCGTGATAAACACGTTATCCTGAATCCATTCGATACCCGTATTGTCGCGGATAATGTCCGCGAGGCTGCGATCTGTGATCCATGACAGCATATCGCCCTCGAACATCCGTTCGTACCAGAAGCGGTCGCCGCTTCGCAGACGGTCGAACTGATCACCGATGATCGCCGCGTTCAGCGCGCCGACCAGCGCACCATCCTGGGGGGTCTCGATCAACGCGCCGAGAAACGGGTCGAAACCCTCCAGAGTATTCCCGTAGAGAGACGCCAGTTCAGCGGCAAGTACCGGATCATCCGTCAACTCACCCCAGGATTCGATGGGGTCCAGCCCATAGGCGGCGCGCAGCAGATTGTAATCGGCCAGCCCCGTATCGCGCCCTCGCGCAATATTGCGCGCCAGCAGATCGCTGTCCTCGCCATTGCCCGCATCCAGAAAGTTCCGCAATTCCGAGGACATGGCCGCATCCACGGCCATGGCGTCCTGCGCCGCCAGCCCCCGCAGCAGCGGGTCGGCACCGCCCGCTTCCAGAAATGTCTCCGGCGAGAAGAACCCGTCCCGCAGTTGCAGGTGCCCCTGCGCGATCGGATCGCCGTTCTCGGCGAGGCGTTCCAGCTCATCCGGGATCATCGAATGACAGAACCGGAAAGCGCAGGTCGAGAACTCCGTCGTCATGCCCGCATTCACGCTGGCATCATAGCCTCCGTATTCCCCCATCGCGTCATCGCCCAGAAGGTTAGGCAGCCATTCATTATAGGTGATCGCCTGAACCTGCGCGCCCACCAGGGACCGCGACTCCTGATACACCCGCTCTCCGGTCCAGTCCGGGTTGGCATCCGACAGCGTATCGGCAATGCGATTATGCTCTCTTGCCAGAACCGTATGCATCGTAATCAGTTGTTGCTGTTCATTGGCCCGGATATCTCCGGCCATGAAATTCCCATCCGCATCACGCGGCAGATTCCCGTCCGCATCGAGCAGCAGGCGCCCGGTCCCGTCATTGCTGCGACGGGCCGTCGCCGTGGCCTCGTCGGAGCCGTACACCATCGAGGCGTCCACATAGGCGCTGATCTCGTTGATCGGTGCGCCGTCCACCTGCAACACGCGATCAACCGGCCCCATGTCCCCGCCGAGGGCAAGATTGCCACTGCCTGCGGCTTCACCGGTCAGGGTGATATCGTGGTCGATGAACTGGCCCCAGGCCCAGAACATGCTGCTCAGCCCCGCACTGCCCGTATCGTTCGGTGCGGAATCCAGCGTCGTTGAAACCGTGCGCGCGACGGGGCCGTCCGGGCGGGCCATCTCCTCGCCGGTCGTCGATGCTCCCGGCGCGGTCAGCAGCGCCGTGCCCGCCGATCCCCAGTCTTGATTTGTCTGATTATTTCCGCGCCCGGAATAACTGCGAAACTCGATCCCATCGACCTCGATCGCCCCTGATGCGACCACCGTTCCCGTCGAACATCCGACAATCGCCCCCAGAGCATCGGTGCATAACGCCGTGGCGCGGGCGTCGGACACAGTGATTGCAGCAAAGGCAAGCCCCAGAAATACAGGAGTGCAGCGCATGGGTATCCTCGCGAGATGAGATCACAAAAGTGAAATTATCATGCAAAGATCACGCGATTATGAACACGAGGAGTGATTTCAGGACGCGCGCAGGGACTCCCGCAAAGCTTTGATCCGGCTGAGGGCGGCATCTTCGCGAACCGTGGCATCATCGCCTTTCGTCAGGGTTTCCCCCCAGGGATCATCCTCTGGCTTGACCTGATCGTCCCAGTCTTCCCAGCCATCGGAGACATCATCGAGATTGCGATCCGCCGCCTCTTCCCGTGTTGCCAGGGTTGCGGGGGTGACCGCTGCCAGCGTCTGGTTTTCCTCACTGGGGCGCACCTTGTCAGATCTCCAGTCGGATTTGATCGAGGCTTTCAGCTTGTCGAGATTGGGCTTGCGCCATTTGGCCGTGTCCATTGTTTTGGGCGGAGTGGGCTGACGCTCTTCCTCGAAGATCGTGTCGAAATTTTCGGGCATTGTCTCCGTGAACTCGGCTTCCTGCGTCTCGGCGGTGTTCTCGTAGGGCATGGCATCGCCCGGCATCCGTCGCTGACCTGCTTCGCGCGACCGCGCATACACGCCGACGCCCGGACGATGACGCCGTGGCCGACGCTTGCCCCGGAACAGGGTCCATCCGACCAGCATCGCCAGACCGGCGAGTATCAGGCCGAGAATACCGATCAGCCCCGCTGTCGGCAGACCGAGACTGGCCGCAACATCCGAAGCCGCCGCGCGCATCTTTGCCCAGACTCCCGTTGCCCGGTCCTGCGCGGCTGCCGCGCCCGATGTCGCCCCGTCACGGGCACGACCCAGCAGGCTGTTCGCCTCGCGGTCGAAAGATGATGCCCTGTCGCGCGCCTGTTCCTCGCTGTCATCGGCTGCGCTGGCCTTTGCGGTATCATTGCTGCGTTCGATCCGCACCCGTTCCTCGCTGAGTGGATCAATGAAATCCGAGGCCGTCTGCGCCAGACCGGCACTGCCCAGAAGCGCGCAGATCGCCGTTCCCAGCCCAAAAGCGCGAGACTGACGGATTGTTCCGGTCGCCGTCAAAGAGGCAATCTGTTCCCTGATGATCCGAAAATTCATGGTCCTATCCCCGCAATGTCCCATACCGGAACAATAAAATCCTATCGGGGCATTCATTACAAGTTGTAGGCCAGTTTCAGAATCATGCGGCTCCGGCCTCTCAACATCGTCGCCCCTGCCAGAAAGGACGCTTCGCCTCGTTCAGGGCATCCCGGCGTGTCAGTCCGATATCGGACAGTTCCGCCGCGCTCATCTCGCGCAGTCTCTCGCGCTCCCGCGCAATGGCATATCTGTCGAGACCGTCCCGAAGGGCATCCCGCAGGATCAATGCAAACCAGTTATCACGGACAGCCATCGTTATCTCCACAAACGTGAATGATTATGTTGTTTTTCATCACTTGACGGAATGACAGTGGCTTGCGATCTTCCATTATGAAAACGAATTGATGTGATCCGATGCATCACGAATGAAGATTGGATGACCTGTGTATCGCAACCTTGATGTCGCCACGCTCCGCAGTCTTCTGGCCGTGATCGACACGGGGGGCGTCACTCGGGCGGCAAATCGCCTGCATCTCACGCAATCGGCGGTCTCCATGCAGATCAAGCGATTGGAGGATGCGCTGGATCTGACGCTTCTGAACCGCAGCGGTCGCGGCGTGACCCCGACGGCGGAGGGTGAGCAACTCGCCACCTATGCCCGCAAGATGGTCACGCTGAACGATGCCGTTGTCGAGCGCATGGTCGCGCCGCAATTCGAGGGTGAGGTGTCACTGGGCATTCCCTGTGACCTGATCTATCCGCACGGCCCGACGGTCCTTCGGCGTTTCGACAGGGACTTTCCCAGGGTCCATGTTCGTTTTGTCAGTTCCTACACAGCCAATCTGCTGGCCGATTTCCGTGCGGGAAAACTCGATGTGATCGTCACGACCGAGGATCATCCGGACCCCGATGCGGAAACGATCAACGAATTGCCCCTGCAATGGTACGGGGCCGTTGGCGGGCGCGCATTCACCGGGCGTCCCCTGCGCTTTGCCTCCTCTGCACATTGCTCGTTTCGGCCCATCACGATCCGTGCGATGGAGGATGCGGGCATCGCGTGGGAGAATGGCGTTGTCACCGAAAACGATGATGCGGCCCTTGCCGCGACCAGTGCCGATATGTGCGTGACAACCCTGCTCGGCTGTGGCGAGGCCGTGCGGATCGAGCCGGTCCCGGCCAGCGCCCGATTGCCTGTCCTGCCTCAGATTTCCTGCAATCTCTATTGCGCTGACGAGACCCGGAACGCCGGTCTTGCGCGAGAACTTGCCCGCTATGTCAGGGATGCGTTCGCAGGGTAAGGCTCAGATCCGCCCCTGCGCTTCCAGCACCGCATACAGATCGCGGGTGGCGGCGTCGTCGCCTGCTTCGAGGGCGTAGATATAGGCATGGGTCCGGTGAAAAGCCGCCCGTTCAGTATCGTCCTGCCAATAGGTCGCCGCCAGACGGTGCAGGGCACACAGCTCCCGCGCGTCACCGGATTCATGCAGGGTGGTCAGGGCCGAATGAAGCGCATCCCGCGTCGCCGCGCGCTCGCCCGCTTCCAGCAATTCGGCAATCGCGGTGGATCGCATTATTCTGTCGCCGTATCAGGTGGTCGAGATATCCGGCGCATCCTCGGCCTTCATGCCGACGATATGGTAGCCGCAATCGACGTGATGCGTCTCGCCCGTCACGCCCGAGCTGAGGTCGCTGACCAGATACAGACCGGCCCCTCCCACATCGTCCTGACTGACATTGCGGCGCAGCGGCGAATTATATTCGTTCCATTTCAGAATATAGCGGAAATCTCCGATCCCCGATGCCGCGAGCGTCTTCATCGGACCGGCGGAAAGGCTGTTCACCCGGATATTCTGCTTGCCGAGATCCATGGCGAGATAGCGCACACTGGCCTCCAGTGCGGCCTTGGCGACCCCCATGACATTATAATGGGGCATGACCCGCTCGGCCCCGTAATAGGTCAGGGTCAGCAGGCTGCCCCCGTCGGTCATCAGCTTTTCGGCCCGCTGAGCCACCGCCGTGAAGCTGTAGCAGGAGATATTCATCGTCTTGTCGAAATTATCCGAGGATGTTTCGACATAGCGTCCCGTCAGTTCCGCCTTGTCCGAGAACGCGATGGCATGGATCACGAAATCCAGACGTCCCCAATCCTTTTCCAGAGTCTCGAACACCGCATCGAGCGAGGCCATATCGGTTACGTCGCAGGGAAGAACATGCTTCGAACCGACACTTTCAGCCAGTGGTCCCACACGCTTTTTCAGCGCATCGCCCTGATAGGTGAAGGCGAGTTCGGCCCCGTGATCCGCGCATTGCTTTGCAATGGCCCATGCGATGGAGCGGTTGTTGGCGACCCCCATGACGAGGCCGCGCTTGCCTTGCATGAGCTGTACTGGAGCTGTCATCGGTGAGACCCGTATCGGGCGGCGGGGCCGCAGGCCCGTGCCGCATGTATCGCATCCGGGATCATCCCGGACAGTGTGCGTCGTATCCTACACGCTGGGATATCAACGTCAACGCACGGGTTCCGCAAACGGGCGGGATTCGGTCGGCTGAAGCGGCGGATCAGGCCGCTTTCAAAACCTTGTTGATCAGCTTGTAGGCATTGTTGATCTCCGCAAGCCTCTCCGCCGCATAGGCGATCTTCTTGTCGGAGACGCCGAGGCCGCGCAGGCGGTCGGGGTGATATAGCTTCACGAGGCGGCGATATGTCCCCTGAAGTTCTTCGCGGGTGGCATATTCGCCGAGGCCGAGGATATCGAGCGCCTCATATTCCTCGTTCCGCGAGAAAGGCGAGGTCCGTTCGCCGGAGCGGTCGCGCGGATCGGCGGTGGTCTGCTCGGCCTCTGCCTGCTTATCCGTCTCGGCCTGTGTTCTGGCCCGCGTATCGGCGGTGCGGGCATCCTCCTCCTGACGGCGGCGACTGCTGGCGTCCAGCACTTCCGTGATACGCTTGACCGAACTGAGGCTGAGATATGTTTCCTCGCCTCCGTCCATCTCGAAATTCAGGAACCCGGAGGCCTGGGTTATGGTCGTCACGAAATCCGTACCGACCGGCACAAGAACGAATCCGCTGGACGTGTCGCCATCAATGTGGTCGATCCGGGCCGCGTACTTTTTCGTAGCTCGCTTATAGGTCGTACTGGCGGACATCTGGTTCTCGAATGACGCAGGGATTTGTTTCCCGGTTAGACACCATAGGCTGCAATGGTAAAGGTCGGGTTTGCTGTGTGATTATAGAGGGATCTTTCGCCATGGAACGCTGGACGATCCACCGGCCCGGAGCGCCCGCCAATCTGGTGCGTGAAGAGGTCGAACGCCCTGTGCCCCAACTCGGGGAAGCCCTGATCCGCGTTCTTGCCTGCGGCATCAACTTTTCCGATCTGTTGATGCTGAAGGGCACATACCAGTCCACTCCGCCTTTCCCGTTCGCCCCCGGTGGCGAGGTCTGCGGGATCGTCGAATCGGTGGGGGAGGGCAGTGACCCCGCCTATATGGGAAGCCGCGTCGTCGCCTATTGCGGCCATGGCGGGCTGTCGGAGGCCGTCATCGCCCCGCTTGCCGCCTGCGCGCCTGTGCCGGACGGCCTGGACCCCGTCAAGGCGGCGGCGATTCCCATCGCCTACGGATCGTCCGAACTGGCCCTTGCTCGCCGTGCGCGGTTGCAGCCCGGCGAATGGCTGCTTGTGGGCGGGGCGGGGGGCGGCATCGGACTGACCGCCATCGAGATCGGAATGCGGATGGGGGCGCGTGTCATTGCTCTGGCGCGCGGCCCCGCAAAGCGGGAAGCGGCGCTTGAAATGGGAGCGGAATACGTCATCGATCCATCGGATTTACAGCTTTCCGGCTATGCCCTGCGCGACATGATTCTGGAATATACGCGCGGTGCCCGCATGGATGTCATCGTCGATCCGGTCGGTGGAGAACTGTCCCGTGCCATGATGCGGACCACGGCCTTCGAGGCCCGCGTGTTACCCTTGGGGTTCGCCAGCGGCGAGGTGCCGATCTTCAAGGCCAACCACCTGCTCGTCAAGAATGTGGATGTGATCGGATTCTGGTGGGGGGATTATTTTCCGAAGGCCCCCGATGCCGTGCGCGAAAGCCTGTCCCGCCTGCTCGGATGGGCCGCCGAGGGCACGATCAGGCCCTACGTCTCCGATACCATCCCCTTCGCCCGCGCCCCGGAAGCCCTCGATCTGCTCGCAGAACGAAAGGCAACCGGCAAGGTCGTGGTGTCACTGGAGCGATCCCGCTGACGAAGGCGGCCTTCCCCGCCCTGAAGCGGGGTCGGCGATGATGCGGCCTATTTGTTCAGGCGCATCACGAGGCTTGACGTATCCCAGCGGTTTCCGCCCATCGACTGCACATCGGCATAGAATTGGTCCACCAGTGCCGTGACCGGCAGGCGCGCGCCGACCTCCTTGGCCTGTTCGAGACAGATACCCAGATCTTTCCGCATCCAGTCTACAGCGAAGCCCTTGTTGTCCTCGTATGCCCCGTCGAGAACCCACTCGAAACGATTTTCCATCTGCCAGCTCTGCGCGGCACCCTTGGAGATGACATCCACCACCGCACGACCGTCGAGGCCGGATTTGTTGGCGAATTCCAGGGCTTCGGCGAGGCCCTGCACCAGCCCGGCGATCGCGATCTGGTTGACCATCTTGCACAACTGCCCCGCGCCCGATTCTCCGAGACGACGGCAGGATTTCGCATAGAGGTCGATCATCGGTTCGGCCTTCGCATACGGCCCCTCGTCGCCCCCGCACATCACGGTCAACTGTCCGTTTTCCGCTCCGGCCTGCCCCCCCGACACCGGTGCATCGATGAAATCGAAGCCATGCCCTCCGGCCGCATCGTACAGTTCGCGGGCCACCTTGGCCGATGCCGTCGTATGATCCACGAAGACCGCCCCGGCTTTCATGGCGCCGAACGCGCCGCCCTCTCCGGTCGTGACCGAGCGCAGGTCGTCGTCATTCCCGACGCAGGCCATGACGAAATCGCAGTCCTTCGCGGCTTCGGCGGGGGTGGAGGCGTGGTGTCCCCCGTATTCCTTCACCCAGGCTTCGGCTTTCGACCCTGTGCGGTTATAGACCGTGACATCATGCCCGCCTTTTGCGAGATATCCGGCCATCGGATAGCCCATCACACCCAGACCGATGAAGGAAACTTTCGCCATTTTCCGAACTCCCGTGGTTTATGGTCTTGATAACGGTCCGCATCCTGACGCATGGAACCGGCAGTCGGCGGCAAGGAGTGCCTCCGCTGCGACACCATGGCCTTGCGGTCCGGCAGGTCAAGGCCGTATTCCGGCTCAACCCCCCGAAGGAGCGAACGATACGTGCTGGGATTATGGCGCATCTTGCGAAGAGGGATCGCAGGGCTGGTCATTCTGACCCTGTGCGCCGTGCTGGCCGTCTACATGCTGGCATCGTTCTCTCTGCCACGCTTTTCGGGCATCCAGCGCATGGCGGGGATTGATGCGCGGGTCGAGGTCGTGCGCGACGCCCACGGCATTCCGCGCATCTTTGCCAAGACCCCCCATGACGCCTGGTTCGCCCTCGGTTACGTCCACGCTATGGACCGTCTGTGGCAGATGGATGTGGCCCGGCGTCTGGCACAGGGCCGGTTGTCCGAACGGTTCGGCGTCCGCGCCCTCTCCACCGACCGTCTCATGCGGGCGCTGGATATGGACGGTCATGCGGAACGCTCGCTTGCCTCTCTCTCCCCGGCGGCCCAGGCGGTTCTGGATGCCTATGCGGAGGGCGTGACCGCCCGCATCCGCGAGAACGCCGCCGAAGGGCACGGGCGCGGTGCCCCTGAATTCTACGTCTTCGGCGGTGATATCGACGACTGGACCCCCGCCGATTCCCTGTCGGTTCTGAAAGGCATGGCTTTTCAGATTTCGCGCGGCGCGCTGGCAAAGGAGGTCAAGCGCGGACGCTTCGTCCTCGGGCTGGAGCCGCGACAGGTCCATGATCTTTTTCCCGATTATCCGGGGCAGGGGGTCGGGGCGCTGCCCATCGTGAAGGCCGGCCTGGACCGATCCGGTATCATCCCCGAAGACACGCTTTTCGCCCTGGGCGATCTGACCGACGAGCGCGCCGCCGGGGCATCGAACGCCTGGGCCGTTGACGGACGACACACCGCCAGCCGTGCGCCGCTTCTGGCCTCCGATCCACATTTGCCGCTCACTGCGCCGGGTGTCTGGCATCCGGTGCAGATCAGCGGGCCGGGCATCGAGTTGATCGGGGCCAGCCTGCCGGGCATGCCCGCCATCGTTATCGGTCGCAACGACCGCATCGCATGGGGCATCACCGCCGCCGGGGTTGACGATCTGGATGTCTTCATCGAGCGGGTCGATCCCGAAAACACGGATCGCTATAAGACGCCGGAGGGCTGGCGCAATTTCGAGACACGCACCGAAACGATCACCGTCCGCTCCGCCGCGCCGGTCTCGATGTCCCTTCGCCGCACCCGTCATGGCCCCGTTCTGCCGATCACGGTTGCCGGACTTGCCGCCGTCACACCCCGCGATCATGTTCCTGCCCTGTCATGGAGCGCGCTGTCCGATGACGATACCAGCTTCGATGCTCTGATGGCCCTCAACGGCGCGGGCACGGTTGCCGAGGCCCTGCGCGCCGCCGATGAGTATGTTGCGCCTTCGCTCAACCTCGTCGTCGCCGATGACGATACCGTCGGCATGGGAGTCGCGGGCCGTGTGCCGCTGCGGCGTCTGACCAGCCGCATACAGGGCCGCCTTCCCTCGCCGGGTTGGAACGACGATCACGATTGGGTCGGCTGGATCGAACCGTCTTCCCTGCCGCGCACGATCAACCCGGCGACGGGGGCGGTCGCGAATGCCAATAACCGGGTCGGTAATGCCGAATTTCCCCGGCATCTCTCGTTTGACTGGGGTGCGCCCTACCGGCTGAACCGCATCATCAAGCAACTGGGTGCGCGCCAGACTCACAGCGTCGAGAGCTTCCGCGCCCTCCAGGTGGATTCGGTGTCTGAAATGGCACGGGCCATCGCCCCGCTGATCGGCGAAAAACTGTGGAACAGCGGCAATGCCCCCGATGCCCATCCTCTGCGGGAACAGGCGCTGATCCTCCTGCGCGACTGGAACGGCGAGATGAGCGAGCGCGGCCCGGAGGGATTGATCTTCACGGCATGGCTCGATGCGCTCGTCGGCCTGATCGCCGATGACGAACTCGGATCGCTGGCCGAATATTATCAGGGATCGCGCCCACTCTTTCTGGAACGGGTCTATCGCAATATCGATGACGCCGCGCATTGGTGCGACGACACCGCGACCCTTCCGGCGGAAAGCTGCCGCGAAATGGCCGGACGCGCGCTCGACAGGGCGCTGGAAACGCTGGAGCAGCGTTACGGTCGCGATCCGGGCGAATGGCGATGGGGCGAGGCTCATCGCGCGATCCACAAGCACCGTACCCTCGGCGATATCGGTACCACTGTCGCCGGGATCGATCTGTCGCTCTCGACTTTCGTGAATATCATTCACGAGACCGGTGGCGGCGATTATACGCTCAACCGGGGCGCGGCCAGCCATACCGGCCCGGACCCTTACGCCAATGTCCATGCTGCGGGTCTGCGGGCCGTGTTCGATCTGGCTGATCTGGATCGGTCGATGTTCGTTGTCTCCACCGGAGCGAGCGGGCATCCGCTGTCGGAATACTACCGCAACCTTGCGCCTCTCTGGCGTCAGGGTGATCTCGTGCCGATGTCCACGGATCGCGAGACCATCGAGTCAGGGGCACTCGGCACCCTGATCCTGTCGCCCGATCAGGAAGCAGAGTCGCCGATGCTGCCGTAATTGCCGCGATAGTAGAGCAGGGGGCCTGATCCCTCGCGCCACCCCGTCTCGACCACACGGCCCACGAGAATGCGATGATCGCCGCCCCCATGCACGTCATGCAGTACACAATCGGCCACGGCCAGCGCCCCGTTCAGAACCGGCGCACCTGACTCCCACGGATCACCGAAATCCCCCGGAACAAGATTGTGGTCGCGCGCATAGCGGTTCGAGATCGCCTGCTGATCGTCGGCAAGGATATTCAGCGCGAAATGCCCCGCGCGCAGGAACGAGGCCATGGTGCCCGAATTGCTCTCCAGACAGAACAGGGCCAGCGGCGGATCGAGCGAAACGGATGTCAGCGAATTGATCGTGATCGCCGTACCGGCCTCTTCCCCGGCCATGCAACTTGCCACGGATACGCCCGTGGCGAACGACCCGAAACAGGAGCGGAAAGCCAGTCCGTCATTGCCGCCTGCGCGCCGCAAGATCGTGCGTTGCGTCTCTGCATTCTCGTTTGTCATCGTAGCGGCGGTCCGGGTAAGGGCATGATCCGTCCGGTTTAGAGTTAGGCCGTACCGGCGGCAAGCGATAGCGGGATGACCCGTAGCACGGGTTGCGGTAACAGGACGTATACCCCACCCGGAGACACGGCATGTCAACACTGATCGTCATTCCCGCCCGCTATAAGTCCAGCCGTTATCCCGGCAAACCGCTGGCGACCCTGACCGGCGCATCGGGCAAAGCCATGACCCTTATCGAGCGAAGCTGGCGCGCGGCAATGGCCGTGCGCGGCGTCGATGCCGTCACCGTCGCCACTGACGATGTTCGAATCGCCGATGCCGCCCGCGCTTTCGGGGCCGATGTCACGATGACGGCTGAATCCTGTGCGAACGGCACGGAACGCTGTGTCGATGCGATCCGGGTCCGGGACGAGGAACCCGATATTGTCGTCAATCTTCAGGGCGACGCCCCGCTGACCCCGGCATGGTTCGTTGAAGACCTGATCGCCGCCATGGTGGCCGGAGGCAGTGCGGTCGCCACGCCGGTCCTGCGCTGTGATACGCAGACCTACACAAATTTCGTGGAGGATCGCAGGGCAGGGCGCGTGGGGGGCACCACCGCCGTCTTCGGCGCGGATATGTCCGCTCTCTACTTCTCGAAAGAGGTTATCCCCTTCCTGCCGGTTCCCCCCTCACCCGGCGAGACGGTCCCGGTCTTTCACCATGTCGGCCTCTACGCCTATACCCCCGCAGCCTTGCGGGCCTATGCGGCGGCGACTGCCGGGCCACTTGAGATGCTGGAGGGCCTTGAACAGCTTCGCTTTCTTGAGAACGGCATTCCCATCCGCTGTGTCGAGGTCGAGGGTCGGGGCCGGGTCTTCTGGGAACTCAACAACCCCGAGGACATCCCCCGCATCGAAGCGGCCCTGAAGGCGGAAGGGCTGGATTGATCAGTCCGGCGTGCTGATCTTTGCGTCCTGCCTACAACACTCTGGGATGGGCCTGCTCGTAGACTTCCAGCAGGCGCGCCTCGTCCACCGCCGTATAGCGTTCGGTGCTGGACAGGCTGGCATGGCCCAGAAGTGTCTGGATCGTCCTCAGATCGCCTCCCGCGCTCAGCAGATGCGTGGCGAAGGAATGGCGCAGGGCATGGGGCGTGGCACTGTCGGGCAGGCCCATGGCCGCACGGATCGTCTGCATCGCACCGCTCACGATACGGGGATTGAGCGCCCCGCCCCGCACCCCCACGAACAGCGGCCCCGCCGCCGTCAGCGCATGGGGACAGGCCGCGACATAGGCATCCACCGCCTCCCGCGCCACAGGCAGGACCGGCACGATCCGTTCCTTGTTGCCCTTGCCCGTGATCCGAAGCATCTCGCCGAGGGGCGCGTCGCCTCCGCGCAGGGACAACGCCTCTGACCGCCGCAATCCACAGCCATAGAGCAGCGTCAGTACCGCCGTATCGCGCAGGCCAATCCAGTCTTCATCGCTGTCCAGTCCCGTCATGTTCAGCACTGCCGCCGCGTCCTTCCGGCTAAGGGGGCGGGGCAGGGGTCTGGGAGCGCGCGGACCACGCGCGGCGCGCACCACATCGGCGCGGATGCCATGAATTTCGCTGGCATGGTGGTAGAAACTCTTCACCGATGACAGCGCGCGCGCCACGCTGGCTTTACTCAGTCCTTCGCGCCGCAGATCAGCCATCCAGCGCCGCATCTGCGGCTGGTTCAGCGCGCTCAGATCATCGGCGCTCAGAGTCTCGGGATCGCCCAGCGCCCGCAGAAAACGCCAGACATCGCGCGAATAGGCTTCCAGCGTAGCCGGACTGGCCCCCCGCGCCACCAGCGCACGGCGCCAGTCCTCGACGAGGGGGCGAACCGTCAAACGATCTCCGGTTCGTCCAGCCAGTGCCGCATCACACGGCTGACCGCACCGCCCAGGAAGACCAGCAGATCGCCGCCCTGCTCGTCATGGAACCGGTCTGCATCGCGCGCTCCGAACAGCAGGACGCCGGGCTGCGATTCAGGGCCGAAATCGAGGCGGATCAGGGCTTCGGATTCGATCTCGCCATCGGTATGCAAAGCGCGCGTCGGCTCCTCCACAGCGCGCAGCGATACTCCCCAGGGCGCACCATGGAAGAACGCATTCACCGATCCCGGCGCGATGGGGCAGAGGGTGCCGATATCACCGGCCCGTTCCACATCTTTGGCTGGGGGCGTCTCGACACACAGGCGCACGGAATCGACCACCAGCAACTCGCCGAACTGCGACCCGACGATATCGATGAAATTCTGGAAGGAGGGTGCTTCGAGCATATGCAGAATTGCGTCATGCACCTGATTCATCGAAACGAGATTGGCCTCCGCCGCGTCCAGCATCTCCTCGCGCTCGATCTCGACCGCGCGCAGTCGTTCGCGCATTCTGGCCATGACGGCGGTTTGCATACTGACCACGTTGCTGCCGTAGCGTTGCCCGGCCAGATCGACCAGACTGGCCGACACTTCCGCGTCATCCAGCACGACCGCCGGATTTTCGAGAATGTAATTTCGGACGGCATTGCGCCCCAGCTTGGCCCGGCGCGGTGTGCGCTCCAGCGCCTCGCTTCCTGTTCCCTCGTTCGACATGCCTCGATCCCTCTTGTTGTATCGTTTTTTATCGTTTCCGGCGTCGTTCCTGTCCTGCTGCGGCGCTGCGCGCCGATGCTAGAGGATCGACTGTCCCGTTTTCTCCCAGTCCTTCAGAAAGGCTTCCAGCCCTTTATCCGTCAGCGGGTGTTTGGTCAGTGTCTTGAGCGTGGCGGGCGGTATCGTCGCCACATCCGCCCCTGCCAGCGCGCTCAGCTTGACATGATTCACGGTGCGGATGGAGGCGGCGAGAATCTGCGTCCCGAACATATAATTGTCGTAGATGGTCCTGATTTCCTCGATCAGTTCCATCCCGTCGATGCCCATATCGTCCAGCCGCCCGATGAAGGGCGAGATATAGGTTGCCCCCGCCTTCGCCGCGAGCAGGGCCTGATTGGCCGAGAAGCACAGCGTCACATTCGTCTGATGCCCCGCATCGACCAGCGCACGACAGGCAACCAGCCCGTCGAACGTCAGCGGCAGCTTGATGCAAACATTACCGGCGATCTTCGCGAGGGCCGTCCCCTCCTCGATCATCGCGCCGCTTTCCATCGCAGTGACCTCTGCACTGACCGGTCCCTCCACCACGTCGCAGATCTCGGCGATCACTTCCTTGAAATCGCGTCCCGACTTGGCGATCAGCGAAGGGTTTGTCGTCACCCCGTCCACCATCCCGGACGGGGCAAGAGCACGGATTTCGTCGATTTCGGCAGTGTCGATGAAGAACTTCACGGGCGCGATCCTGCAAGGGTTCGTTAAGGTTACCTGAACCCTAACCCCTTTCGGAATCGCTGGCCAGAGTCAGGATGCGACTACGGACGGTTTTCTCGCGCCACCATGCCGGTGACCGCTATGGAGCGAGGTTCAGCTCCTCTGTCAGACGCGGAATTTTCTTCTTCACCCTGAAGAATCCCGCCGTCGCATGGGGCCAGACCGCTCTGTCCCAGTCGCGTTGCACCTCCGCGAGCGTGATCCCGGCATCTTCCAGCGACGGGACGACGCCATCCAGCCAGTCGCGTGTCGGTCCCTGACTCACGAAGGCCGTCACGATCTGGGTGGCTCCGGCCCGCGTCGCCCAGTCCACAAGATCGCGCCCGCGCGGGGCGATCATGGCGACCCCCCCGCCGCCAACGCGCTCCATCGCATCCGCCAGTGCCGCATGGTCGAACCTTGCTACTCCCTCACTGACCGGCAGGGGCGAGCGTTCCGCAGCGGTCTGCACGGTGGCGATGCCGCGCAGGGCCGTCAGGTCCGGCCCCAGCGTTTCCGGCTGGCAATCCTCATCGGTTATCAGCAGTGCTGTCGGTCGCGCCGGATCATAGGCAGTGAACTCCCGCACGGGACGGGCCGCAGGCATCCCGGCCTGTTCCTCCAGCGGTTCCGCCGTCTCGTTCAGGTCCGTGGGGTGAAACCGCTGATGCGTGAACTTCGCGATATTCCAGCCCTGCGCCGCATAATGCTTGCCCTTCGTGTGCAGACCGGCCACCCACCGCCACCCCAGCGTATTCGACGCCGGGTCACCGTCCAGCAGGTGCCGCAGAAAGAAATCCGCTCCCACCTGCCACGGCAGGTGCAGCGTGAAAATCCAGATCGACGCGAACCACATCCGCGCGTGGTTGTGCAGATAGCCCGTCTCGACCAGTTCCTCCGCCCAGCTATCGAAACATGCGATCCCGGTACGCCCCTCTTCGGCGGCGGCTACCGCCTTGGCCATGCGCCGGTCCATCGACCCCAACGCGGCATCCCGTCCCTGTCTGTAATCGGCCCAGACCTCCGGGCGATGCTCCAGCCAGCCTTTCCAATAGCTGCGCCAGAAAACCTCCTGCACGTATTTCCCGGCCTCCTCCGGGCAATGCACCGCCAGAGCCGCGCGCACCGCTTCCTCCTCCGTAATCAGCCGCCGCCGGATATAGGGCGACAGGACCGAGACATTGCCGCGCTTGTCCGGCCCCAGATCGTAATTGCGCTGGCTGGAATAATGGCGACCCATGAAGGGTGCGAAAGCGGCCATCCGGGCCAGTCCCTCGGCACGGGTCGCGGGCCAGGAAAGGGCATCGGGCTGAGGGGTATGATTGTGCATGGCGCGTCAGGTAGAGCCGTCTGACGCAATCACCAGCTACGCCTTGCGGCCCTTCGCCATCAGCAACAGTTGCGCGACGGTGACGAGGGCCATGGAAGTCAGGAAAACAACCGTGCCGACCGCATTGATCTGGGGATCGACATTCCCTTGCAGGATGTCGAGAATCGCCACCGGCACCGTCTTGTTCAGGCCCGACACGAACCACGCCACCGCGAATTCGTCGAAGCTGACCGCCGCCGTCAGGCAGAACGCGCTGATGATCGCGGGCAGGCAGAAGGGCAGCACCACATGACGCATCGCCCCCCATTCGGAAGCTCCCAGGTTCCACGCCGCCGCCTCCAGTGACGGGTCCATCTGGCTCAGCCGCAGCCGCGTCACCGCCATCGCGAAGGGCGCGCCCAGTACGGTATGGGCGACGACGATGCCCGTCAGCGTTCCGCTCAGGCCCAACTGGCTCAGCCATGCCAGCATCGCCAGCGCGAGGATGATGAGCGGCACGGTCGGGGGCAGCAGTGCCAGCGCGATATACCCGGCCTTGAAGCGGAAGCCGTAGCGATAGTCGGTATAGGCCGTCGCGAAGCCGATGAAGGTTGACAGGGTCGCGGCACAGACGGCGACGATCAGCGAATTGCGGAAGGCTTCCCGGATGGGGGACTCATCCGCAAAGGCCGTCTCGTACCAGTGCAGCGTGAATGACCCCAGCGGGATCGACGGGAACCGATCCGAGTTGAACGAGAACACCACGCTGGCCAGGATGGGCGCGAAGACGAATACGAAGATCGCTCCGAGATAGATCAGAAGGGCGGCTCTCATTTCTTCGGCCTTCCATACGCCAGCGCGATAGCCGCGAAGGCGACCGTGAACAGCGTCACGATCATGCATATCGCCACCACCGCCGCGCGTGGCCATTGCTGGCCTGATTTTGTCGTGTCGATGATGAGAATGGAGAGCGTGGGCGGTTTGGAGCCGCCCAGATAATAGGGCGCGACGAAATCCCCGAAGCTGAGAATGAAGCAGAACACCGCGCCGAGGATCAGGCCAATCCTCGCCGAGGGCACGATGACCGCCGCTATGGTCCGAGCGCGCCCGCAGCCCAGATTCCAAGCGGCCTCGATCAGGTTGCGGTCCACGGCAGCGAGGCTGAAGGTCTGCAAAATCACCACGAGAGGAAGGGTCAGGGTCAGATAGCCGATCATCGCTCCGAAGCCCGAATTGAGCATCGTCACCGTGCCGATGCCGACCGCGCCGAGCATCGCATTGATGACGCCCTGTTCGGCCAGAATCACCTGCCACGCATAGATCCGCACGAGATAGGAGGTGAAGAAGGGAATGATCAGAAAGAAGACCGCCCATCGTCGGGTCGTGTCCGACACCTTGAAGGCCAGCGCGAAAGAGGCCGGGAAAGCGACCACACTGACCAGAACCGATGCCAGAATCGCTCGCCCGAGCGTCAGCCAGTACGCATCCCAGAAATACCCCCGGCTGAACATCTTGTCCCAGTTCTTCAGCACGAAATCGGGCTGCATCCGGTAGTTCTTGACCAGCCAGAAGCTCATCACCACCAGGAAGATCAGCGGCACGACGAAGAATGCCGCCTGCCAGATCAACAGGGGCAGTCGCCAGGTGTATTTATAGGCTGTGGAACTCTGGGACATTGAGTAGGCGCTGCCCCGCACCCGCTGCGGGGCCTCCTCTTGCTGAGAAAGGCCCCGCCACAGGTGCGGGGCAGGGGCTTGGGTCAGGCGTTCTTGTACTCCGACCAGAAGTCGTTCCAGTCCTCCAGATCCTGCTGCTGCGGGATGTCCCGATTGAAGATGCGACCTTCTTTACGCATCTTGATCGGGTCGTTATCCGCGCCTTCGATCAGGCCCGAGCGTTTCGCCTCGTCGGGGTTTTCCTTCTGGATCGCTTTCCAGCCCGATTTCGTGGGCGAGAGGCCCGGATAGGCCGCCATCTGGATCGAGCGGACCTGGCCTTCGGGCGTCAGCATGTACTGGATGAACTTCCTGACGATATCGGCCTTATCGGACCCCTTGCCGATGGAATAGCTTTCCGTCCACTGGATGCCGCCCTCTTCGGGGATCACGCTGTCCACCGGTGCGCCGTCTTTCCGCAGAACGCCGGTAATCCAGTCCCCGATGCCGCACATGGCGTGCATTTCGCCGTTCTTGAGGTTCGAGAACGTGCCGCCGTAATCGAAGAAGCCGCCGACCTGCGGGCGCAGGCTCATGGTCGTTTCCTGCACCTTTTCCCATGCATCATCGTCGATATCGAACGGGCCGGGATCGTTGTTGCCGTTATATAGGCTCATCTGTCCGAGGCTGGGCAGGTGCCAGTCGAAATGTCCGACCTTGCCTTTCAGCTTCTCGTCCTGGAACACACCGTAGGTCATCGCTTCCTTATGGGTGATGACATCGGTGTTGAAGCTGACACCGAGCAGGCCGTAGCGCACCATGACCGAATAGAGGTCATCGCCCTTCCAGTGGCCGGGGAACTTCTGGAATTCGGGCCAGAAGTCATCGAAATTGTAATCATCGGCATCCATCTGCTCGATGTAACCGGCGGCGTTGAGCTGCTGCACGAATTCACCGTCCGACAGGATGATATCGTAGGTGCCCGGAGGGGACTGCGCGATCAGGGCCAGCATATTGTCGCCGCCCGCATAGTATTTCGCGTTGAACTTGACGTTGTTCTCGGCCTCGAACTCCTCGACCATGTCCGGCTCGCCATGCCCGTACCAGGCAAGCATGTTGATCTCTACCGGGTCTGCGGCCCAGGCGCGGTTGAGATAGGGGGTGGTCAGAACAGCGGCGGTTCCGGCGAGGACGGCCCGGCGCGTGGGTTTGATGAGGCGTGTCATGTCATGTCTCCCTTTGCTGTATGCAATGCCACCACAGACGGGGTGATTTCGCGAGTCTGAATTTCGGGCAATGGGTGATGACGAATGCGGCAGGGGGCGTTAGCGTATTCCCATGACACGTGATGGATTCCACAAATTGTTCAAATCCCCCGGTCCGGTCGTCACGCCCGTGATCCATGTTCTCGACACGGTGCAGGCCATGCGGGGGGTGGAAATCTGTGTGCGGGCCGGTGCGGCGGGTGTCTTTCTCATCAACCATGATTTCGCGAAGGAGCGCCTCGTCCCGATTATCCGCGAGGTCCGCGCCGCAATGCCGGGGCTGTGGCTGGGGGTGAATTTTCTCGCTGTGACGGGGCGCGATGCCTTTCCGGTTCTCGGAGAACTGGAGGCCGATGGATGCCCCGTCGATGGCTACTGGGCCGATGACGCGCGCATGGATGAGCGTGAGGCGCTACAGGGCGAGGCGGATGATATCGCGCGCGTCCGGGCTGAAAGTGGCTGGACCGGCCTGTATTTCGGCGGCACCGCCTTCAAGAAACAACGCCCTGTCGATCCCTCGCAATACGAGCGTTCGGCGGTGATTGCCGCACCTTACATGGATGTCGTCACCACCTCCGGTCCTGCTACGGGGCAGGAGGCTGACGGGACGAAAATCGCTGATTTCCGGCGCGGAGCGGGCGATGCACCGCTTGCGCTGGCTTCGGGCGTGACCCCCGGAAACGCCGAACGCTACGGGCGCGATGTGGATTGCTTCCTCGTCGCGACGGGGATCGCCCCGCCCGGAGATTTCTACAGCATTGATCCGGCGCGCCTCGATGCGTTGCTGGCCGTTACACGGGAAATGGGAGCCGGACAATGAAGGGACCACGCGAGGATCGCTGGTATCTGAAGCTGATGTCACCGAACACGAAAGGTGAGAAATTCGCGTGGCTGGACCCGACCTCCATCTACATCAACGCCGCCGCCTTTACCGATCTGCTGGACGATATCACGGCGGAACTGAACCCCGATGATATCGACGTCGTGGCGGGTCTGGACGCGATGGGCTTCGTGCTTGCGGCGGGTATTGCCGCGCGTATCGAGCGCGGTTTCCTGCCCATCCGCAAGGCGGGCAAGCTCTGCGTCAAGACCGACAGCGTTGCATTCTCGAATTATTCAGGCCGCACGCAGGATATGGAGATGCGTCTGCCCGCCTTTGCCCCCGGCACCCGTGTTCTGCTGGTCGATCAGTGGATCGAGACAGGCGGCACGATGGACGGCGCGATCCGTCTCGTGGAGCAACAGCAGGGCACGGTTGCGGGCATGGTCGCCATCGCCATTGAAACCAACGACCGCACCGCGCAATACCGCGTGGCATATCCTTGCGTTTCTGCGGTTCTGCCCGGTACACGCTGGCAGGAACAGTGCGACCGGCAGACCCTCGACAGCTTTGCCACCTATCGCCACGAAGCGACATTCCCCGATGCGGGAAGATCATAGACCGGGACGAAACCATGAGCGAGACAATCACTGCCGCCTTCTATCGCGGCGACAGAACCTTTGCGGTCGAGCAGACGACGGCACAGGCACCGGGGCAGGGTGAGGTTGCCGTCCGGGTTGCCTATTGCGGTATCTGCGGCACCGACATGCATGTCTACCACGGCAATATGGATGCGCGGGTGGGCCTCAACCGCACGGTCGGGCATGAGATGTCGGGCACGGTCGCCGAGGTCGGTGCGGGTGTCGATACGGTGCGTGTCGGCCAGAAGGTCGTCGTTCGTCCGCTCGATCATTGCGGCGAGTGTCCGGCCTGTCGGGCGGGTCACGAGCATGTCTGCCACAAGCTGAAATTCCTCGGCCTCGACACTGACGGGGCGATGCAGGAAATCTGGACCGTCCCCGCCCATACCCTGCACATCCTGCCCGATGACCTTCGGATGGACCATGCCGCCCTGATCGAGCCTGTGGCGGTGGCCTGCCACGATGTCCGGCTTTCCGGTCTTCGACCCGGCGAGGATGTCGTGGTCATCGGCGGTGGCCCCATCGGCATTCTCGTGGCGATGGTCGCACGTGATGCGGGCGGCAAAGTCACGATCTCCGAAGTGAACCCCCATCGTCTCGCCATCGCGCAAAAACTGGGTTTCGATACCGTAAACCCGGCAGAGACCGATCTTCCCGCCGCCATTCAGGACCGCACGGGCGGCAAGGGGGCCGAAGTCGTGTTCGAGGTCTCCGGCACCCAGCCCGGCGTCGATGCCATGACCACTGTGGCCGCGACACGGGCACGGATCGTCATGGTCGCGATCCATGCGGTGAAACCGCAGATCGACCTGTTCCAGTTCTTCTGGCGTGAGTTGCAGCTCATCGGCGCGCGGGTCTACGAACCCGAGGATTACGAGAAAGCGATTGCGATCATCGCAAGCGGTGGCGTCGATGCGGATACGATCATCACCGATATCAGCCCGCTTGCGGATATTCAGGCAGCGTTTGAATCGCTCGATTCCACACCGACTGCCATGAAAAGTCTCATCAGGGTGGGGGGCGACGCATGAGTGTTCTCTCTTCCTTCGATCTCAGCGGTAAGACGGCACTCGTCACCGGCTGCAAACGCGGCATCGGGCGCGGCATGGCCGAGGCTCTGGCCGGTGCCGGTGCCGATATCGTCGGGGTCAGCGCCTCGCTTGAACTATCGGGCAGCGATATCGAAAAATCCGTTACGGGTATGGGACGCGATTTCCGCGCCTATCAGTGCGATTTTGCGGATCGCGCAGCCTTGCGCGCCTTCGCGAAGCAGGTTGAGGATGACGGCATCACCCCGGATATTCTGGTCAATAATGCCGGAACCATCATGCGAAAACCCGCCGCTGAACATCCCGATGACTGGTGGGACGAGGTGATCGAGGTCAACCTCTCGGCCCAGTTCGTCCTCGCCCGCGAGTTCGGGCGCGCCATGCTGGCACGGGGCAGCGGCAAGATTATCTTCACCGCTTCGCTGCTGACCTTTCAGGGCGGGATCACGGTTCCCGGTTATGCGGCATCCAAGGGCGGTATCGGCCAGTTGACCAAGGCACTGGCCAATGAATGGGCCTCGCGGGGCATCAACGTCAATGCCATCGCCCCCGGCTATATCGCCACCGACAATACGCAGGCTTTGCGGGACGACCCCGACCGTTCGCAGACGATCCTCGACCGCATTCCGCAGGGCCGCTGGGGCACGCCGGAAGATTTCGGCGGTCCCGTCGTCTTCCTCGCCTCCGCCGCGTCCGATTACGTGAACGGCGAGGTGCTGGTGGTGGACGGCGGCTGGATGGGGCGGTGAGACGCGGCACCGATGTTCTCTGCCTCGGTGAACCGATGGTGGAGTTCAACGACCGTTCCGACGGCACCTTCCTCTATGGTTTCGGCGGCGATGTCTCGAATGTCGCCGTTGCTGTCGCACGGCAGGGCGCGCGGGCGGGCATGGCGACCCGTATCGGCGCGGATAGTTTCGGGGACGATCTCAGGGCGCTCTGGCAGGGCGAGGGCATTGATACCGCCGCCGTCGCCACGGACCCGGATGCCCCCACGGGCATCTATTTCGTGCGCCACGGCCCGGATGGACACCGGTTCGAGTATCGTCGCGCCGGATCGGCGGCGACCCGCATGACGCCGCAAAACCTGCCCGGCGATATGATCCGGGATGCGCGCTGTCTGCATCTGTCGGGCATATCGCAGGCCATCGGCGCTACGGCCCGTGCGGCCTGCGACGCGGCGATATCTCTGGCGGCGGAGGCCGGAACGCTCGTGTCCTATGATCCGAATCTGCGCCTGTCGCTGTGGTCACTGGAGGAGGCGCGCGAGACCATCCATCGCACGGTGCCCCGCGCCGATATCTTCCTGCCCGGTCTGGATGATGCGGTTATGCTGACGGGGTTGGATGACCCCGGCGATATCATCGGCTTCTATCGCGATCTGGGGGCCGGTACGGTCGCCCTGACACTGGGCGAGAAAGGCGCGCTGGTCGGCGATGCGGAGGGTATGGCCCATGTCCCCGCGCCCGCCGTGAAGGCGGTGGACGCCAGCGGCGCGGGCGATTGCTTCGACGGCGCGTTTCTTTCCGGGGTTCTTGCGGGTGACAGGCCGGTCGATGCCGCCCGCTATGCCGTCCACGCGGCGGCGCTCTCGGTGCAGGGCTACGGCGCGATCACGCCGATCCCGGACGGACAGACTGTCCGGGCATTCATGCAGCGCGCGGTCGGGTAAATCCCCCGATCAAGGCTCCAGCCGCACCCGGAACTGGATTTCCCCCGTTTCACCCGGTGCCAGCGCCCCGCCGAACCGCCAGATCAGCGACCCGTCCTCGTTCTCGGAAGGGGACACCGTGGTTTCGGGCCACAGGCCGGGCGGCGTCGCCACATGCTCGGCGCTTCCGGGGATATAGACCATTTGCTTGGGCACGATATTGGTCACTCGCATATGCCGGATACCGAATGCCCCGTCATTGCGATAGCGGGTGCGATAGATGATGCATTCTGCCGGCAGCAGCGTTTTCTGGGTCGTGAAACGCCGGTCCTCTTCCTCCTCGTCCGACAGATCACCGTCGCAGTCCCGGTCCACCGCCGCGACCATGAACAGATGAAGCTCCTGCGGCTCGGTTTCCGCGATGGTCGCCTCGACCGTCATCGCCGTCAGCCATGCATGGGCGGCGAGGGACATGAGGGCGCAGACGCCGATCATACCGGTAACGGATTGTTTCATCATGGCGCACTCCCTGCTTTTGCGGGAAAGCCTTGCGAGGTTCGGGCCGACTTGACCTTGCCGGTGCCTGTGGTACGTCCCCGTCGGACAGTTTCCTGAAGGATTTCATGCAATGGACGGCCTCGAAACCCTGCGTGCGGCGCATCTGACCGCGATCCGCGATGCTTCCGACGAGGGCGCGCTCGAAGCGGCCCGCCTCGCGGCGATCGGCAAGAAGGGCGAGGTCGCGCTCAGAATGCGCGAACTGGGAAAGATGACTCCCGAGGAACGCGCCACCGCCGGTCCCGCCCTTAATACGCTCAAGACCGAGATCGCCGCCGCCGTCGCCGCCCGCAAGGAAGCCCTGGGCGATGCTGCCCTCGCCGAGCGGCTGGAAAGCGAATGGCTCGATGTCACCCTCTCGCCCCGTCCGAGACAGCAGGGTACGCTCCACCCTGTCAGTCAGGTGACCGAGGAAGTCACGGCGATCTTCGCCGATATGGGCTTTGATGTCCGTGAGGGCGCCCAGATCGAGGATGACTGGCACAATTTCGACGCCCTCAATATCGTGCCGGAGCATCCGGCGCGGGCAGAGATGGACACGTTCTACATGGCCCCCCGCGCCGACGGCACACGCCACGTCCTGCGGACCCATACCTCCCCGGTTCAGATCAGGACACTGGAGAAAGAAGGGGCACCCGTGCGCTTCATCGCGCCGGGGCGGGTCTATCGCTCCGATTATGACCAGACCCACACGCCGATGTTCCATCAGGTCGAGGGCATGGCCATCGACCGCGATATCACCATGGCGAACCTGAAATGGACGCTGGAGGAGTTCGTGAAAGCGTTCTTCGAGGTCGATGCCGTCGAACTGCGCTTCCGTGCCTCGCATTTCCCCTTCACCGAGCCGTCGGCGGAGGTCGATATCCGCTGTTCATGGCAGGGCGGTGTGTTGAAGGTAGGCGAGGGCGATGACTGGCTCGAAATCCTCGGTTCGGGCATGGTCCACCCGAAGGTGCTGTCGAATTGCGGCATTGATCCGGCTCAGTGGCAGGGTTTCGCCTTCGGCGTCGGCATCGACCGGATCGCGATGCTCAAATACGGTATCCCGGATCTGCGCGGTTTCTTTGAATGCGACCTGCGCTGGCTGCGTCATTACGGATTCAGCCCGCTTCAGGTACCCACGCTCCACGGGGGGGTAGGGGGGTAAGCCTTACCAACTATATAATATAGTTCGGATCGCGATACGCCGTATTCACTTCAAATTGTCCGCAAATCGTCCGTGTCGATCCTGTACTGCACACAGCAATTGTTTACGCCTGTCGGTCATTCTCTGTGCATCGAAAGATTGATGCAGAGGGACAACTGCCATGGACTACGAAATGGACTTCGACAAGGCATTCGATGTGAATGCAATCGATGTGGACGCCATGATCGGTGCGGATGTGGATTTCGACGACGACACGCTCACCCTGCCGGATGACGCCCTGTTCGACGACGAAGACGATTATTGAGATCGCGTCCCCGCCGGGTGGCGGGTATCGCGAACGGCTCTGGGGGGGCCGGGCAGACCGGGGCAGAAGTCCCGGCGAGCCGCACGATCCCTATCGCTGATACTTGATGAAGGGTGTCAGCGTGGCAATGCGGTCGTAGAGTTTGCGCGCTTGCGTATTGAAATCCTGCGTCAGCCAATAGACCGATGGGCATCCACGTCGATCCGCCTCGGCATAGACCGCTTCGATCAGCCTGCGTCCGATACCCTTGCCGCGCGCAGCGGGATCGGCATAGAGATCCTGTAGATAGATCACATCCTCGATCCGCCAGTTATGCGGGTGCTGGATATAATGGACGAGGCCGACCGGCGAGCCGTCCATCTCCGCGATGAAACACCCCATGGTCAGGGTCGCCGGATCCAGCAACCGCGCGAATGTATTGTCGTATACGGCATCGGCGACATCGGATTCGTAGAAGTCCAGATAGGCCCTCCATAACCTTGCCCATTCCTTGCGATCATTCTCGTGAAGCGGGCGGATCAGGATGGTGTCGCCTGGCATTTCGATAGTCTCCGGTTTGACGGGCCTGCGGTCCGGCGCTTTATCTTACCTGATCCATATCCGAAAAAGGAGTCAGGTCGATGTGCGTTCCGGGATGTCACGCTGCGATTCATTCAAAACTCAACAGGCGCGGTTTGTTTAAGGCGGGGGCGGCGGCACTGGCCGCAGGCACCCTTGCCGGTGCCGCCTCCCCCGCACGGGCGAAGGGTATCCGTGTCTTTAACCGCGTCGTGGATCTGACCCATACCCTGACGCCGGATTTCCCGACCTATATCCCCGACTGGGCACTTGGGGTCGAGCAACTGACGACCTTCGCGGAGAACGGTTTCAATACCCGCCGCTATACCATGGTCGAGCATTGCGGCACCCATATCGACGCTCCCATCCATTTCGCCGCCGAGGGCGCGACGGTCGATGAAATTCCGCTGGATGATCTCGTCCTGCCTCTGGCCGTGATCGACGTGCGGGCGCAGGCGGCGGAGAATCCCGATTACCAGCTTTCGCCGGATGACCTGGCCGCATGGGAAGCCAAGCACGGCGATATCCCCGAAGGGGCCTGCATCGCGATGAATTCCGGCTGGGCGGCCAAGGCCCCCGGTGACGGCTTCGCCAACCGCGACGACGAGGGCGTGATGCATTTCCCCGGTTTCCATGTGGAGGCGGCGGATATGCTGATGAGCGAGCGTGGCGCGCTTGGGCTGGCCTCGGATACCCTGTCGCTCGATCACGGTGCATCGCAGACTTTCGACACCCATTACGCATGGCTTCCCTCGGGTCGCTGGGGCGTCGAGTGCATCGCGGGACTCGACGATGTTCCGGCAGTCGGCGCGACGGTGGTGGTCGCCACCCCCAAGGTCGGCGGCGGTACGGGCGGCAATTCCCGCATCATGGCACTGGTCTGACGGCAGATACGTCTCGCTCCGGCGGATTTGCCGGGGCGGGATGCCGAAATCGACTGTTGCACTGCGGCATGGGGCGAGCAGCTTCCTGCCCGCTCCGTCTTTACCTTTAGGTCACAATCTGCACTCTGTGACGGAGCAGTGATCCCCTGTCGGGATCGGGTCGGAGTGACGGGCGATGCACAATCCCCCCCGGATGGCGCTTGTCGTGGTCCCTTTTTTCGTCTTTGCGGGCGTATGGTGGGCTTTCCGCCGGGGATTCGGTGCGTCCATCATGAACTGGACCGAATGGGCGCGCGAGTGGACCGTCGGCGTGTTCGGCTGGCTGTATCTCGGCGTCGGCGCGCTTTCGATCCTCGCCCTGATCCTCGCCCTGGTCTGTATCGGCACGGTCAGGATCGGCGGGCCGTCGGCTCCGATACGGGTCACCCCCTTTGAAGCGATCGCCTATGGCTTTGCGGCCAGTACCTCCATCGGCATCCTTTTCTGGGCGGCGGGTGAGCCGCTCTACCACGTCCATCTCCCGCCGCCGGTCCTCGGTTTGCGTGCTCTGTCGCCTGAAGCGCAGATCATGGCGCGCACGGCGACCTATCTGCATTGGGGTATCCTGATGCATGTCACCTTCGGCCTGTTCATGGTCGCCTTCGCCCTCGCCACCGGAACCCTGCGCGGGCGACGCTCGGTCGAGAGCGTGATTGCAGGCGCGCGGTTACGGCGTCGGGCGGCATGGGGTGATTTTCTGGACGGCACCGTCTTTCTCTTCGTCATTCTCGCCCTGATCGCGGCTCTGGCCAGCGCGGTCGTGTCGGTCACCGCGCAGGGACTGGCAATTTCCGGCACACGGCTGGGAGGCGGCACCATGACCGGCGTTCTGGTCTTTCTGGTGCTGGCCTCGGTCTTTCTCGGCGCGCGGCCTATCGGCGCGAGCATGGCGGCGACCGCGCGTGTGGCGCTGGTCCTGTTGCTCGTCTTCCTGTTGCTGGTTCTGATCTTCGGACCACGCGGATATGCTTTTATCGGAGGGATCAAGGCGGCATGGGGTGTGCTCCGGTATTTCCCGAGCCTGATGTTCAACGGCTTTCTGCAAGACCCCGGTGCATGGGCGGGGCGGTGGACGATCACCCATCTGGGCGGCTGGATGCTGCTGGCGCCGGTCATCGGCTATGCGCTCAGCCGCGCGGCGCGGGGATACACACTGGCCCATGCCATCGTATTTCTCGTCATAATGCCGATGTTCGTCAGCATATTCTGCATTCTCGTGCTGGGCGGGCTGGCGCTGAACATCGACCGCGTGGATGGCAGTCTGTGGGCCTCGGTTCCCCGTCTCGGAACCGACAGCGCCCTGTTGCTGGCGCTCAACGAATTATGGGCACCGAAATTCCTGCGCGTCATCCTGCTGATCCTCAGCGTTCTGTTTTTCGTGACATTCGCCGGCGCGACCGTTCATGCGATCATGCATATCGTCGTTCCCGGCGAGGATTCGGATCGGCGCGTTATCACCGAAAGGCGGGCATTATTGCTGGTATGGGGGCTGGCCTTCGGCTTCGCGGCGTGGTGCCTGCTGCATTACGGCGGCATCGGTGCTATCGCCTCGACCTCTCGCCTCGGCGCGATCCCGGCGGTTTTCGTGACACTCGGCGCGGTGCTGACAGTCTTGCGGTTATGCCTGACAGCGCCCGGAAAACTGCGTCCGCCCGTCGAAGAGGTTGACGCCTCCGCCTATCGTCACCAGAAGAGTTTCGATGTCAAAGCAGGGGAAGTCGTTGGCCGGGTCAAGGCGGGCGACCGGAGGAAATCGTGATGGATCAGGACAGCATCTTCATCGGAGGCGGCGGCGAGGATTATGCCGTAGCGCAGAACCTGCTGCTGAAATACGGCAACCGCCACGGCCTGATCGCCGGGGCCACCGGCACGGGCAAGACTGTCTCGCTGCAAATTCTGGCCGAGGGGTTTTCGCAGGCTGGGGTGCCCGTCTTCCTCGCCGACGTCAAATCCGATCTCTCCGGTCTCGCCGCCGCCGGAACCCACGAGCACAAGCTGCATGACAAGCTGATCTCGCGGGCGGAAACCATCGGGTTCGAGGATTACGGCTATGACGATTTCCCGGTTGTCTTCTGGGATCTGTTCGGCGAACAGGGCCACCCCGTCCGCACCACTGTCACCGAGATGGGGCCGCTTCTCCTGTCGCAGCTTCTGGGCCTGAACGAGACGCAGGAAGGCGTCATCAACATCGCCTTCACCATCGCCGACGATCAGGGAATGCTGTTGCTCGATCTGAAAGATCTGCGCGCGATCCTCAATCATGTGGGTGAGAATGCGAGCGAAATCTCGACCACCTACGGCTATGTCACCAAATCCAGTGTCGGGGCCATCCTGCGTCGGCTTCTTGTGCTGGAACAGCAGGGGGGCGAGGCCTTCTTCGGCGAACCGGCCCTGAAACTGACTGACATGATCGCCCTGACCCCGAAAGGGCAGGGCCGGATCAATATCCTCGCCGCCGAAAAACTGATGCAGTCGCCCAAACTCTACGCGACCTTCCTGCTCTGGTTGCTCTCGGAACTGTTCGAGGAACTTCCCGAGGTCGGCGACCCTGACAAACCGAAATTCGTGTTCTTCTTCGACGAGGCCCATCTCCTGTTCGAGGATGCCCCCAAGGCTTTGATCGACAAGGTGGAAATGGTCGCTCGTCTCATCCGCTCGAAAGGTGTCGGCGTCTATTTCATCACCCAGAATCCGGCGGATGTACCCGACGACATCCTCGGCCAGCTCGGCAACCGGGTCCAGCATGCCTTGCGAGCCTATACCCCCCGCGACCGCAAGGCCCTGCGCGCGGCGGCCCAGACCTTCCGCCTGAACCCGCGCTTTGATGCCGAACTGGCCATCCCCGATCTCGGCACCGGCGAGGCACTGGTCTCGACGCTGGA
Organism: uncultured Neomegalonema sp.; assembly: GCA_937922185.1. Lineage (GTDB taxonomy): Bacteria > Pseudomonadota > Alphaproteobacteria > Rhodobacterales > Rhodobacteraceae > JAHDDY01. The sequence goes on from CAKZUT010000119.1 coordinate 39,750, forward strand.
GGCCAAAGGCGCACCCTCCATGGTCGAGCGCACTCTCGTCCGCCCGCCTTCCTCGCGTCTCGGCCCCCTCACCGATGCCGAGCGCAGGGACATCATCGACAGTTCACCCCTCTTCGGCGTCTACGACGACCCCATCGACCGTGAGAGTGCATTCGAGCAACTCAACGGACGCACCGAGCAGGCTGTGCCGCAGGCGGGCGGCGGGGGCGAGCTGACCATTGATTTTGAACAGTTCAACAGCGCCCGCCGCTATGTGCCGACCAATGTTCCCGCCGCCCGTCAGACCCGCGCCTCGAACCGGCGTATGGCCCCGGCGCAGCGTGAGGAGGCACCCGCTGCGAAGAAACCCAGGGGCAGACAGCGGCAGACGGTGGCCGAGGCCGCTATGAAGTCCTTCGCCCGATCTGTCTCGTCCCGTATCGGGCGGGAAATCGTGCGGGGTGTTCTGGGCGGGGTGTTCCGGGGGCGGTAATCACCCGATCCCCACATATCGCTGCACCAGTGCCGGATCGGCGCGCAGTACCGACGCATCCACCGTCTCGCGCGGCGCTCCGTTCTCGATGAACAGCACCCGGTCGGCAATGGACAACACCGCATCGACCCGCTGTTCCACGAGAATAATGGCCGTGTCACCGCCCCGTAATTCGGTCACCACATCCCGGATCAGCGCGATCATCGACGGCTGCAATCCCTCGGTCGGCTCGTCCAGCAACAGTACGCCCGGCTCCAGACACAGCGCGCGGGCCATGGCCAGCATCTGCTGCTCCCCGCCCGACAGCGTGCCCGAAACCTGTTTCAACCGGTCCCGCAGGACGGGGAACAGTTCCAGCATCCGTTCGCGCACGTCCCGGCCCCGCCCGCGCGTCATCAGCCCGATCTCCAGATTTTCCGCCACGGTCATCTCCGCGAACAGTCGCCGTCCCTGCGGCACATAGCCAATGCCGCGTTCGGCTATCTCATGGGCGGGCAGGGCGGTCAGCGCGTCCCCGTCGAGAATCACGCTGCCCGACCGCGCCCTGACCAGCCCCATGATCGTTTTCAGCGTCGTGGTCTTTCCCGCACCGTTGCGCCCCAGCAGGCACAGAATTTCGCCGCGCCGCGCCTCCAGCGCCATACCGCGCAAGACCTGCACATTGCCGTAGAACGCATCGATTCCGGTCAGGGTCAGCATATCATCACCGTCATCCCCCCAGATACGCCGTCTGGACCGCCGCATTCTCCCGGATCGCGTCCGGTGTTCCCTCGGCCAGAATCCGACCCTGATCCAGCACCGTGATCGTCTCCGCGAGAGCCATGACCACCGGCATATTATGCTCGATCAGCAGGATCGTCGTCTCCTGTGCCACTTCCCGGATCAGGGTGATGAAATCGGCAATCTCGCTGTCGGCCAGCCCCTGTGTCGGCTCGTCGAGGATCAGCACTTTCGGCCCGAGCGCCAGCCCCATAGCGACCTCCAGCAATCGCTGGTGGCCGTAGCTTTGCGAGGAGGCGATCTCCCGCGACCGATCCGCCAGCCCCACGCGCTCCAGCGCCGCCATGGCCCGTTCCCTGACATGGCCGCCGCCATCGAGTGTCACACGCCTCTGTGCGGGCAGGGCAACATTGTCATAGAGGCTCAGATTTCCGAAGATGCTGGTGATCTGGAACGTATAGGCGATGCCCGATGCCACGCGCTCATGGGCGGGCATCGCCGTGATATCGCGCCCCTCGAAGGTGATGCGCCCCGCCGTCGGCGGAAACCGCCCGCAAAGCAGGCTCACGAATGTCGTCTTCCCCGCCCCGTTCGGCCCGATCACCGCGCGGATTTCTCCCTTGTTCAGCGTGAACGCCGCCACATCGACCGCCCGCAGGCCCCCGAAATCCTTCACCAGTCCTTCGGCACTGAGTTGCGCTACGGCAGCCATGGAATCATCCTCGCGCGCACGGTGCCGAGCAATCCTCTGGGCGCGAACAACACCAGCAGGACCAGCGCCACCCCCACCAGCAGCAGATAGGCCGAGGCCAGCCCCGGTGCTTCGATCCCGAATTGCGTTTCCACCATCCCCGCCAATCCCGGCATGATGGTTCCGCTCGCATAATCGACCAGATAGAACATCAGTACCGTACCGAGCAGCGGCCCCAGCGTCGTGCCCGGCCCGCCCAACAACACCCAGAGCAGCGGAAAGATCGAATACTGCACGGCGGCGAAACTCGCCCCCGCATAGCCGAACAGCACCGCATAGGCCGCCCCCGCCGCCCCGGCCATGACGGCGGAGAGGACGAGCGCCAGCAGCTTGTAGCGGAACGGGTCGAAGCCCAGCATCCGCACCCGGTCCTCGTTCTCCCGGATCGCCACCAGTACCCGCCCCGCCTTCGACTGCACCACCGCTGCGCTGGCGATGAGACATATGGAAAACAGCGTCAGGGCCGCGAAATACCGTGTCGTCGTATCCGACAGGTCCAGCCCGCCGATGGTCCGCACTGATTGCGCGATGGTGAACCCCTCATCCCCGCGCGTATATTCGTTGTAGTAGAGGATCGTGAGATAGGCCGCCTCGGCGAACATCAGCGTTACGATCATGAACCCCACGCCGATGGTCCGCAGCGCCAGAAACCCGACCACGATCCCGGCGATCAGCGCGCAGATGACGCCGACCACGAAAGCCGGGCCGACGCTCCACTCCGCCAGCCGGATCATCAGGGCGCAGCCATACATCCCGGCAGCAAAGAACATCGCATGGCCGAGGCTCAGCAACCCTGTATATCCGAACAGCAGATTGTATCCGGTCGCATAGACCGCCAGCACCATGATCCGCGCGAGGTTGCCGTGGTGGTACTCCGACAGGACCGGCTCCAGCGCAACGAGCGCCGCGATGACGAAGCTATGGAGCAGGATCGACCGGATCATGCCGCCCGCGCCCCGAACAGTCCCTGCGGACGGAACACCAGCACCATCGCCACCAGCAACGTCGCGAGTATCTTCGCCAGCGTCGGCTCATAGAGCGTTGAAATGATGCCATCCGACAACCCGATGAAGATCGCCGCCACCAGCGTTCCCCTGAGCGACCCAAGCCCGCCGAGGATCACCACGATGAAGGACAATAACAGCGGATCGCCCCCCATCAGATAATGCGCCTGCTGGATCGGCACGATCAGCACCGCCCCTATCGCGGCCAGCCCCGCCCCCAGCGCGAAGACGCCCGCATAGACCTTATCGACCGGAATTCCAAAGGCTTGCGCTGTTTCCCTGTCATACTGCGTCGCCCGCATGATCAACCCGATCTTCGTGCGCGTCAGCACCAGCCAGACGACCAGCATCAGCAGGATCGCCGCCCCGACCACCGACAGCTTGTAGCCCGAATACCCGAACCAGGGCGTCTGTACCCGAAAGTCGAACGGGGCCTCCACCGGCCTTGCATCGGGACCGTAAAAGGTCAGCGCAAGTTGCTGGATAATATACAGAATTCCGATTGTCGCCACGATGGTTGCCTCTGGATCGTAGTCCAGCCGCTTCAGCACCAGCCAGTCCGTCGCCGCAGCCATGGATGCGACCACCAGCGGCGCGACGATCAGGGCAATGCCGAAGCCCAGCCATGGCGGACCGCCCACCGTGCCGCTGACCGTATGGGTGATGAACCACGCCAGCACCGCGCCCAGCATATAGAATTCACCATGGGCGACATTCACCACCCGCATGATCCCGAACACGATGGACAGCCCCAGCGCGGTTAAGGCGAGAACGGCGGCAAGCACGGTCCCCTCCAGCACCCCCGCCGCGAGCAGGGCAGGATGCGGAAGGGAGAAGGGAAGGTAGGAGATGAGGTCCACGGATTTGCAGCCAGTCTTTGAATGATGTCACCCCGCGATCTGATCGCGGGGTCCATGTTTCAGCAAGGGCGTCACGATGGATACCATGGTCAGACCACGGAATGACAATCGCCTTCAGTCAATCTCGATCAGGTGGAGCCGGAAAGTGCCCTCAGACGCGCAGCGCCTGGCGTGTTCGATGACCCGACCTGATCGAGAATGCCTCTAGAAGCTCATCTTCGTATAATCCGTCTCGTCCTCGTAGACCGTATCGAAGATCGACGTCTTGTGGACCGGCACCAGCTTTCCGCCCTCAACGCGGCTGATATGCTGATGGCCAAAGGCCTGATGGGTCCGCCCGTTGAACAGTTTCGACCCCTGCGGATGGGCGCGGCTTTCGGGGAAGACATCCATGTTCTCCACCGCTTCGATCAGGGCCTGACGATCCTTCGGTCCCTTGTAATCCGCCGCTTCCATTCCGGCCTTCAGGATATGCAGCGTCTCCCAGCACCCGAACATATGAGCGAAGGTGGACACGTCCTTGGGGTCCGACAGCGAGGCCCCGTTCTCGTCCACGCCAACGGCTTCGCGGTAGAACTTGTCATGGGCGCTCTGGTTCTCGCCCGCATAGCGCGGATAGCCTTCCCAGAAATGCGATCCTTCGAGAAACTCCAGACCGGGCGAGGCGATATCCACCGCCTCCAGCGAATCGATGAAGCCGAAGATTTCCGGGCGCTTGTCTCCGAAATACTCACCCATTTCCTTCACGAAGGTCAGGACGCCGGGACCGACCATGACGTGGTAGAGAACTTCCGTATCTTTCGGAATTTTCGGCAGATATTTGAAGAATGACGTCTCGCGCGGCGGAATGGCGATCTTGGCGATAACATTCCCGCCCTGCCGCTCGATGGCCTCCGAGAAATAGTCGCGGTGGTCGTGACCGAAGGCGAAATCCGGGTAGATCATCGTGACCTTCTTGCCCAGATTGTCGGCGACCCAGGGGGCCATTGACTGCACCTGAGATTTCACGTCGGTGATCCCCGGTTGCAGGGTATAGCGATTGAGCATCCCGCTCGCGACATGGTGGCCTTCGGACACCACGAAATACGGCAGCTTCAGCTCCCCCGCGCGCGGTGCGGAGCCGATGACCACATGGCTGAACAGCGTGCCGAAGGCGACGTCGCATTCATGTTTGGTCGCGAATTTCTCGATGACCTCCGCCCCGCGCTTGGGGTCGGTGCCGTCGTCCTCGGCGATGATCTCGACCGGGCGTCCGTTGATCCCGCCCCCGTCATTGATGAGTTTGGCGGCGGCCTTTGTCGTGCGGTCATACCACCGGCCATAGGCCGCGCCGATGCCGGTGCGGTGAACCTGAAATCCGATTTTGATCGGTGCTGAACTCTGTGCCTGAGCATAGCGGGCGGCACCGGGCAGCAATTGCGCCCCGGCGGCGACCGCCCCGATTGCGGCTGCGCCTTTCAGAAGAGTTCTGCGGTCGGTTCCGCGCGTCGTATCATCGGTCGCCATGGCATCCTCCGGGGAAATTCTCGTGCAGTGAGATGCTTTCCCGCACCCGGAGAAATGTCCAGAAGAAATACCGAAAAAGGCTACGCGCTCAGCCGTTCGGAATGCAGCTCGATCCGTTCATTGGGCAACAGGATCGAGACCGTGGTACCGACACCGACCGTACTGGTGATATCGAGTGTGCCGTCCAGACGCTGAGCAATCTCGCTCGTAATGGCCAGTCCCAGCCCCAGACCGCCCTTTGCGGCGCTGTAGCTGCTCGGTCCCACCTGCGCGAAGGGTTCGCGGATACGCTGGAGATCTTCCCCGGCGATGCCGCATCCCTCATCCTTGACCCGAAACGCCCAGCCTGTTGCGGTGGCACCGAAGGTTATTTCGATGATGCTGTCAGGCGGGCTGAATTTCCCGGCATTGTTCATCAGATTGGTGAGGGCCTGACAGAGGCGATCAAAATCGGCATGGACATACGCCCCGTCGCTCATGTCGTAAGACAGGATATGGATGCTGTCATCGGGCAGCGCCGCCCGGCTCGACTTCACTGCAATCTCCATCACTTCGCTGACGGGGAACAGGCGCTCCTCCCATCCGATCTTGCCGGTTTCGATCCGTGCCATATCCAGCAGATCGTTGATATTGGACAGCAGGATGCGCCCGCTTTTATGGATATCATCGACATATTCGCGGTATTTGGGCGGATTGATCGATCCGAAGATTTCTTCCTTCATCATCTCCGAAAACCCGATGATCGCGTTCATGGGCGTCCGTAATTCATGGCTGACATTGGCCATCATATGGCTTTTTGCCTGATTGGCCTGAATGGCGTCCCGGCTGCTGACCAGGGCTTTGTCGCGGGCCTCGGCAAGCTGGTGCTCCTTGCGAAGCTGATCGCGTTCCAGTGTCTCGCGGGTATAGGAACCGACAATGATCGAGATCGTCGATACCGTCAGCAGGAACATATTCACGTAAATCGACGTCAGCGAGGTTTGCCCCATATGGACGGTGCCCCAGAACCCGACATACATGGCGAGCGCCGAGACCGCCATGGTGCGAAACTGCGGAACCACGAGAGCGCCGCCGAAGACCTGGATCGCCCCCAGAGCGAAGGGATAGTAGTCGGCGGCAGGCCCCTGAGCGCAGACGATCATCGTCAATAAAGATGTCGTGCTGACCATGGCGAACATCATGATGCTGAATTCACGGATTCGGTAATCGGCTGATGTCGCGAAGACCCCCCAGCAGAGCGACAGCAGGATGACCGTGATGATCCTGATATTTATCAGCAGCGGTGCCGCCGCACCGCCCATCGGGCCGTCCAGAACGCCGAAGATCGCGTAGGTCTGGATTGCGAGAAACATAAAAATACGCCGCTGCGAGAATTTGCGCGCGTCGTTCCTCTCATAAAAGGATCGCGACCATGCGGCCCCGTCATCGAATAGGTCACGTCCGACCATTCAGAACCCCCTTTTCCCCGAAAGAAAATCTAGGGCTTTAGTCGTAAAGAACAGTTTAGAATGAAGCGCGATCCGGCATTTCCTCGAAATGTCGCCAACAATTTTCGGAAAATCCGCCCGGAGTGATCCCCGAATACTCTACGCTCCTGTGGGCGCGGCCAGCAGCCACAGGCCGAATGCAGTATAAGCGATCATCAACAGGGCAAGCGGCGCACCGCGTATCGCGGCTTCCCGGTTTGGTGATATTATGGCGAGAACGCTGGCATGGGCCAGCAGCACGGCCAGCACATGGCCCAGAACGATGCTCCCCGACTGCACCTGCCATATCCGCTCGACATCATGCAGGGTGTTGAGAAAAGACGTGGTGACCTCGGTTTTCTCCAGCCCCGCCATCTCCTGCACGGCCCCGCGCAGATACTGGCCGTTGACCAGCAGGACGGTCAGATAATGGGAGGCATGATAGGCCAGCGAAATCGGCAGGATCGTCAGGGCGAGCCGCCCGGCCATCGGCACATTCTCCCTGCGCCCGATCCGCTGTGCCGTCAGAATGCATAGAAAGAAGGCCCCGGCCAGTGCCGCCCAGGCCAGTACGAGGCCGATGGTATTGGGCAGCACGACCCCTGACCGCCCCGGAAACTGAAGGGGGTTCACACCGATCAGCCCCAGCCACGCAAAGGTCTTCGACAATCCATCGAACGACACCGTGGCCAGCGCCAGCAGAATGAACAGCGCGCCACTCACGGGTATCGTCTTGCCATGCAGAACGCCAAATCCGGGAAAGCCCGCGCGCACGGAAACAGACCCGTCTTCACGTTCAGTCTGAACCGGGGCGAGGCGGGCGATGAAGCGGAAGAAGACCGAAAAGCATTCCCCGCGTTCGGACCATGCCTCCCACCCGAACAGCGCCCCGGCAACGAATGTAAGAATGACATAGGCCGAAACCGCATAGGCCAGCCGCTCCGGGTCTTCGGGGGACAGCGACACCAGCTCGAACCATGCGAAACACAGAAACAGCACAGTTGCGGGCATATACCCGATACGTCGCGGCAACGGCACCACCCCCGTCGCTCCCGTCAGGGTCAGCAGCCCCGACCACGGATTTATCAGCGCCCAGAGATTGCCGAACACCGCGCAGAGCAGGGGCAGGGCGACCCACCAGAATGTCCAGACGGTCAGCGGAAGAGGATTTTCCAGCGGATCATGGGTGCCCGTAAATCCCGCATAGAGAAGCACGCTGAGAACCGCTGCCCCCGCAAGGCTCGTGATGATCTCGATACGCGGCACCCGACCGCGCCACATGGCCCAGGGCCGGAACAGGGCGGTCGCCCATGACGCGGGCATGATCGCCGCGATCAGCACGGTGACGGCAACGGCCAGCGTTCCTCCTACGAGATAATAGCCCGTAGGCAGTAACAGCTTGATTCCGCTGTCCGAAGCATGGGCAATAGCCTGCTCCGGCACTGCAAGAATACTGGCGAAAAGGGCACAGCCTCGAAGAAAAACGCCCATATCGCCCCGCTACCTTGTCCCGGTCATACCAAGGCGCGCAGCATCGCGAAGTAAACCCTGCCCGGTCAACGCCTTATTCACGCCGCAGGGGTCATGATGGTAACGTCGGGCTGCAAAGCGCCTTGCGAGGAGAACCGGATTGTCGCTTTTGAGATCTCTTTCGGTGGTGGCCCTGCTCGGTACGCTCGGCGCGACACCGGCCACCGCGCGCGAATGCGGTGAGCCGGCGCCCGGCGTTCTTTTTGCCGGATGCGCCGGGGATACCGTAGCGCGGCTCGTTCTCGTCGAGGAAGGCGGCGTCCGGCCTGCGGAGGAACTTCCCTCTGGCCAGCGCGTGACCGTTACAGGGGCCTATACCAGCGGCGAGAAGCGCGAGCCGGAGGGCCTGTTCATTCTCGGCGGCGAGGCTCTCGATCCCTATCCGCAAGGGTGGGACGGGGTTGCGCTGATCGACGGTCAGGGCCGGTTATCGCTGCACCATGCCGAGCGGATTGATGTGGGCAACGAACGCTATGACCTGCGCCGCAGGGATTCTCGCCGGGCTTTCGCCCGCAGCGCCCGGCTGCGCGGATGGTCCGCCTTTCAGAGCCACATGCTTGTCATCGACGGCCAGATTGACACCCGCCCGAGGGAAGGTGCTCTCCGCTTTGCCCGGCGGTTGCTCTACACCCTGTCGGATGGCAGTATCGGCATCTACGAGACGCCGCCCGTCACCCTGCATGACGCGGCGGTGGCAATATCCGAGGCATTGTCGCCCGTCATGGCACTGAATCTCGACATGGGCAGCTACGATTACTGTCGGATCGAGGGAGAGACCGCGCATAACTGCGGCGCGCTGACCGTTACCCAGACCGGCAAGCTGTCAAACCTGCTCATCCTGTCTCGCGGAACCGAAAAGACTGCCGCAGTAACGGACTGACAGCCGAAGTTCCTTTCCGGCTGGCGCAAATCCCGGTAAGTGGTTGCATATAGTAATAAAAATATGGCGATCCCGCCAGGATTCGAACCTGGAACCTACTGATTAGAAGTCAGTTGCTCTATCCAGTTGAGCTACGGGACCGAAAAG
>CAKZUT010000120.1 GCA_937922185.1 uncultured Neomegalonema sp.
CATGACCCACAAGATCGCAGTGATCCCCGGCGACGGGATCGGAACCGAGGTCATGCCCGAAGGGCTGCGGGTGCTGGAAGCTGCCGCCGCGAAATTCGGGATCGGGCTGGACTTCGAGCATCACGATTTCGCCTGTGCCGAGTATTACGCCAAGCATGGGCAGATGATGCCCGATGACTGGCAGGCGCGGCTCGGGGGGGCGGATGCGATCTTCTTCGGGGCGGTGGGGTGGCCGGAGACGGTGCCGGATCATGTGTCGCTGTGGGGGTCGCTGATCCTGTTCCGGCGAAACTTCGACCAATATGTCAACCTGCGGCCCGCGCGGGCGATGCCGGGGGTGCCCTCGCCGCTGGCCGGGCGGGGACCGGGCGATATCGACATGATGATCGTGCGGGAAAATACCGAAGGGGAGTATTCCTCCATCGGCGGGCGGATGTATCCCGATACCGAGCGCGAAATCGTCATGCAGCAGACGATCATGAGCCGGGTCGGGGTGGACCGGATACTGGAATTCGCGTTCGAGCTGGCCATGAAGCGCGGCAGGCACCTGACCTCGGCCACGAAATCCAACGGCATCTCGATCACCATGCCCTATTGGGATGAGCGGGTCGAAGCCATGGCCGAGCGGTATTCGGACGTAAAGGTCGATAAATACCATATCGACATCCTGACGGCGCAGTTCGTGCTGCACCCGGACTGGTTCGACGTGGTGGTCGCCTCGAACCTGTTCGGGGATATCCTGTCCGATCTCGGCCCTGCCTGCACCGGGACGATCGGCATCGCGCCGTCGGGGAATATCAACCCGGAACGGAAATTCCCCTCCCTGTTCGAGCCGGTGCATGGCTCGGCCCCCGATATCGCGGGCAAGGGCATCGCGAATCCGGTGGGGCAGATATGGGCCGGGGCGATGATGCTGGAACATCTGGGGCACGGGGATGCCGCACAGGCCATCGTGCGGGCCATCGAACAGGTGCTGGCCGACCCGAACACCCGCACGGGCGATCTGGGCGGGAGCGCGGATACGGTAGCCTGCGGGGCGGCAGTGGTGGCGGCACTGACCAAATAAAAAAACGCGCCCCCATGAGGTCATGGGCGCGCGTTTCGCTCAACCGGTATCCGGGAACGCAGGGGAGGTAAAACGCCCCGGCAACCGGTCTGTGCCTCACATCACCAGTGGTTATAACCATGGACATAGTTCCGGCGCAGGGCGCGGCGATAGGCACGACGGGCTGCCTTGCGGGCCTTGCGATGGGCGCGATACGGGCTGTAGCCGTAGGAATAGGACGGCGCGGTCGTAAAGACGAAGCTGCGAACCGGCGCGACATAGGAATAGCGGGGGGCATAGTAGCCATGGCTGTAGACCGGGGCGCTGACATAGGCCGACACGCTGAACGATCCGCCTGCGGAGGCGGGAACAGAAGCCGAGGCGAGTCCGAGCGCGGCGGTGAGAGCGACAAGGAGCTTTTTCATGGGTCGTATCCCTTTCTGGTTCGACGGGCATCCCGGCGACTTCCTGTCGCATTCCGCCCTGATTACCCTCCTCCAACGGGCAGGGGCCGGGGATTCCGTCGCAGAAATTTTGCATTTTTCCTGAAAATTACCGTAACCCACTGGAATATAACGATGAAAAAAATCTTCTCTTTCTCCGTATCTATGGTCTCAGGGGGCGTGGCATGAGCCGGATCGAGGCGGTTCTGTTCGACAAGGACGGCGTTCTGGTCGATTTCTTCGCGACATGGGAACCGGCGACGGCCAAAGCGATCCGCTCTGTCGCGCGGGACCGGGATCAGGCGCTGGCACTGGCGGCGGCAATTGATTTCGATCTCGACGGCGAATGCTTCGCCGCCAGTTCCGTCTTCATTGCGGGAACGGCCAGCGATTCCATCGCGGCCATGACGGCGGTGCCCGGTGCGGATGAGGCTCTGGTCCGGCGCATCTCGGCCCGGATCATCGAAGAAGGCGTGGCCTGTGTCGCGGCACCACCCGAAGTGCCGGTGGCCCTGCGGGCGCTGCGGGAGAGGGGCCTGCCACTCGGGATCGCGACCAATGACGGGGAGGAATCGGCGCGCCGACAGATGGCAACGCTGGGGCTGACCGACCTGTTCGATCCGATCATGGGGGCCGATAGCGGATATGGGGCAAAGCCGGGACCGGGCATGATCCTCGCCTTCTCCGCCCGTCACGGGGTGGAGCCGTCACGGATCATCATGGTCGGAGACAGCACCCATGACATGCACGCCGCAAAGGCCGCCGGGGCGGTGCGGGTCGGCATCGGGACCGGCCCGGCCTCACCGGACGATCTGGCACCCCATGCGGATCATGTGATCGCGACGATGGCGGAGCTGCCGGTGCTGGTGGCGCGGCTGAACGGGACGTGACCCACACAGTGCAGCGACGCGGGGGATCATTCGAAATAGGATGAATGCGTCCGTTGCACTTCCTCGATGGTGTCATCCAGACGCGCGAGATGCTGCCGGACCAGTGACGTCGCATCCTGCACGTCCCCGCGCTCAAGGGCGGTGGCAAGATCGCGGTGATCCTGAAGCAAAAGAGCCGCTTCCTGATTGCGACCGAGGCTGAGCATACACAGGCGGTCGATCTTCTGCTTGCATTCCTCGATTGTGCTCACGGCCATGGGCAATCCGCCGAGTTCGCAGATACGCCGATGAAATTCCCGGTCGAGCGCATGGAAGGCTTCGAGCCTGTCCTCTCTGATCGCCTGCTGCTGCCGGTCCAGATTGTCATCGAGGATCTCCGCTTTTTGCGCGTCCCACACGGCGCAGGCGCAGCGGATGACTTCGAGTTCGATGGCCAGCCGGACAAAGCGCGCATGGGCAATGCGCTCCGTCGAGAATCCGCGCACTTCAGTGGCCCTCTGCGGGCGAACCAGCAGTAAATCCTTCTCGCCGAGGCGGTTGAAGGCATCGCGCACCGGCTGTCGCGACACACCGAATGTACGGGCGACCTCGGCCTCGGACAGCTTTGCGCCCGGTAACAGTTCGAGCGAGACGATCCTGTCGTGCAGCTTTTCAAACACCGCGTCCGTTGCTGTCCGGCGGTCCTGTAAATCAATGGTATCCGACATTCGTGCCTGCTGCTTTCTTTCGGTCACTGTCCCCGATCCACGCGACATTTGCAAAAGATCATAAGGTGGCCCGTCGCCCGCTCTGATCGCCGTTCAGACCGGAGCCGGACGTGTTGACACAACTAGGATACTAGTATTCATTTGAAGGCCGGTCCAGTCTGCATAACGGTCTGGCCATGAAAAGCAGGGGAAAAACCGAGATGAGCGACACGACCTTGGACAAGACCGCCGCATCGCGACCGCTGGACGGCAAGGTCGCCATCGTCACGGGCGGAGGACGCGATATCGGACGGGCCTGCGCGCTGCGGCTCGCGGCGGCGGGGGCGGCGGTTGCGATCAACTATTTCAAATCCGCCGGGGGCGCGGACAGCGCCGTGGCCGAGATTACCGCGCAGGGGGGCCGGGCGCTGGCGATGCAGGGCGACATGACCCGCATGGAGGATGTCGCGGCACTGATCGATGCAAGCGCCGCTCTGGGCGGGACCATCGATATTCTCGCCCATGTCACCGGGGGGCTGGTCGCCCGCAAGACCATGGCCGAGATGACCATGGACCACTGGCATGAGGTCATGAATCTCAACACCACCTCCTTCGTCCATGCGATCAAGGGCGTGCTGCCCCGGATGCCGAAGGGCGGCGTGATTATCGGCATCGCCAGTCAGGCCGGACGCGACGGCGGCGGCCCCGGCGCGGTCGCCTATGGCGCGTCGAAAGGGGCCATGATTACGATGACGCGGGGGCTGGCCAAGGAACTGGGGCCGGATATCCGGGTCAATTCGATCTGCCCCGGCATGATCGACACCGACTTCCACAACATCTTCACCAAGCCGGAAGTCCGCGCGCATGTGTCCGGCATTACGCCGCTCAAGCGTGAGGGAACCTCGGAGGAAGTGGCCGATCTCGTCGCGTATCTGGCCTCGGATCAGGCATCGTACATCACCGGCGCGAATATCGACATCAATGGCGGGCTGGCCTTCAGCTAAACCCTCCCCCGGCACAGGACAGGACCATGACCGACTACCCCATCATCCCCACCGGCGAGGGCGTGACGCGGCAGGTGCTTGCCGACCATGAAAACCTGATGGTGGTCGCCTTCCGCTTCGAGCGGGAGGGGGCCGTCGGGGCCATGCATCACCATCCGCATGTGCAGTCAACCTATGTGGAAAGCGGACGGTTCCGCTTCACTCTGGGCGAGGAGGAGCGCGAGGTCGGGCCATCCGACAGTTTCGTCATTCCGTCAGACCTGCCCCATGGATGCGTGTGCATCGAGCCGGGCACCCTGATCGACTGCTTCACGCCGCGTCGGGACGATTTTCTGTGAGCGCGCCGCACGACCCGCCGCGCAAGGCCCGGTAATTCGGAAAGGAACAGCCCCTGCGTCACCGGTCCGGCGCAATCGGGTTCACGATCAGTCAGGACCGGACAAAAACAACCTTTGTGGAGGAAATCATGTACCGGACATTCGGGAGACTCGCGCTCGGCGCGGTAACGGCCCTGTCGCTCATGACCAGCGTGGCCACGGCTGCGGACTGGCGCGGCTGGAACATCCATACCGAAGGCTATCCGAACACCGTCGCGATGGAACGGTTCGCGGATCTGCTGGCCGAGAAGACCAACGGCGAAGTAAAGCTCAAGATGTTCCATGGCGGCACGCTGGGCAGTCAGCCGGACGCCATCGAGCAGGTGCGCCTCGGCGGCCTTCAGATCGGCAACTTCAACCTCGGCCCGGTCGGCCCGATCGCATCGGAAGCCAACGTCGTCTCGCTGCCGTTCATCTTCAAGGATGTCGGCCATATGTTCCGTGTGCTGGGGGGCGAGGGCGGCAAGGCAATCTCAGACGGCATGGCCGCCAAGGGCATCATGCCGCTCGCCTGGTTCGATGCGGGCGCGCGCTCGTTCTACAACCCGGACAAACCGATCAAGACGCCCGCAGACGTGGCCGGGATGAAGGTCCGGGTCATGAATAACAACCTCTATTCCGGCATGATCGCCGAAATGGGTGGCAACCCCTCGCCCATGGCCTTTGCCGAGGTCTATCAGGCCCTGAAAACCGGCGTCGTGGACGGGGCTGAGAACAACTGGCCGTCCTATGAGTCCACCGGGCATTACGAGGTCGCAGGCTACTACTCGCTCAGCCAGCACCTGATTATTCCCGAATGCATCTGCATCAACACCGACACGTTCAACGCCCTGTCGGATGACATGCAGATGAAGGTCAAGGCCGCCGCTCTCGAAGCCGCCGCCGTTCAGCGGTATCTCTGGACGCTGCGCGAGGCATCGAGCCGCGAGAAGGTCGAGGAATCCGGCGTGAAAACCAATGAGATCGCCGATAAAGGCCCGTTCCAGGAGGCGATGGCTCCGGTCTATGACGCCTATCTGGCGGAAAACCCGGACCTCAAGCCGCTGGTCGAGCTGATCAAGGCAACCGAGTGATCCACGCTTCGCCCTGTTTCGTCCGGCCCTGTGCCGGGCGAAACACACCGAGAGGACGGTGATGAGCGATCACGATCTCCCTGAGACCCTGACAGTGTTCGAGCGTCGGATAGACAGTGCGCTCGACGCAATCGCGGCATTCTGCCGGTTTCTGACCGGCCTGTCGCTGGTCGTCCTCACGGTCATCTTCGGCTGGCTCGTCTACGGGCGCTACGTGCTGAACGCGACGCCCACCTGGGTGGAGCAGGTCGCGCTTCTTCTGGTGATGGTCATCGCCTTTATGGGAGCGGCGGTCGGCGTTCACGAGAATACCCATCTCGCGGTCAATATGCTCCGCAGCGCCGGGCCGCGATATATGCGGAGCATCCTCATGGCCCTGTCCGACCTGCTGCTGGCCGGTTTCGGGGGTCTGATGCTCTGGTACGGCGCGATGCTGACATCGTTCAAATGGGGGTCGATGATCCCGCTTATCAACCTGCCCGAAGGGCTGCGCTCTCTGCCGCTGACCATCGGCGGGGGGTTGATCCTTCTGTTTTCGCTGGGCCATCTCCTGCGCCTCGCGCGCGGGCGGGACCGGCGCAGCGATATCAGTCTGTAAGGATCGGCATGGGACTCCTTCTTCTTCTGGGCATTTTCGCGTTCTGCGTGGCAATCGGTGCCCCGGTGGCCTTCGCGCTCGGCATCTCGGCGATTGCGGCATTCTGGTTCGAGGGACTGCCGCTGATGATCGGCTTCCAGCGGATTATCTCGGGCATCAATGTCTTCTCGCTCATGGCGATCCCGTTCTTCATCTTCGCAGGCGACCTGATGTTCCATGGCGGCATCGCCATGCGGCTGGTGCGGTTCGCCTCGGCGGCAGTGGGCGCTGTCCGGGGGGGCCTCGGAATCGTGAACGTGTTCTCGTCGATGCTGTTCGGCGGGATATCGGGGTCCGCCGTCGCCGACATCTCGGCGCTGGGGTCGATCCTCGTGCCGGTCATGAAGGAAAAGGGATACGATGCCGATTATGCCGTGAACGTCACCGTCACGTCCTCCATCGCCGGAATCATCATCCCGCCCAGCCATAATATGATTATCTTCGCCATTGCAGCGGGCGGGGGCATCTCGATTTCAAAGCTGTTCCTCGCCGGTGTGGTACCGGGCATCCTGATGTGCCTGTGCCTTGCGCTCGCGGCCTATATCGTGGCGGTCCGGCGGGGCTACAGCGCCGAGACCTTTCCCGGATGGACGGCCCTTGGCCTCAGCTTCGTCGGTGCCATTCCCGGCCTCTTCACGGCGGTCATCATCGTCGGGGGCGTGTTGTCGGGCGTCTTCACCGTCACGGAATCCGGGGCCTTCGGCACGATATACGCCTTTCTGGTGACGCTGCTGGTCTATCGCAGCCTGAGCTGGGAGAATTTCCGCATCGCGGTGCGCTCATCGGTGAAGACGACCTCGATGGTGATGATCCTGATCGCCTGTGCAGGGGCCTTCGCCTATATGCTGACCTTCTATCAGGTGCCGAGCAAGATGGTCGCGCTGCTGACCGGCATCACCGACAACCCGATCCTGATCCTGCTGATGATCAACGGCGTCCTGCTGCTGCTGGGCATGATCATGGACATGGCGGCGCTGATCCTGATCTGCACGCCGATCTTCCTGCCGGTGGCCAACAGCCTCGGGATGGACCCGCTGCAATTCGGGATCATGCTCATGGTCAATCTGGGCCTTGGCCTGTGTACACCACCCGTCGGATCATGCCTGTTCGTCGGCTGTGCCGTCGGCAAGCTGCCCATAGAAAAGGCGGTTCGCACGATCTGGCCGTTCTACATGGCGATTTTCGTCGCGCTGATGATGATTACCTTCATTCCGGCGATCTCGCTGACCTTGCCGAACATGCTCGGCTAGAGCACACTGAATTTCATGCGGATCACCATTCACACCAAGACGTGTGTGAATGGTGATGCTCCTGATTCAGATAGAATTCAGAATGCTCTAGAGCACACTGAATTTCATACGAATCACCATTCACACCAAGACGTGTGTGAATGGTGATACTCCTGATTCAGATAGAATTCAGAGTGCTCTAGACTGTCCGGCACTTATACCGAGCCGTCGGATTGTGCAGGCTGCGGGCGCAATTCCGACTCGAACTTGAGAGGCGATTACTCTAAAGTCCCGGCGCGAACACACCGGGAACGAGCATGACCGAGACCGACACTCTCACCGACGCCAGAGCCGCCGCCCGCCTCAAATGGCTGGCCATGGAAATCGCGATGCATGATGCGGCCTATCACGGGGCCGATGCGCCGACGATCAGCGATGCGGAATACGATGCCCTGCGGCGCGAGAATCTGGCGCTGGAGGAGGCGTTTCCGCATCTCATCCAGCCGAACAGCCCCGAAAAGCGTGTCGGCGCAGGGGTGTCGGATGCCTTCGCCAAGGTGGTTCATCGCCTGCCGATGCTGTCGCTCGGAAACGCCTTCAGCGGCGAGGACGTGACGGAATTCGATGATCGGGTGCGGCGGTTCCTGTCGCTGGAGGCGGAGGCCCCGCTGGCCTATACGGCGGAGCCGAAGATCGACGGGCTGGCCCTCTCCCTGCGCTACGAGAAGGGCGCGCTGGTCGAAGCGGCGACACGGGGCGACGGGCAGACGGGCGAGAATGTCACCGTCAATGCACGGACCATCGCCGATATCCCCGAAACGCTGGTCGGAGACGACGTGCCCGACGTGTTCGAGGTGCGGGGCGAGGTGTATATGTCCCATGCCGATTTCGCGGCGCTGAACGAACGGGCGGAGACGGAGGGCGGCAAGGTCTTCGCCAATCCGCGCAATGCCGCCGCCGGATCGCTGCGACAGCTCGATTCAAAGATCACGGCCTCGCGGCCCCTGCGCTTTTTCGCCTATGGATGGGGCGATGTCTCCGTTGTGCCGGGGGAGACGCAGGAAGCCGTGCTGAAGACCATTCATCGCTGGGGGCTGACGATCAATCCGGCGATGACCCTGTGCGAGGGGCCACAGGCACTGATCGCGTATCACGCCCGGATCGAGGCGCAGCGGGCGACGCTGGGTTATGATATCGACGGGGTTGTCTACAAGGTGGATCGGCTCGACTACCAGCGGCGGCTCGGCACGGTCAGCCGCGCGCCGCGCTGGGCGGTGGCGCATAAGTTCCCGGCGGAAGTGGCAACGACGGTACTGGACGATATCGAGATTCAGGTGGGTCGAACCGGCTCTCTGACCCCCGTTGCCAAGCTGCGGCCCGTGACGGTGGGGGGCGTGGTCGTCTCCAATGCCACCCTGCATAACGAGGATTATATCGCCGGAATCGGGGGCGACGGGCAGCCTATCCGCGACGGGGTGGATCTGCGCGTGGGCGATACGGTGCAGGTGCGCCGGGCGGGCGACGTGATCCCGCAGGTGATCGCGGTCGATCTGGACAAGCGGCCCGATGATGCGGCGGTGTTCGAGTTTCCCGATACCTGCCCGCAATGTCACTCGGTAGCGGAGCGGGTGGAGGGCGAGGCGCGGCGACGCTGCGTCGGGGGGATGGTCTGTCCGGCGCAGGCGGTGGAGGCGCTGCGGCACTGGGTCTCACGCGATGCGGCGGATATCGAGGGGCTGGGAATCAAGCAGGTCGAAGCCTTCTGGCAGGACGGCTGGGTCCGCGAGATCGCCGATATCTATACGCTGGAGGCGAAGCACGGCGAGGCGCTGCGGGTGCGCGAGGGCTGGGGCGAGAAATCGGCGGCGAATCTGTTCGCGGCCATTGATGCGCGGCGCAGCCTGTCCTTCGCGCGGTTCCTCTATGGTCTCGGCATCCGGCATGTGGGGCGCACGACCGCCGCGATGCTGGGGCGGGCCTATGGAGACTGGGCCTCCTTCGAGGCGGGGATGACGGCGGTGGCGGCGGGTGACGAGGGCGCGCGCGAGACCCTGCTCGGGATCGACGGGGTGGGCGGTGTGCTGGTGGAGACGCTGGCCTCGGTCTTCGGCGAGGCAACCACGCTGGACCGGCTGGCCCGCCTGCGCGAACACGTTACCGTGGAGGATGCGGAAGCCGTGGCCGGGGGCGGCGTCTTCTCAGGCAGGACAGTCGTGTTCACCGGCACTCTGGAGCGCACCAGCCGCGCGGAGGCCAAGGCAAAAGCGGAATCACTTGGCGCGAAGGTTGCAGGATCAGTTTCCGCGAAGACTGATTACGTGATCGCCGGTGCGGCGGCGGGGTCGAAGCTCAAGAAAGCGGAAACCCTGGGCGTAACAGTATTAAGCGAGGATGACTGGGTACGGATGGCCTCGGAAGGCTGATTTCCAACCCCGGAAAGAAGCGAGGATCAACAGGCCGTCATGACAATCGCGATACGACTTCCCGCCCTGCGCCGTGCGCCCCGATACGAACGCCGCCCGCGCGTTATGGCGGATCGCCGTGCCCGTGCCGTGATGTCACGCGACAGACGCTGGAAGCAACGGAGCGGTTCCGGCATGATCGGGAAGGTTCTTGCCGTTCTGGCCACCATCGGCATCGCCGGGGCGTTGTGGGTCGCATTCAAGCCGGGGACCACGCCCTCCGCGCCCCCCCTTGCCTTTCCGCAATTCGTGGCCGAGGTCGAGACGGCATTTCCCGAAGCCCTGAGCGGATATACCCGCGCGCATGGCGGCCAGTTACTGGACGGGCGCGACGTGCCGGTGTCGGTGCGGTTGCTGTTGCCGTCCAATGCCCTGCGATCCGCCGCTGCCGCGCCGGATGCGCTGACGCGCCTGTCAGCGCCGTTCGTCGGGGCGGAACGTGCGATCTCGGGCAAGGAAATGGGCGCCCGGATCGCGCGGCTTGCGGCCCTCGCCCTGCCCGCCGGGGTATCGAGTTGCTATATGTACAGTGCCGGTATGTCGAAGGGCATCACCACCTCCGACAATCGCAAGCTGCGTGTGACGCCGCTGGACATCATGTTCAATCCCGAATGCTGACCGCCGCGCCTTTTCAGGCGAAACAGGTCTTCACCTACCCCAAAGGGTAGGCGCGCCCCCCGCTTTTTCGCAAATCCAGTTTCCACGCGAAGGAGGCGGCGCAGCGACATTTCCGCGACAGGTCAGGATATGGATGAAATCCTGACCCGGAGTGGACCGATGACGCAATCCGAAATCATTCCTCCCCGGAAACCCCGGACTGTCGGGTAAAGCCGCTGTCTTTGCATTGATCGCTCGCTTGCGACGGACCGCTTCGGCGTGATCCGCACGGTCATCGTGGATGACGCGATCCGCGCGCAACATGGGAGTAAGTGATATCAAGACCGACCCCGCACCCGCCATCACCGGATCGAGACCCGTGGTCGCCGCCGAATATACCCCGGAGACAACCGCCCGATACCGCGATGAAATACAGGGATTGCTGAACAGCCTGTTCGACGATTTCCTGCGTCATCAGGAACCGGCGCTCTACAGCGTGCTGCAATCGGCGCGATCTCTCGATGCCCATGAGGGGACTTTGCTGCTGAAGGCCCTGCAATCGGTCGGCATCCGCTTTCAGCTTACCGCCATCGCCGAGGAGATCGCCGAGACGCGCAAGATCCGTCTGGCCGAGGTGTCGGGCGGCCCCGATGCGGTCATCGGATCGTTCCACCGGATGCTCGGCCATGCCGCCGCGCGGAACGTCACGGGAGAGCAGGTTGCACAGGCGCTCGGAAGTTTTCGTATCTCGCCCACGATCACGGCGCATCCGACCGAGGCCAAGCGCGTCACGATCCTTGAAATCCATCGTCGCATCTACCGCAAGCTGGTCGATCTGGAGACAAACCGCTGGACCCCGCGCGAACGGGAGCGGCTGACCAGCGAATTGCGGAACACGATCGCCCTGCTCTGGATGACGGGGGAATTGCGGCTGGAACGGCCCACTCTGGACGAGGAAGTGTCCTGGGGGCTGCATTTCTTCAACGAAACCCTGTTCGAGGGGGCGCTGGAAGCGGCCCGCAAGCTCGACGATGCACTGCACCGCCATTTTCCCGAATCCGATTTCGAGATCCCCGCGTTTCTGAGGTTCTGCTCGTGGATCGGCGGCGACCGGGACGGGAATCCGAACGTCACCACCGATGTGACACGGCGCACGCTCGTGCGACACCGGGACAATGCACTGCATCGGTTCATCCGGGAACTGGATCGCCTGTCCCGCGTCCTGAGCATCAGCGAGCATGTCAATCCGCCCACTGACGCCCTGCGTGAGCATCTGAACGCCTGTCTCGCGACTCTGGACGCGCCGGAGATGGTCACGGGCCGCAATCCGCATGAGCCGTTCCGGCAGTTCTGCGTTGCGATGGGGATGCGCCTGCGGGCAAATCTGAGCGATCCGGCACCGGGGGCAACGCCCTACGGGACGCCGGATGATTTCATCGCCGACCTGAACGCCCTTGAAACCGGGCTGGGAGAGATCGGCGCGCGCGGGATCGCCGAGGATGAAATCCGGGCGCTGCGCTATCTCGTCATGAGCTTCGGATTCCGCACGGCGGCACTGGATGTGCGGCAGAATACCGCCGTCATCAACCGCACCGTTGCCGCGCTGGGCGGAGATGCACCGAGGCTGGCCGATGACCTGGCGAAGGGCGTCGCGGTCGATATCGACGGGGCCGCGCCAGACGAGGAAGCCGCCGAAACCGTCGCGCTTTTCCGCCTGCTGGGGGAACCCCGGCAAGACCCGGAGGCTATCGGCGCGTTCGTGCTGTCCATGGCCTCCTCGGTGGAGGATATTCTGGGGGTCGCATGGCTGGCCATGGCCACGGGGGCCGGGAAAAACTTTCCTCCCATCGTGCCGCTGTTCGAGACCATAGACGACCTGCGAAATGCTCCCGACATTCTGGACGCGCTGTTCGGGAATGCCGCCGCGCGGGACATGCTGACCGACCGTCAGGGCGTGGTGGAGGTCATGCTCGGCTATTCCGATTCCAACAAGGACGGGGGGTATCTCACCTCGGTATGGGAATTGTCGAAAGCCCAGCGCGCCATTCTGGCCACCTGTGACAGGCACGGCATTCAGGTGCGCTTTTTCCATGGGCGCGGCGGATCGGTCAGTCGGGGCGGTGCCCCCACCGGACGCGCCATCGCGGCACAGCCCCCCGGCACCGTGCGAGGCAGCCTGCGCGTCACCGAACAGGGCGAGGTCGTCTCGAACAAGTATTCCAACCGGGGCACGGCGCGCACCCATCTGGAACTGCTGGGGGCCAGCGTCCTGCGGCATACGCTGGCCGGGGACACTCCGACAGGTGCGGATGATCCCGATTCCCTGATCGAGAGCCTGTCGCAGACCGGACAGGCGGCCTATCGCGATCTGCTTGAGACACCGGGGTTCCTGACCTATTTCCAGACGGCCAGCCCCGTCGAGGAGCTGGCCCTGCTGAAAATCGGGTCGCGCCCCTCCAAGCGGTTCGGCGCGTCGGGCATCGAAGACCTGCGCGCGATCCCCTGGGTGTTCGCGTGGAGTCAGAACCGGCACATGCTGACGGGATGGTACGGCATCGGCTCGGCGCTGGAAAAGGCCATCGAAACCCATGGCGTCGCAACGCTGCAAGAGATGTTCGGCAACTCCAGACTGTTCAGGCTGGTGCTGGACGAGGTGGAGAAGACCCTGTTCCAGGCCGATATGGGCATCGCCGCGCGCTATGCCGCCCTGGTGGAGGACGCGGATATCCGCGCGTGCGTCTTTACCAAGGTCACGGAGGAATACGAGCGCACGACCCGGACCCTGCTGGCCGTCACGGGCGAGGACGCACTGGCAGAACGTTTCCCGTCCTTCCGCCGCCGCATCGGCGAGGCCCGCCCGTTGATCGACCGCTGCAATGCGTGGCAGATCAGCCTGCTGCACCGCCATCGTCGCGAGAGTACCCCGGAAACGAGCCGCGCGCCTCTGCTGCTCTCGATGCATTGTATCGCGACGGGTCTGGGCTGGACGGGATAGAGCGCCCGCCTGCTGCCCCCCCCGTGTACCGGGTGCGGGTCAGGGGCGATAGAGCACACTGAATTTCATACGAATCACCATTCACACCAAGACGTGTGTGAATGGTGATACTCCTGATTCAGATAGAATTCAGAGTGCTCTAGCCGTGGGACTGCGCGAAAACGGCTTTCATTCCTGCCCGAACGGGGTATCCCGGAGGGATGATCGACCGCGCCCCTCCCCTGCCCGCCCATGGGTGACTGGATCGTCTCCATCGCCGGGACGGAGACAGGGGCGCGGCTGGCGCTGGGGCTGGCGTTGTTTTCGGCGCTGGCCCATGCGGTGTTCGGCGCGATCAACAAGGGAGGCGTGGACCCCTTCCTGAATCGCGGCGCGATCAACCTGTGGTACGGGGCCATTGTCGCGCCCTTCGCGCTGTTCTGGCTGCCCTTGCCCGATCCGCGCCTGTGGTTCTGGCTGGGGATCAGCTATCTCGTTCATATCGTGTATGAATACCTTCAGGCCTCGGCCTTCGAGAAGGGGGATTTCACCCTCGTCTACCCCATCGCGCGGGGCACCGGGCCGCTGGTGGCGCTGGTGCTGGCGGCGACGATCTTCCATGAGCGATTTTCCGCATGGCAATGGGCGGGGGGCATCCTGCTGTCGGGTGCGATTATCGGGCTGGCGGTGGTGAATATCCGGCGGACACCGGGGGCCGGGTCGCTCGGCCCCGCGATCCGGGCCGCGCTGGCGACGGGGTTCATGCTGGCGGCCTATACGGCGGTGGATGCCTATGGCATCCGGCAGGCGGCGAACCCGTTCACGTTTCTCGCGTGGTTCTTCGTGCTGGGGGCGTTCGGGTTTCCGTTCATCGCGCTGGCGCGCTGGCGCAGGCTGACGGTCAGGCCGCCCCTGCGCCCGCTGGTCTGGCGGGGACTGATCGGCGCGGTGGTGGCCCTGTTCAGCTTTTCAGCGGTCATGACCGCCACGCGGATCGACAGCGTGGGGCAGACCGCCGCCCTGCGGGAGACCTCGATCATCTTCGCGACGGCCATAGGCGTCCTGGTGTTCCGCGAGCGGATCGATGCGGCCCGGCTGATCCTGATCGCGGTGATCGCAGCCGGGGCCGTGCTGGTGGAAGTGGGGTAGAGACGGTTATGATATCTTCCCGATCACGATCAGGGCGATGACGGCCAGTACGATGCTGATGGCGAGGATTTTCCAGACACCCGTTTTGACGGCCCCACGGGCTTCGTCCGGGGTCTTCACTTCCTGCTCGTCGGAGGGTTTCATGGGCTGTCCTTCAGGCTTAAAACAATCAGGTGCGTCAGATAGTGCGTTCGGGCGGAAAGCGAAGCCTTTTTACGCGGAAGGGGCCGGGGTATAGGAAGCTGTAACCCGCCCCCCGCAAAGGTATCCGCATGTCCCTCAATTCCTACGGCCACCTGTTCCGCGTGACGACCTGGGGCGAAAGCCACGGTCCGGCGCTCGGCTGTGTCATCGATGGTTGCCCCCCCGGCGTGACGGTGGATACGGCGATGTTGCAGCACTGGCTGGACCTTCGCAAACCGGGGACCAGCAAATACGTGACCCAGAGACGCGAACCCGATGCGGTGGAAATCCTGTCAGGCGTGTTCGAGGGGGTGACGACCGGGACGCCGATCTCGCTGATGATCCGCAATGCCGACCAGCGATCCAAGGATTACGGAGATATCAGGGACAAGTTCCGGCCCGGCCATGCGGACTATGCCTATTTCGTGAAATATGGCGTGCGGGACTATCGCGGGGGCGGGCGATCCTCGGCGCGGGAGACGGCGGCGCGGGTGGCCGCCGGGGGTGTGGCGCGGGCGGTGCTGAGCGAGATGGTGCCCGGTGTGACCGTGCGCGGGGCGATGGTGCAGATGGGGGATCGCGGGATCGACCGGGACCGCTGGGACTGGGACGAGGTGGCCCGCAATCCGTTCTGGACGCCCGATGCGGCGGCGGCGCAGGACTGGGCGGGCTATCTCGACGGCCTTCGCAGGGCGGGGGATTCGGTCGGGGCGATAATCGAGATACGGGCGAGCGGGGTTCCGGCTGGTCTGGGCGCGCCGATCTACGGCAAGATCGATACGGATCTGGCCGCCGCGATGATGTCGATCAATGCGGTGAAGGGGGTGGAGATCGGCGATGGGTTCGCGACCGCCGGGCTGACCGGCTCGGCCAATGCGGATGAGATGCGGATGGGGCCGGACGGGCCGGAATTCTCATCCAACCATGCCGGGGGCGTGCTGGGGGGCATCTCGACGGGGCAGGAGATCGTGGTGCGGTTCGCGGTGAAACCGACCTCCTCGATCCTGACCCCGCGCGCGACGGTGGACCGCTTCGGCAAGGATACGGAGATCGTCACCAAGGGCCGCCACGACCCCTGCGTCGGCATCCGCGCCGTGCCGGTGGGCGAGGCGAGGAGGGCCTGTGTGCTGCTCGACCATATGCTGCGGCACCGGGGGCAGGTGGGGGAGAATAAGGGACGGGTGGGTTAGGATGTATCACCCCGTGGCCCGACCACGGGGCGGCAACACTTTTCTATGCGGCTGACTCCGCCATTCTTCCTGTCGTGACCGCACGACAATCTGGAACTGAACACCTTCTGCATCGTGCAAGATGATGGCAGGGTATCGCCGGGAGCGGTCAGAAACGGTCGTGTTAACCTTTTCAATAACCCCTTGCCAAAACCGCAGCCTGAGCTGCTGTGAGGCATTTGCCTCGCTTGATCTTTACATATAGTTGTACCTGATCTGAAGATTGTCATGGAGCATGGGCAGCGGTGAGCTGGGCGCTATTTATAGATGAGTCTGGCCAAGATCAGCGTGCGTCCCCCTATGAGGTGCTCGCAGGCATTGCGATCGAGGATCGAGCGCTATGGAAGCTAATTCGCGACCTATCTGACGCACAGGAAAAAATCTTCGGGATGCGTCTCTTCGAAGCTTACGGGAGTGAGGCAAAGGCGCAGAAACTATTAAAGA
>CAKZUT010000121.1 GCA_937922185.1 uncultured Neomegalonema sp.
CGACAACGCTGTAACAAGCGCTGTCGGGGCGCGCGCACGATCGAGTGGATCATGCTATCTGGCCCGCTCTCTACACGCCTGCAGCCTTCATACGGCGAAAGAAGGACAGCAGCGGTCTGTTCGACTCGCTCCATGAAGTCAGAATGCGCGCTGCATCATCCGATGGCATCCGTAGACCAACTTCGTCGGAAGCGCTTCACGCCGCCGCAGATGACAAGCCCACATCCAAGGGATGGATCAGCCCTGAACCCAGAACGTCGCCCCTTGCCAGCAGGGCACAGTGAACCGGGGCCGTTTTCTCCCTTCGCGTCAGGGATCGTCATCCGAAGGACGGATCGCGCGGTCTGCGCTGCCTGGACGCGCCTGAAGGGCAGGGGCATTCATGACCCGAACCGATTGGCGAGACTTGGCAGCGCAGTGCGGGTGTGCCGCTCGCGGCAGCGTGTAGAGCCCGGCCGGTACGGGACGCCTTTTCCACAGCTAATACACTGAAAGGAGCGGACAAGCTGATCCACTTTCAGTTGCCGATTGGCCGGACTTGTATTCCCGATTGGCCGACGTCATAATCCCGATCGGACGGCTTCTGAAGAAAGCGATGATCGATGACCGATTTTCTGCAGCGTATCGCCAAAGCGCGCATCGAAGAAGCCTTGGAGGACTCTCCTGTTGTTCTTGTAAAGGGCCCGCGCCAGAGCGGTAAGACCACGCTCGTTCGAATGCTCGAGAGAGAAGGGCGAGACTATATAACTCTGGATGACGAGACGGTCCTCTCCGCTGCATCGAGTGACCCGGTCGGTTTCCTCAGAGGTCTGGATACCGTCATCATCGACGAAATCCAGCGAGCGCCTGAATTGTTGCGGGCCATCAAAAAGGCGGTGGACGAGGACAGAAGGGCAGGGCGGTTCCTGCTGACCGGGTCCGCCGACCTCATGACACTGCCTATCGTATCCGAAAGCCTTGCGGGCCGAATGGAGACGGTTTCGCTGTATCCTTTCGCTGCTGCTGAGATGATGGGGACCGAACCGAATTTCATCGCGGGCCTTTTCGAAGGAAAGCTGCCCAGGATCCCTAAAACCATCGTTGGTGACGCATTGGTCGATCTGGTGCTGGCGGGCGGGTATCCGGAGATGCAGAGGCGCAGCACGGCCCGACGGCGAACGGCCTGGGTGCGGGATTATGTCGATGCCCTGATCCAGCGCGACGTGCGCGATATCAGCGAGATCGAACGGTTCGACGAGCTACGGCACCTGCTGCGCATTCTGCCGCATTATGTCGGGCAATTGATCAATCTGGCTGATCTGGGGCGCAATACCGGCCTCGATGCCAAGACGGTGCGCCGTTATCTGGGTTTGCTGGAACAATTGTTTCTGGTCCGGCGCATCGAGGCCTGGCACCGCAACGATCTGAAGCGGTTGGTCAAATCGCCAAAGCTCGCCTTCATCGATACCGGCCTGTTGGCCACGTTGCGCGAAATGGATGCGGCTGGGATGCGCGCGGACCGGACGGCGTTTGGCGGCGTGCTCGAAAGCTAT
Source organism: uncultured Neomegalonema sp. (assembly GCA_937922185.1). Taxonomy (GTDB): domain Bacteria; phylum Pseudomonadota; class Alphaproteobacteria; order Rhodobacterales; family Rhodobacteraceae; genus JAHDDY01. The sequence goes on from CAKZUT010000121.1 coordinate 1,533, forward strand.
GTCTTCGGCGAAATCCTCAAGCAGATCGCGTGGACGGGCGATGACATCCGCATCGCGCATTTTCGGGACAAGGACGGGATGGAGGTTGATCTGGTGCTGGAGAACGCAAACCGCCAATGCATCGGTTTGGAAGTCAAGGCGAGTGCGACGGTCAGGACCGATGATTTCCGAGGGCTTCGAAAGCTGTCCGAGGTGGCGGGGGCCGGGTTCTCAGCCGGGTACGTCCTCTATGACGGGGATACGGTCGTGCCGTTCGGCGACGGGCTGTTTGCAGTGCCTCTTTCCATCCTCTGGAGCCCCTGATCCGGCATTGATCACGAGGAATTCGATCGGTTGTAGATAAGTAGCCGTCTGGAGTCTTGCGGAGGAGCAGGGATGGTGCGGAACCAAGCATTACGACATGCTCTCGATCACCCCCTTGGGGCGCATCGACCCGCTCTGCTCGCCGTTCATGGCGAGAGGGTGGCGGGCGGGCTCTGTCACCCTCATGCAGGGTGACAGTAAGATTCTTCCGGCGCATCTGCGCCGGTCGTATCGATCCTTGCGATCAGACCAGAGGAGCCGCGATAGCGGATCGGGCGGGATGATCGCCGCGCGGGCAAGCCCGCGCGAAATTGCGCCGCGTGATGCGCGGCGCAATTTTTTCTGCAAAGCATCGGTTATGGATCGGGAGCGGCCCTTGCCGCTCCCGTGCTTCCTTCTCCCTACGCGGACACTGCGTCACTCGCGGGACGCCATACGGGAATGCGTTTCGCCTCGGCTTTTTGCGCAACGTTCTCGGTGATGCCGTTTCCGGGAAACACGATGACGGCGCGGGGGTCCAGCGCAAGCATATCATCATTGCGCTTGAACGGTGCCGCGCGGTTGTGGATTTTGAAATCGGGCCGGAATGCCACTTGCGGGACGGCACGGGCCTTCGCCCAAAGGGCGGCGATGTGATCGCATCCCTTCTGCGATCCGCCATGCAACAGCACCATATCCCCCACGCGGTCGCGGGCCTTGTCCAACGCGGAAAATATCGCGTCGGTGTTCTCGAAATCCTGCCCTCCGGTGATGACGACGCGCGACCCTTCCGGCGCTAGGCTTTCGGTCTTGCGTTCTTTCACAGCGCGCATGTAGTCGCGGGCGTCGATCATGGCGGCGGTAATGGGCGATCCGCTGCGCGATCCCGAACGCGGGAACCAGGGGCGGCCCGTCTCTGCTTCGTAGCGCGATGCCGCATGTTCGCGCATCAACAGGAAAGCGGTTTCGCGTTCCTCGATACGCTCGTATTCACGCTGTGCGTCCTGCAATTCCACGTCGGCAATCTCGCTGCCGTCCTGCTGGTGGATCAGGTCACGAATGACGATTTCCATCTCGCCACGTTCGCGGGCCAGCCGCTCGGCGCGCTGGTGATAGAGGTTCACAAAACCCCAGATAAACGGCTCAAGGTCTGCCGCAAGGGCGCTATCGCGAAACACGCCACACATGCCATCGAATGCCGCATCTACGGCGTCGGCCTGCAAGGCGTCGTCTTCGGGGATGGGAAACTCCATATCGTCGCTGATAAGGCCGAAAGTCTCGATCTGTTCGTAAATGCTCATAACCCGTTCCTGTCTTTTGCCACATGCGCGGCGGTTGCATGGATCGGCCAAAGGCCGTCCCGGCGGCGGCAACGGGGAGAAGCCCTAGAATGGGCATCAGCCCCCTTCCTTGAGAAGTGCCGCGCACTTTCTCTGGAAGGGGGGCGCAGCCCCTCCTCGGGCGGCGGGACCGTCAGGGATCGGCGGGGGATTATTTCCTGAAGAACGAACGAGCCAGAAGGGCAGGGGGATCGGCACGGGACCAGAGGCGATACAGGACCAGCGTTGCCGGAAAAAATCCTTCGGCGACCACATTGGCGATCCGGGCTCCTTCAGACCGGATCGTCCTTGACGGTCTCGGGGGAGGGTGCCCCTCCCAACCCCTGTTGAATGAGCGCCGCCTGCGGCGCACCTTGATCGGCTCAGATGGTACGAGCGGGCGCGATGATCGCCGGTGATTACCCCAATTGCCCACGAGGCCAGTTCGGCCCTTCGACTCTGGGCGGTCTTCGGTCCTCGTGACCTGCTGGACAATCGGGATAACCCCTAGCGTCGGTTCCAGCGGAACCATCAGAACAATAGAGAAGGGCAGGGCGCTTTCGCGTCCTGCCCTCTTGGTAGCGGGGCGGCATGTGGGGTCCGTCTGCATATTGGTACCAAAAGTCCCACAGGATCGAAGCCCGCCGTTTTGTTCTGAAAATGCTGTTTCACGTTCGAAACCACGTTAACTTTCAGAACGAAGTTTAGGAACAAAATTCCCCCAATGAAATCAGTGCCCTACCGCTCTGAGAAAGGGAATACAGAAAACGGTGGTTTTCAGAACAGATCGGCGATGGCTGGCGCGGCTGGAAATGATCATCAAATCATCCCCCCGAAATCATGCTTCTGAGGCTGTATGCGATTCAGGGGGTGCCGGAAGCCTGAAATCCCATATGATACAGTCCAGTATCAGAATCCCTACGAGACTTTCGGGACCTTTATGCAGACGGACCCAAAACCTTACGTGTCCGGGTGTCGATGATTTGATTGGAGCGCTCATCATGGCGAAGACAGAAGCGTTCCGGGTGCGGGTGTCGGAAGCCGAACGCGAGGTGTTCGATGCGCGAGCAGCTGAGCTGGGCGTGAAGCCATCGACGCTTCTGCGGTCGGTGGTGCGCGAGGCGATTGCCGCGCCTGAGTTGATGGCGACGGAGCGCGAGGCGATGCAGGACGGGTTCCGCGTCCTGCGGGGTGCGGCGAACAATCTGAACCAGCTCGCGAGGTGGGCGAACGAGGGTCGCTCCGGTCTCGGTCCCGACGTGGTGGAGGAAATGCGCACGCTGCGGGACAGTGTCGAGGAGCTTCGGGCGGCGTTCGGTGGCTACCTTCTGGCCGAGAAAAAGCGGGCGGTATCGCTGACTACGCCTGTCGGAGGAGGGGTCTGATGGCTGGCGCTCAGGCGAAATTCGGCGGCGCGGCGCGGATCGGCAAGCCGCGCGCTCCCGATCTTCGGGCCATCTACGGTCGGATCGAGGCCGAGGCGCTGGACCTGGGCAAGGGCGGGAAGATCGCTCGAAGCCGTCCCGAGCCGGTGGTGACGCTGGCAGGGCAGGGTGGTGGAAGCCGTCCTCCCGCCCTGAACCTGTCGATCCGGCAGCGCGTGAATGCGGCGAGACGTCTGCCGCCCGCCATCGTGAAGGTCATTCGAAAGGGCCAGACGGGCGGAAAGGCCGATCTCCGGAACCAGTTGAACTATCTCACGCGCAATGGCGAACTGTCCCTGACGCGAGCCGATAGCAGCTTGATCGACAGCGTGGAGGCCATGGCCGGCGCGATGCGGACGTGGCAGGTCGATTTCGATGCGACGACGTGGAAGCACAAAACCACACATCTTCTAGTGTCCTCGCCCCAGGGTACGGACCCGGAAGTGGTGTGGCGGGCTGCGGATCGCTTTGCGAAAGCGATGTTCGAGGGAGGGGCGCGGTCCGCAGGGCAGGGCGGCGAGACGTGGGACTATGCGAAGATCGCGCATAACGATACGGACTACCCCCATGTCCACTTCGTCGTGAACAATCTCGGTCTCGAAACGGGCGAGCAGTTCAAGGTCTGGCCGACGCATCGGATCAACCCTCAGTTGCTCAGGACGACATGGGCGGAAGCGGCACGGGCCGAAGGTCTGGAGCTGGACGACACGCCCCGGCGAGCGCGCGGGTTGCCGCCGTCGCGGGAGAAGACGCCCGACCGGCAGAGGGCGGAAGAGGGCGAGGTCAGCACCTACTATCTGAACCGGGCGGCGCGCGAAATCGTGGCCGCGTCCGAGGGACGGGAGACGGGAAAGGCGCGGCGGTTCCGAAGTGCGTTCGGGGAGATACTGGAGGCGGAGCGGAGTGCGTATCGCGAGGTGGCGGACAGCCTTCGGGCAGGGGCTGCGCTCATGGGTTCGGATGCCCTGCGGTATGATGCGGAAATCGTCGATGCTTTTGCGGATGACATGAAGATGCCGCAGACCGATGGCGATCTGGTCATCGCGCATCTGCGGCATCTCGCGAAGAAGTCGAAGGGAACGCCGGAGGTTTCCGGGATCGATGCGTTCAGGGAAGCGGCTCTGACGATGGTACGGGACGGTAACGAGAAGGAATGGCGGATCATGTCCGAAGCGGAGAGAGCGGAACGGTACTCGGACGAAAACATCGCCGAGGCTGTGCGGAAGCGGTTCGAGTACACCGAGCAGCTGTTCAAGCTGGAAAACGACCCGGCCAAGCGCGCAGATCTGCAAGCGCGGCTGGGGCAGGAGAAGGTCAGGCTGGCGGGTCTGGCGGAACGGCCCGAATGGGCGACCGGCGACGCGGCGAAGGAGGCGGACCGTCCTGTCGCGGAAGCACGGCGCGCGTTGCTCGCAACAGGAGCTGGTCGAGGGGCCAGCGCATCGGACGGCACCGAACCGCGCTCTGTGGAGACACGCCTCACCGTGGCCGCCTCGGATGCGAGCGAACAGCGGATCATGGCCGATGCCGACCGGGCAGCCATGCGCGCCTTCGAGGTCGCGGGGGTCGATCCGGAAGCGGCTCTGCATCGCGTCCGATACGAGGGTCCGGTAGACCGCGCCACGGCCCGTCAGTGGCGCGCCGAGGAAGTCGCGGAATCCGTTAAGGCCCGTTCGACCAGCGAAGCCGATGCGGTGCAGGCCGTCGAGCGAGCGCACGAAGCAGCCTTCGCCGCCTACGATCATGCAGCGAAACGACTCCGGCAGGCCGCTCCGACCGATGTGCCCGGCAACGGCGAAGATGCGCGAGCCGTACTGAACGAACAAGCTGACATGCAGCGCAAGGCCGACGAAGCCGATGAGACGGCTAAGCGAAACCGTAAGATGAAGCGATAGCCGATGGCGGACGACCTTCCGGGAGCGTCCACCGTTCCATCCTACGAGGACGCGCTCGCCGGTTCGCGACACGTCTTAGCGAGCGCCACCGTCAGCCAACGGCAGATTATCGCCATGGCTTACGTCATTGGCGCTACACGAAGCGCTGGAACGAGATTCCCGATCAGATCGATTTTTGGATAAGGATCTCTATCAGATCAAGGAACCGATGGCGTTTCCCTTAAATTTAATGTCGAAATGAACTAGTCCAACGCTTCACGGGTTTTGACTGATTTCAGATTTTCTGATTCTCTTCTGTGGTTGTCATCGGGGAGGGTCAGAGATGTCGCAAGGCGGTCGTCGGGTAAAATACGTGGTTGATCTGAGCGTTGAGGAGCGCGCGG
>CAKZUT010000122.1 GCA_937922185.1 uncultured Neomegalonema sp.
CTTGATCTTTGCAGAAGCCATTACAGCACCTCCGGAGCAAGCGAGATGATCTTCATGAAGCCCTTGCCGCGAAGTTCGCGAACTACGGGGCCAAAGATACGTGTACCGATCGGCTCTTCCGTCTTGTTGACGAGAACCGCAGCATTGCTGTCGAAACGGATCACGCTACCGTCGGGACGGCGAACGTCCTTACGGGTACGCACGATAACCGCACGGTGCACGTCACCCTTTTTCACGCGGGCACGTGGCTGGGCTTCCTTGACGGAAACCACGATCACGTCACCCACATGGGCGTAGCGGCGCTTGGCGCCACCCAGTACCTTGATGCACTGGACTCTGCGCGCACCGGAATTGTCCGCGACGTCCAGATTGGACTGCATCTGAATCATAGTTCAGTCTCCCGACCTTGAGGCATCACCGAAACTGGTCGGATCGCCGCCGGTTTCGTAGACCGGAATTTTCTAACCCTGTTCGGAAAGAAGTTCCCAGCGTTTGAGTTTCGATATCGGCGCGCACTCGATGATGCGAACCAGATCACCCACTTTTGCGGAATTCTCCGCATCATGGGCGTGGTACTTCTTCGACTTGCGAAGCGTCTTCTTCAGGACCGGATGACGGAAGCGGCGCTCCACACTGACCACGATGGTCTGGTGGTTCGTATCGCTGACGACCTGTCCCTGCAATATGCGTTTAGGCATCTTGTCTCTCGTTTCTCGCTCAGGCGGCGGATGCCGCGGCGCGGACTTTTTCGTTCAGGATGGTCAGGACGCGCGCGACGTCCCGGCGGACGACCCGAACGCGCGACGTATTCTCAAGCGTACTGCCGGCTGCCTGAAAGCGCAGGTTGAACTGCTCTTTCTTCAGCGTGACAAGCTCCTCGCGAAGCTCCTCGACCGTTTTTTCGCGCATCTCTTCCACTGTCATGGGAAGAACCTCCAAAAATCAACCGACGCACCCCTCACGGGCGCGGGTCGTTTACCAATCTTCGCGAGCGACGATCCGACATTTCACCGGCAATTTCATTGCCGCGAGTCGGAGCGCTTCTTTTGCAACAGGTTCACCCACGCCGTCAATCTCGAACATGATGCGTCCGGGTTTTACTTTCGCGGCCCAGAACTCGACCGAGCCTTTGCCCTTACCCATACGTACCTCGGTCGGTTTCTTGGTGACCGGGGTGTCGGGGAAGATGCGAATCCAGATGCGGCCCTGACGTTTCATGTGGCGCGTGATCGCCCGACGGGCGGATTCGATCTGACGCGACGTGATCCGCTCGGGTTCAAGAGCTTTCAGCCCGTAGGAGCCGAAATTCAGATCCGCACCGCCCTTGGCCTGACCCTTGATCCGGCCCTTGAACATCTTGCGGAATTTGGTGCGCTTTGGTTGAAGCATATCCTATCCTCCCTCAGCGATCACGGTCGCGGCGGGGACGGCGATCGCCACCGGGGCGACCCCCTTCCTGCATTTCCTGCACGCGGCGGTCGCGGGCCGTCGGATCATGCTCAAGGACTTCGCCCTTAAAGATCCAGACCTTCACGCCACAAATACCGTAAGCCGTCTTGGACTCGGCGGTCGCGTAATCAATATCGGCGCGCAGCGTGTGCAGCGGCACCCGGCCCTCGCGGTACCATTCGGTCCGGGCAATCTCGGCCCCGCCCAGACGACCGGCGATGTTCACACGAATGCCGAGGGCACCCATCCGCATCGAGGTCTGAACGGCGCGCTTGAGCGCACGGCGGAAGGAAACGCGGCGCTCAAGCTGCTGCGCGATGTTCTCGGCAACGAGCTGGGCATCGAGTTCAGGCTTGCGGACCTCGATGATGTTCAGGTGCAGCTCGCTGTCCGTGAAGCGCGTCAGCTTCTGGCGCAGCTTTTCGATATCCGCGCCCTTCTTGCCGATGATGATGCCCGGACGGCCCGAATAGATCGTGACACGGCATTTCTTGTGCGGACGCTCGATGACGACCCGGCTGATACCCGCCTGCTTGCATTCCCTGTGAATGAACTCGCGGATGTTCATGTCTTCCTTGAGAAGATCACCGTATTCGCGCGCATTGGCGTACCAGCGCGATTCCCAGGTCCGGTTGATCCCGAGGCGAAAGCCGATCGGGTTTACTTTCTGACCCATTACGCGGCCTCCTCGACTTCGCGGACCTTGATGGTCAGCTGGCTGAACGGCTTCAGGATCTTGCCGAAGCGGCCACGGGCGCGCGGGCGACCGCGCTTGAGGGTGATGTTCTTGCCGACCCAGGCTTCGGCGACGACGAGCGTATCGACATCGAGACCGTGGTTGTTTTCGGCATTGGCGATGGCCGATTGCAGGGCCTTCTTCACGTCACCGGCGATCCGCTTGTTGGAAAACGTCAGATCGGCGAGGGCCGCAGCGACAGGCTTGCCGCGAATCTGCTCCGCGACGAGATTGAGTTTCTGCGGACTGACACGCAGCATCCGGGCGACAGCCATGGCCTCGTTATCGGCGCAACGGCGGGGATTTTTCTCTTTTGCCATCGGTCTACTTCCGCTTCGCTTTCTTGTCCGCCGCGTGCCCGTAATAGGTGCGCGTCGGAGCGTATTCGCCGAGCTTCTGACCGATCATATCCTCGGAAATCAGGACCGGGATATGCTTGCGGCCATTGTGGACGCCGAAAGTGAGGCCGACAAACTGCGGCAGGATGGTCGAACGGCGCGACCATGTTTTGATGACTTCCTTGCGACCGGATTCGCGAGACTTCTCCGCTTTCTTCAGCAGGTAGCCATCGACGAACGGGCCTTTCCATACGGAACGGGGCATACTGGTGTTCCCTATTTCTTCTTGCGCGCGTGGCGGCTGCGGATGATGTACTTGTCGGTCGTCTTGTTCGACCGGGTGCGACGGCCCTTGGTGTCCTTACCCCAGGGCGTGACCGGCGTACGGCCCCCCGAAGTCCGGCCCTCACCACCACCATGCGGGTGATCGATGGGGTTCATGGCGACACCACGGACGGAGGGACGTTTACCCATCCACCGCTTGCGGCCTGCCTTGCCGAGGTTCTGGTTCGAGTGGTCGGGGTTCGAGACCGCACCGACCGTCGCGATGCATTCCTGACGAACGCGGCGCAGCTCGCCCGATCCGAGCCGGATCTGCGCGTAGCCGCCGTCACGTCCGACGAACTGAACATAGGATCCTGCGGAACGGGCGATCTGGCCCCCCTTGCCCGGCTTCATCTCGACGTTATGGACGATAGTGCCGACCGGCATTCCGGCCAGAGGCATCGCGTTGCCCGGCTTCACATCGACCTTCTCGCCCGCGATGATCGTATCACCGACCGACAGACGCTGGGGCGCGATGATGTAGTTGCGCTCACCGTCCTCATAGACGACCAGCGCGATGAACGCCGTCCGGTTCGGATCGTATTCGATCCGCTCGACGGTCGCGGGCATATCCCACTTCCGCCGCTTGAAGTCGATCATCCGGTAAAGCTTTTTCGCTCCGCCACCGATCCGACGCGCCGTGATGCGTCCCGTATTGTTCCGACCGCCCTTTTTCGTGAGACCCTGCGTGAGAGTCTTCTCGGGGCGGCCCGACCAAAGATCGGAGCGGTCGATCAGCACCAGCGCGCGCTGGCCCGGCGTAGTCGGCTTGTATTTCTTCAACGCCATGGTTTCTGTCTCCCGCGTCGGGGGCCTTGCCCCCGCCTATTCCATTCGGGGCCTGTAACTCAGAGGCCCGTCATCACATCGATCATGTGCCCGTCTTCGAGCCGCACGACCGCTTTCTTCATATCGCTGCGCCGTCCGCGACGACCGCGAAAGACCTTCTGCTTACCCTTCTGGATCAGGGTATTAACGCTGCGGACCTTCACATCGAACAGCGCCTCGACAGCCTCACGGATCGCGGGCTTCGTGGCGTCGATGGCGACCTCGAAGACGACAGCATTGGCTTCGGAAGCCATGGTCGATTTCTCGGTCACGAGCGGGCGACGGATGATGTCGTAGTGTTCCGGTTTCGCGCTCATGCCGCAGTTTCCTTCTTGTCCGAGGCGAGACGGGCGGTCAGGGCATCGACACCGGCACGGGTCAGGACGAGCGTGTCCTTGAGCATGATGTCATACACATTCGCCCCGGCACCCGGCAGAACGTCGATGCCGTCGAGATTGCTGGCCGCACGGGCAAAGCCCTCATCCACATTGCCGTCGATGAACAGTGCCTTGCGGACACCCAGCTTGTCGAGATGCGCCTTGAGCGATTTCGTCTTGCCGTCTTCCAGCGTCGCCGTGTCGATCACGATCAGCCGGTCACTCGATGCCTTGTCGGACAGCGCCATTTTCAGGCCGAGAGCGCGGACCTTCTTGGGCAGTTCATGGGCGTGGCTGCGCGGGGTCGGCCCCTTGTAGACACCACCGTGACGGAAAATCGGAGCACCACGCGAACCGTGACGGGCGCCGCCGGTGCCCTTCTGACGGTAGATTTTCTTGGTCGAGTAGGAGACGTCGGAACGGCCCTTGGTCGAATGGGTACCGGCCTGCCGCCTGGCAAGCTGCCAGCGGACGACACGGTGGAGGATATCGGCGCGCGGCTCGATGCCGAACACCGTCTCATCCAGTTCGATATCGCCGGAAGCCGACGCATCGAGGGTCAGGACATCGCGTTTCATGCCTTGTCCCCTTCATTGTTGTCTGCATCACCGGAATCCGCATCACCACCCTCGTCGGCAGCCTCCATCGCGGCCTGTTCAGCTTCGGCGGCAGCGGCGCGAGCCGCTTCTTCCTCGGCGGCAGCAGCGGCGGCAGCCTCCTCAGCCGCCTTCGCGGCGACAGCAGCGGCGGAACGCAGCGCGGCGGGGAACAGAACGCTCTCACTCTGATCAATCTTCACCGCATCGCGGATAATGACCCAACCGCCCTTGGAACCGGGAACGGCACCGCGAACCATGATGAGGCCACGCTCCACATCCGTGCGCTCGACCCGCAGGTTCTGCGTCGTCACTCTGGCCGCGCCCATGTGGCCCGCCATCTTCTTGCCTTTGAAGACCTTGCCGGGGAACTGGCACTGTCCGGTCGAGCCATGCGAACGGTGACTGACCGAGACGCCGTGCGTCGCGCGCAATCCACCGAAGTTATGGCGCTTCATCGCGCCCGCAAAGCCCTTACCGATGGACGTGCCGACCACATCGACCAACTGCCCCTCGAAGAAGTGGCTGGCGATGATCTCCTCGCCCACGTCGATGAGGTTATCCTCGGTGACGCGGAATTCGGCGACCTTCCGTTTCGGCTCGACCTTGGCAACCGTGAAGTGGCCGCGCATGGGTTTGCTGACATTTTTGGGCTTGGCAGTGCCTGCACCCAACTGAACGGCTGTGTAGCCGTCGCGCTCCGATGTCCGCTGTGCCACGACCTGCACGTTGTCCATCGAGAGGACGGTGACAGGAACCTGCCGACCATCTTCCATGAACAACCGGGTCATGCCCAGCTTCCGAGCGATTACGCCTGTACGCATCTCGCCCACTCCTTACAGCTTGATCTCGACGTCAACACCGGCCGCAAGGTCGAGCTTCATCAGCGCATCGACGGTCTGCGGGGTCGGGTCAACGATGTCGAGAAGACGTTTATGCGTCCTGATCTCGAACTGTTCACGGCTCTTCTTGTCGATATGAGGCGACCGGAGAACCGTGAAACGCTCAATCCGCGTCGGCAAGGGGATAGGACCTCTAACCTGGGCGCCTGTGCGTTTGGCCGTGTTGACGATCTCGCGCGCCGAAGAATCGAGCGTGCGATGATCGAAAGCCTTCAGCCTAATGCGAATATTCTGTCCCTGCATGGGAACGCCTCTTGCCTAGAGTGAAATGCAGTCGGGTCGGGCGGGAAACTGCGCCGAAAGCGCGTATTTTCCTGCACTTGGACCGGACCTGATCGCGTTTCACAGATGCGGAGAAAAGAAAAGAGCCGGGGAGCATATCCCCCCGACTCTCCGGGTCCGTTTCGATTACTCGAGGATTTTCGCGACGACGCCTGCGCCAACGGTACGTCCGCCTTCACGGATGGCGAAGCGCAGCTTCTCTTCCATCGCGATCGGGTTGATGAGCGTGACCGTCATCTTCACGTTGTCACCGGGCATGACCATCTCGGTCCCTTCCGGCAACTCGACCGAACCCGTGATGTCCGTCGTGCGGAAGTAGAACTGCGGGCGGTAGTTGGTGAAGAACGGCGTGTGGCGACCGCCCTCGTCCTTGTTCAGGATGTAGGCTTCGGCCTCGAACTTCGTGTGAGGCGTGACCGAACCGGGCTTGCAGAGAATCTGCCCGCGCTCGATACCTTCACGGTCAACACCGCGCAGCAGGACGCCGACATTGTCGCCCGCCTGGCCCTGGTCGAGAAGCTTCTTGAACATCTCGACGCCCGTGCAGGTCGTCTTGGAGGTGTCGCGGATACCGACGATTTCCAGTTCCTCGCCGACCTTCACGATGCCGCGCTCGACACGGCCCGTGGCAACCGTACCACGACCGGAGATCGAGAAGACACCCTCGACAGGCATCAGGAAGGGCTGATCGATGGGACGCTCGGGGGTCGGGATGAATTCATCGACGGCAGCCATCAGCGCGGAGATCTTGTCCTTGCCGATGTTGTCATCGCGATCCTCAAGAGCGGCAAGGGCCGAGCCGGAGATGATCGGAATGTCGTCGCCGGGGAAGTCGTAGGAGGAAAGCAGTTCGCGCACTTCCATCTCGACGAGTTCCAGAAGCTCTTCGTCATCGACCTGATCAACCTTGTTCAGGAACACGACGAGGGCGGGCACGCCGACCTGACGGGCCAGCAGGATGTGCTCGCGGGTCTGGGGCATGGGGCCGTCCGCCGCGTTCACGACGAGGATCGCGCCGTCCATCTGGGCCGCGCCGGTGATCATGTTCTTCACGTAGTCGGCGTGACCGGGGCAATCGACATGCGCGTAGTGACGGTTTTCCGTCTCATACTCGACATGCGCGGTCGAGATCGTGATGCCGCGTGCCTTTTCTTCGGGGGCCGCGTCGATCTGATCATAGGCCTTGAATTCGCCGAACTGCTTGGTGATCGCAGCGGTCAGCGTGGTCTTGCCGTGGTCAACGTGGCCAATGGTGCCGACGTTCACATGCGGTTTCGTCCGTTCGAACTTTTCCTTGCCCATCTCTGGTCTCCGTAGTTGGCGGTCAATGGCCGCTCGCAAAAGTCATAGTCGGGATACCGCGCGGGAGAGACCGCGCAGCGGATGATCCGATGGATCAGCCCTGGTATTTGGTCTGGATTTCGTCGGCAAGTGCCTGCGGAACCGGTTCATAGTGGTCGAACTGCATGGAGAAGTTCGCCCGACCCTGGGACATGGAGCGCAGGGTATTGATGTAGCCGAACATATTCGCGAGCGGCACGAAGGCGTCGATCACGATGGCATTGCCGCGCGTATCCTGACCCTGCACCTGCCCGCGACGGGAGGTCAGATCACCGATGATGCCGCCGGTATATTCTTCCGGCGTCACGACCTCGACCTTCATCACGGGTTCAAGCAGCTTCGGGTTCGCCGCGCGGATGCCTTCGCGCATTCCGAGGCGGGCGGCGATCTCGAAGGCGAGAACCGAGGAGTCCACGTCGTGGAACGCGCCGTCGATAAGCTGCACCTTGAAGTCGATCACCGGGAAGCCGGCGAGGGGGCCGGAATCCATGACCGAGAGGATGCCCTTCTCGACACCGGGGATGTATTCCTTCGGAACCGCACCACCGACGATCTTGCTTTCGAAGCTGTAGCCCTCGCCCGGCTCGGTGGGTTCGAGGACGAGCTTGACCCGCGCGAACTGGCCCGTACCGCCGGACTGTTTCTTGTGGGTGTAATCCAGCTCGTGCTGCTTGGTGATCGTTTCGCGATACGCCACCTGCGGCGCACCGATATTGGCTTCCACCTTGAATTCGCGCTTCAGGCGATCAACGAGGATGTCGAGATGCAGCTCGCCCATGCCCTTCATGATCGTCTGACCGGATTCCAGATCGGTCTCGACGCGGAAGGACGGGTCCTCGGCGGCCAGACGGGCCAGACCGGCAGACATCTTTTCCTGGTCGGCCTTTGTCTTCGGCTCGACGGCGATCTCGATGACGGGATCGGGGAAGGTCATCGTTTCCAGCACGACCGGCTTCTGAACGTCACAGAGCGAGTCGCCCGTCGTGGTGTCCTTGAGGCCCGCCAGCGCGATGATGTCGCCCGCGAAAGCCTCCTGAATCTCGTCCTGCTTGTTGGAGTGCATCATGACCATACGGCCCACGCGCTCTTTCTTGCCCTTGGTCGAGTTCAGGAGCGAATCGCCCTTGTTGATCTTGCCCGAATAGATGCGGGTGAAGGTCAGGGTGCCCATGAAGGGGTCGTTCATGATCTTGAACGCGAGGCCGGAGAACGGCTCGTCGTCATCGGCATGGCGCGCGATATCGCGGGTTTCCGTATCGTCACCCGGAGCGAAGCCCATATACGCAGGCACGTCGAGGGGACCGGGCAGGAAATCGACCACGGCGTTGAGCATGGGCTGGACGCCCTTGTTCTTGAACGCGGAGCCACAGATCACCGGCACGAAGGAAAGCGAGAGCGTCCCCTTGCGGAGCAGCTCGATCAGCTTTTCGTTCGACGGTTCCTCACCTTCGAGGAAAGCCTCCATGGCCTCGTCGTCCATCTCGACGGCGTTTTCGATCATCTTGGCGCGCCACTCGTCGGCGGTGTCCTTCAGCTCGTCGCGGATGGGGCGAAGCTGCCAGGATGCACCGAGATCCTCGCCCTCCCAGACCCATTCCTGCATGGTGATGAGATCGACCATGCCTTCGAGTTCCGTTTCGGCCCCGATGGGAATCTGGATCGGCACGGGCGTCGCGCCGGTGCGGTCCTTGATCATCTTCACGCAGTTGAAGAAGTCGGCACCGGTCTTGTCCATCTTGTTGACAAAGACGATACGCGGAACCTTGTACCGGTCGGCCTGACGCCAGACGGTCTCGGTCTGCGGCTCGACACCGGCATTGGCATCCAGAACGCAGACAGCACCGTCGAGAACCGCGAGCGAACGCTCGACCTCAATGGTGAAATCGACGTGGCCGGGCGTGTCGATGATGTTAAAGCGGAATTTCGGCGACTGGGCGGTCGAACCGTCTTCGGTACGCTCCCAGAAGGTCGTGGTCGCGGCGGACGTGATCGTGATGCCGCGTTCCTGCTCCTGCTCCATCCAGTCCATCGTGGCGGCGCCGTCATGGACTTCGCCGATCTTGTGGGACTTTCCGGTATAGAACAGAACGCGCTCGGTCGTCGTGGTCTTGCCGGCGTCGATATGCGCCATGATTCCGAAATTACGGTAGCGCTCAAGCGGGTATTCGCGAGCCATATCAGATCACCTTGATCTTAGCGTGAACGGAAGCGCCGGGTTACCAGCGGAAGTGAGAAAAGGCCTTGTTCGCATCGGCCATCTTATGGGTGTCTTCGCGCTTCTTCACCGCAGCGCCACGGTTATTGACGGCATCGACCAACTCACCGGAGAGGCGGTCAACCATCGTATTCTCGGAGCGGGCACGGGCCGCCTTGATGAGCCAGCGGATCGCGAGGGCCTCACGGCGCTCGGGGCGGACATCGACGGGCACCTGATAGGTGGCACCGCCCACACGGCGCGAGCGGACCTCGACGGCGGGCTTGATGTTGTCGAGCGCCTCGCGGAACACCTCGATGGGGTCGCGACGGGTTTTTTCCTCGACGATATCAAGCGCACCGTAGACGATACCCTCGGCGCTGGATTTCTTACCGTCGTACATGAGGTTGTTCATGAACTTGGTCAGAATCGTATCGCCGAACTTGGGGTCGGGCAGGACTTCGCGTTTCTCGGCGCGGTGACGACGGGACATATCTGCTCTTCCTTACTTCGGACGCTTCGCGCCGTATTTCGACCGGCGCTGCTTGCGATCTTTCACACCCTGCGTATCGAGCACGCCGCGAAGGACGTGATAGCGGACGCCGGGAAGGTCTTTCACGCGACCGCCACGGATCAGGACCACCGAGTGCTCCTGAAGGTTATGGCCTTCGCCGGGACTGTAGCTGATGACCTCGTAGCCATTGGTCAGACGAACCTTCGCCACGCGGCGGAGGGCCGAGTTCGGCTTCTTCGGGGTCGTCGTGTACACACGGGTGCAAACGCCACGCTTCTGCGGGCACTCTTCGAGATGGACCGACTTGCTGCGCTTGATCTTGGGTTTGCGCGGCTTACGGATCAACTGTTGTATCGTCGGCATTCAGGCAACCCTGTTCAGCAGTGGACGAATCATCGTGTTTCGGCGTGACACGAGCGCAACCCCGGATCAGCGCGAAGGCTTTTCCGAGGTTTCGGACAGAGGATCAGGGCCGCTATGGCCAGGATCATGTTTACCCGCATCTGGAATTTCAGTGCCGAGGCATAACCCCTCGGAGTTCGCGGAACCTACTTACGCGACCTGCCCTCGTCAACCCCGGATTAAGGGGATTTTCGGGATTCTTTCTCGCAGGTGCAGCATTCGCGCCCGGATCACGCAAGCATCTGTGCCCAAAAGAAAAAACCGCCCCCGCACGGGGACGGTTTGTGTTTTACCGTACAGCGTGTCGCGTCAGAGCGCTGCTTCGAGCTTCGGCAAAGCGTCAAAAAGGTCGGCGACGAGGCCGTAATCGGCGACCTGGAAGATGGGCGCTTCCTCGTCCTTGTTGATCGCGACGATGACTTTCGAATCCTTCATCCCCGCAAGGTGCTGGATCGCGCCGGAGATGCCCACGGCGATGTAGAGTTCGGGAGCGACCACCTTGCCGGTCTGGCCGACCTGATAGTCATTGGGCGCGTAGCCCGAATCGACGGCGGCGCGGGAGGCTCCGACGGCGGCACCGATCTTGTCGGCGACCTTCTCGATGATCTCGAAGTTCTCCTTCGATCCCATGCCGCGACCGCCCGAGACGATGCGCTTGGCCGAGGTCAGTTCCGGGCGGTCGCTCTCGACCACCTTGTCCTCCACCCATGCGGAGAGACCGGGATTGGCGGCGGCGGCGATTTCCTCCACGGTGCCGGAACCGCCCTCACCCGCCGCATCGAAGCTGGCACCGCGCACGGTGATGACCTTCTTCGCATCGGTGGATTTGACGGTGGCCATGGCGTTGCCCGCATAGATGGGCCGCTCGAAGGTGTCGGGGCCGTGGACGGCGGAGATGTCGGAGATGACCATGGCGTCGAGCAGCGCCGCGACGCGGGGCATGACGTTCTTGCCGCTGGTCGTGGCCGGGGCGACGATGTGATCGTAATCGCCCGCAAGACCGATGATCAGATCGGCGAGCGGTTCGGCCATGTCGTGACCATAGGCTTCGTCCGTGGCACAAAGCACCTTGGTCACGCCGTCGAGTTTCGCGGCCTGCTCGGCCACGCCGCCACAACCGGACCCGGCACAGAGAATATGGATGTCGCCACCCATCGCCCGCGCGGCGGTCACGGTCTTCGCCGTCGCGTCATTGAGCGTTTCGTTGTCGTGTTCGGCGAGAAGAAGTACGGCCATATCAGAGAACTCCCGCTTCGGTTTTCAGTTTCTCGACCAGTTCCTCGACCGAGCCGACGATGACGCCTGCCTTGCGCGCGGGCGGCTCCTCGACTTTCTCGATGGTCAGGCGCGGGGAGACATCGACACCGTAATCGGCGGGCGTCTTCGTCTCCATCGGCTTTTTCTTGGCCTTCATGATATTGGGCAGCGAGGCATAGCGCGGCTCGTTGAGGCGCAGGTCCACGGTCATCACGCAGGGCATGTTGACCGAGATGACCTGAAGCCCCCCGTCAACCTCGCGGGTGACCTGTGCCCTGTCGCCCTCGATCTCGACTTTCGAGGCAAAGGTCGCCTGGGGCCAGCCCATCAGGGCGGACAGCATCTGGCCGGTGGCATTCATGTCGTTGTCGATGGCCTGCTTGCCCATGAGCACAAGACCGGGCTGTTCCTCATCGACGATGGCTTTCAGGATTTTGGCGACGGCCAGCGGCTCGATATCGTTCTCGACGTTATCCGTGGCCTCGACGAGGATCGCGCGATCCGCGCCCATGGCGAGGGCGTTGCGGAGCGTTTCCTGCGATTTCGTGACGCCGATGGAGACGACGATGATCTCCTCGGCCTGACCGGCCTCCTTGAGGCGGATCGCCTGTTCGACGGCGATCTCGTCAAAGGGGTTCATCGACATCTTGACGTTGGCCAGATCGACACCGGACTGGTCCGCCTTCACGCGCACCTTCACGTTATAGTCGATCACCCGTTTCACGGGCACGAGTACCTTCATGGCATACCTCCAAAGCCCGCGTCAGCGGGTTCACCTGATTACGGGATGGGATTAGCGTCCCATGCCGCCGGATGCCAGAGGCAAAAGCGACGCGGCCTGTCACGGGAGCGTCATTGTAGCGCCGGAAATATTCTCGTTTTAAGACTCTATGTGTATACAGCCCTGCGGATCAGTGGCCCTCGATACAACCCGGAAGATCGCCCCGATGAAGCCCGATGACCGCGCAGGTCGGCTCGGAACAGGCCGAATTCCGGCCAAGCCATTGTAAAACATACAGACAATACCCGCAGGATTTGCAGAGCCGCAAAAATCTGCCTTCAGAGCCTGCGGCTTCCCCTGAAATGGCGTCCGACTTGCTTGTCCGGTGATGCCCATCCAATGGTTCGCGGCAGGCCCTTCGGGCTTTCCGGTCGAACCGACACCCGGAGCCTGTCATGGCCAAGATCCTGCTTCTCGAAGATTCGGAACCCCTGCTGCGCCAGTTTTGCAAAATTCTGGAACAGGACGGCCACAGCGTTATCACGAGCCAGGACGGGGCCATCGCCTACGATCAGAAGACACTCACAGCGGTGGATGTGATGATTACCGACCTCATGATGCCGCAGGTCAGCGGCATCGAAGCGATTTTACAAGCCAAAAAGGTCAGGCCCGAACTGAAGATCATCGCGATTTCCGCTGGGGGCATGGTGACGGATGACGACTATCTGTCGGCGTGTCTGGAACTCGGGGCTGCGGCGGTGCTGCAAAAGCCGTTCGAGCCGGACACCCTGATCGGGACATTGCGGAGCTTGCTGGATTCAGACGGCAGGGAAGCTGTGGCGTAGCCTCGCCCTTCGCTACCGGTTCGCGCCCGGAACCCACAACACATCCGCCTTGCCGTCGTCATTCGCGATGCGGGAGGCGACGAAAAGCCAGTCGCTGAGGCGGTTCATGTAGCGGGTGGCGTCGGGGTTGACGTCTTCCTGTGTGGCCAGCTCGACGATGACGCGCTCGGCGCGGCGGGAGGTGGTGCGGGAGAGGTGGAGGGCGGCGGCCAGCGCAGAACCGCCGGGGAGGACGAAGGAACGCAAAGGCTCCAGCCTCTCGTTCATGGCGTCGATTTCGGCCTCAAGACGCCCGGTCTGGGCGGCGGTCATGCGGAGCGGCGGATATTCGGCGTCGGCGTCCCTGTCACGGTCGGGGCGGCAGAGATCGGCACCCAGATCGAACAGATCGTTCTGGATGCGCGACAGAGCGGCGTCCATGTCGCCGGTCGAATGGAGGCGGGCGAGGCCAATGGTGGCGTTGGTCTCGTCGGTGCCGCCATAGGCATCGACGCGCAGGGCGAATTTGGGGACGCGCGTGCCGTTGCCCAGCGCCGTCTCGCCCCTGTCGCCGGTCTTCGTGTAGATTTTCGAGAGGACGACCATGGGCGGCTCCGGTTTTTGTCATGCCCGCGACGACGGGCATCTCGGTTGGTTGCAGAGAGGTTCCCGCTTTCGCGGGGAATGACACCTGGATGTGAATGGCGCGCTACTTCGGAACGGCCAGCCATGTCACGAGGACAATAAGGGCAACCGCCAGAAATTGCAGCCCGATGCGCCAGCGCATCATGCGGTTGGAGAGGCGGGAATTCTCGATATCAGACTTGCCGATAGTGCCCATCCCCCGCGCGAGGACGACCACCACGCCAGCCATCACGAGGACCGCAAGTGCGAGGATTGCCTTTGTCATGCGCGGTTATCTAGCACGTTCGCGCGCAGGCTCAAGAACTACGCCGTATCACCGCATCGAACCATCGGGTCGGCAGCAGGCGCTTGAGCGTGCCGGCAAAATAGGTCGGCGTGGTGACATAGTAACGGGGCTGCGGGCGGGGGCTTTCAATGGCATGGACCAGCTTTCGCAGCACCGCCTCCGGGCCAAGCTCGTATTTGTCTTTGCTGTAGGGCGCATAAAGGCGCTCCCTGAGCCGGGTCTCGTAGAAATCCGCCCACGGGGAATGGTCGGCAATGGGGGCGATCCATTTTTCGTACTGGCCGCGCGCGTTCTCGCGGATTTTCGAGGTGATGGGGCCGGGTTCGATGAGGACGATATGGATGCCCGTGCCGTGGAGTTCGGCGCGCATCGTGTCGGACAGGCCCTCCAGCGCGAATTTGGTGGCGTTATAGGCTCCGCGCGTGGGCATGGCGGCAAAGCCCAGGACCGAGGAATTCTGAACGATGCGCCCTGCCCCGGCCTCGCGCATGATGGGGATCGCGCGGCAGGTGAGGGTATGCCAGCCGAAGAAATTGGCCTCGAAGATCCGGCGCAGGGCATCGGTGGGCAGATCCTCGGTCATGGCGGGGATGCCGTAGGCGCCGTTATTGAACAGGGCGTCAAGGCGACCGTCGGTGAGGGCGAGAGCTTCCTCGAACCCCGCATGGATGCTCGGCTCGTCCTCATAGTCGATGAGGACGCATTGCAGGCCCTCATCCCTGAGACGCTCGACATCGGCGGCACGGCGGCAGGACGCCACCACGTTCCATCCCCGAACCTTCAGGCCATGGGCGCAGGTATAGCCGATGCCGCTGGAGCAACCGGTGATGAGAATCGTGCGGGGGTCGGTCATGGATTTCTCCCTGTCATGCCCGCGCTGGCAGGCATCTCGTAGGGCGGAGGGGGATTCTCGCTTGCGCGGGAACGCAAAGAAGGGGCGGACATCGCTGCTACTCTCCTTTCGCGTTTGGGAAGAAGAGTTGCCGGTCGTCGCGGCGATAGGCGGCGATCGCGGACTGACCCGCCTTCGAGAGAAGCCAGTCGATGAAGACCCGCGCCGGGGCGGCCTTCACGTCGGGGCATCGGTCGGGGTTGATCGCGATGATGCCGTATTGATTGAACAGGGCCGGGTCCCCTTCGGAGAGGATACGCAGGTCACCCCTGTTGGAGAACGCAATCCAGGTGGCGCGGTCGGTGAGGGTGTAGGCGTTCATCCCGGAGGCGATATTGAGGGTCGCGCCCATTCCCGATCCGGTCTCGCGATACCATGTGCCGCTGGCATCGGAGGGATCGACACGGGCCGTGGTCCAGAGAGTGCGCTCTTTTTTGTGGGTGCCGCTGTCATCGCCGCGCGAGGCGAAGGGGGCGCGGGCATCGGCGATGGCGGCGAGGGCGGGGGCGATGCCGGTCGTTCCGGCCACCTGCGCGGGATCGTCCGAGGGGCCGACGAGAACGAAATCATTATACATGAGATCGGCGCGGGACAGGCCGTAGCCGTCGGCAACGAAGGCCTCCTCCGCCGCCCTTGCATGGACCAGCAGCACGTCACCGTCGCAGTTGCGGGCATTACGCAGCGCCTGCCCCGTGCCGACGGCCACCACGCGCACCTCGATGCCGGTTTCCTCCGTGAACTGCGGCAGGATGGCGTCATAGAGGCCGGAATTGCGGGTGGAGGTGGTCGATTGCACGACGATGAAGCCGTCATCGGCACGGACGGGCGCACTTAAGGTGAGCGCGAGGGCGAGAAAGATCGGAAAGCGCATCGGAAGGGTCCGTTTCAAAGGAGCAGCTTGCCCGCGAAATAAGCCTGTGCTTCGGGCGATTTCGGGGCAAGGAGGAACTGGTCGGCGGAGGCGGCTTCCGTAAGGGTGCCCTTGTGGAGGAAGCGGATATGATCGGCGAGGCGGGTGGCCTGCCCCCGGTCATGGGTAACCAGCACGACCGTGGTGCCAAATGCGGCGGCATCGAGAATCAGGCTCTCGATGGCGTCGGTGGCCTGCGGATCAAGGCTGGCGGTGGGTTCGTCCAGCAGCAGAAGCCGGGGGCGCGCGGCCAGCGCCCGGACCATGGCAACGCGCTGTTGCTCGCCCCCGGAAAGGGCGCGCGCGGGGCTGTCAGCCATGGCGGCGAGACGCCCGAAATCGAGCAATTCGCCGAGACGCTTGCGCCGCTCGCGCCGGGGCACCCCGTAGATCGCGAGGGCATGGCGAAGATTGGCGCGCACGGTGCGGCGCAGGAGCACCGGCTTCTGGAAAACGAGGGCGATATCCTGCGGATCGGTCAGGCCGTGGAAGACCCCGCCGTCATCGGGCCGCACCAGCCCGGCCATGACACGCAGGGACAGGCTCTTTCCCGCCCCGTTCGGCCCCATGATCGCGGTGATGCCCTGCTGCGGAATGGCGAGGTCAAGGCCGTCGAGAACATCGCGCCCTCCCCGGCGCAGGCGGACCCCCTCCAGCCGGATCACGGCACCGGGAGAGGGATTGGACGCGACGAGCCTAAGCATGGGACATCCGCGCACCGCTGAGCCGCGCGCCCATCACAAGGGCATTGAGCGCCAGCGACAGGACCATCAGCACGATCCCGAGGCCCAGCGCCAGCGTCAGCTCGCCACGCGATGTCTCAAGGGCAATGGCGGTGGTCATGACGCGGGTGACGTGATCGATATTGCCGCCGACGATCATCACCGCGCCGACCTCCGCAAGGGCGCGCCCCATCCCGGCAAGGGCCGCCGTCATCAGGGCAAAGCGCCCGTCCCACAGAAGCGTCCGCATCCGCGCCCCCGCCCCCGCCCCCATCGAGCGCAGGGTCTCATGGTACTCGGCATCGAGATCGGCGACGGTCTGGCGGGCCAGTGCCGCGATGATGGGGGTGACGAGGATCGTCTGGGCAACGATCATGGCCGTGGGCGTGTAGAGGAGGCCCAGCGCCCCGAACGGCCCGGCCCGCGAGAGCATCAGATAGACGACGAGACCCACGACGACCGGGGGCAGACCCATGAGCGCATTGACAAGCACCGTCAGCACGCCCCGCCCCGGAAAGCGGCCCACCGCAAGGATCGCCCCGAGCGGGAATCCGAGCAGACACGCGCACAAGGTCGCCGAGAGCGTGACGCGCAGGGACAGGCCGACGATCTCGACCAGATCGGCGTCCATCCGGGCAATCAGGCCGAAAGCGGCGGCAAAGGCATCGCCGAAGCCGGTCATGGGATCAGGGTCCGTGTCATGGGAACAGGCGTAGCATTTGCATCATGCCGTGCCAATGCCGTGCCAACGCCCTGCCGGGTGCGGGACCTCCTGCAAGTCGCGGACAGTTCAGCGCAAAGGAGGCCCCGCATCTTCGTGCGGGGCAGCGAAAACTCTTTCAAGCTATTGCCGTGCGGAGGGCACCGCGCGCTTGACAAAGGGGCTTTCGTTATTCTTGATGTTCATGTTTTGTTTTAACAGGGATATCGGATGGACTGGCTTCGGACATGGGATTGGGCGGTACCGGTCGAGCGGCATGGCAAGGCGCTGTGCCGGATTACGATGGGGCTGTTCGCCATGGCGGGGCTGGTCAACGGGGCTGTCATCGAAACCCTGCCGAGGCGTGTGCATCTGGCGATTCTGCATACCCTGCGCCCGGCGGAGGCCGCCCTGCGACGGTTGATCGTGCTGGCTTTGCGGGCAGAGGGCGAGATTGCGCTCACCCGGACCCGCACCGCGAAGACGCGACGGAAAAAGGGGACGGGGCGCGGGACCGGACGCAAAAGCAGCCCTGCGCCCGCCTTCTCGCTGTTCGATACGCGCATCAATGTCGATCCGAAGCACCGGAATACACCGGGCTACGGCCCCCGTATCCGGGCTTTCGACGGGTTGGATGATCCGGCTCACATCAGGAAAACGCCGATGCCCGATGATGAGGTTTCAGCCCTTCGGCTCTGTCGGCGCTTGCTGGCGCTGCAAGCGGCGCTGGACGATCTGCCCGCCCAGGCCGCGCGGCTGAAGCGGGTACTGGCCCGGACGACGCGCAGATGGCCGCAACCGATGCGCCGGGGCAGACCTCCCGGATATCGGGCAAAAGGCAGGGAACCGATCGACGAAATCCTGGAAGATTGTCAGATTCAGGCGATCTGGGCGCTGACGCCGCCGGAACCGGGATAGGATTTCCGAGGTTTCGACAGGACGATACAGCCTGCACCCCGCGCGGTGCGGGGCGATCCGGTATGGGCGTTTGCGCGGGTTCGGTCAGGACGCCCTACGCCCCGACATGGCAGGCAACGCCTTCGGCGATGTAGTCGGGGGAATCATCGGTCTTGAAATAGGTGATGAATTCCGCGTCCCTGCCCAGCAGGTAGATATAGGCGGAATGGTCCATGGAATAGCCGTCGGGGAAATCGGCATCGGGGCGTTCGGCGTAATAGACGCGGTATTTTCTGGCAGCGGCGGCCACGTCTTCCTGAGCGCCGGTGAGACCGATCATCCGCTCACTGAAATAGGGAACGTATTCGCTCAGCGCCTCGACCGTATCGCGTTTGGGGTCGATGGTGACAAAGACGGGATTCACCGACATGCCGGTCTTTTCCGCGACGATATCGGTCGCCGCCGCGACATCGGCCAGATCCGTAGGGCAGACATCGGGACAGGTGGCATAGCCGAAATACAGCAGGCTGGGCGATCCGACGAGATCGCGGTCGGTCATCGTCTCGCCCCGGTGGTTGGTCAGGGCGAAGGAGCCGCCGATATCGGCCCCCGTCAGCCCGCCCGGACAATCGCGGATGCCGGGTGCCTTGCCCCCGACCGCAAAGAAGGCCGAGGCCCCGACGACGGCGACGGCGATGGATGCGCCGATTGCGAGAAGCGCACGGGTGACGAGGGCCATGGAAATCTCCGGGAGGAACAGGTTGCTGTCCCTGCGCTATCGCAGGGACCGGTTCGGTGGCAACGGGGCATCTCGTCACTTTTGCGGGACGATGGATCGTGCAAGGCTATCTGGTGCCGTGAAGGAGAGACCGATGCCCTATACGCCCCAAAGTGCGGAGGATGCCGCCCTCGGCGAACATTTCGCCCTCGGGATGCGCCAGCGGCACTGGCTGCGCGCACGGACCCTCCAGAATCTGCGCTGGATCGCGATTTCGGGGCAGTTGCTCACGATCCTGCTGGCGCGTTACGGGCTGGGCTATGATGTGCCGGTGGCGGCCTGCCTCGCGGTCATTCTCGCGTCGGTGTGGTTCAATGTCATCACCCGGATGACCATGGCCCCGAATGCAAGGCTGTCCGAGCGCACGGCCCTGCTGTGGATGTTGTTCGATCTGGGGCAGCTCGGGGTTCTGCTGGGCCTGACGGGGGGATTGAGCAACCCCTTCGCGCTGCTGTTCCTGGCCCCGGCGACGGTGGCGGCGGCGGCACTGAACCGGGTGAGCGCGCGGATCGTCGTGGGGATCGCGCTGTTATCGATCTTCGGGCTTGAATTCACGCATATTCCGCTGACCCATGAGACGGACGGTCTGCTGAAATTACCCGATGACTACCTGCTCGGATTCGGCTGTGCGCTCATCATCGGGGTGGGGTTCATCGCGATCTACGTGCGGCGGGTGGCGGACGAAGCCTTCGGAATGAGCCAGGCACTGGCGGCGACACAGCTTGCGCTGGCGCGGGAACAGCGGCTTTCGGCCCTGGGCACCATGGCCGCCGCCGCCGCACACGAACTCGGCTCGCCGCTGGCCACCATCGCCCTGACCGCGCGGGAGATGGAACGCGATCTGGAACGCGGGGCGCTGGACGGGCAGGATCTGGCGCTCATCCGGGAACAGACGACCCGATGCCGCGATATCCTCGCCCAGCTCGGACGTATCCGGCGCGAGGATATGGAGCATATCCGCACGGCCCCCCTGCTGTCAGTGCTGGAGGAAGCGGCGGGACCGCATGAGGATACCGGCAAGCGCATCGAGTATTTCATCGACGGGGAAATCGTGGCGGGCAAGGACACGCCCTCCCCCACCTTTCCGCGCCGCCCCGAGATCATCCACGCCCTGCGGAATATCATCCAGAATGCTGTCGATTTCGCCCGCACGACCGTCTGGATCGAAATCATCGAGACGGAGGAGCATCTGTCGATCCGGGTGCAGGATGACGGGCCGGGCTTTCCGTCGGACCTCATGAACCGGCTGGGTGACCCCTATGTGACCACCCGGCGCGGCAAGCGGGGCCGGGAAGGCGGCTATGAGGGCATGGGTCTGGGCCTCTTCATCGCCAAAACCCTGCTGGAGCGCCGGGACGCGACGATCATCCTGACCAACCAGCGACCCAGCCCCGTGACCCTGCCCGGCGCGATGGTGGAAATCCGCTGGAAACGGGCCTCGCTGATGCCACAGGGTGACGCAACGACAGCCCCGGAGCAACGGGACCGCAGGACAATTTTGACTGGTAATGAACCCGTTCAGGGATTATCCTGACGCTGAATATCTTTCATGAACCCCGGACGCCATGAGACGCAGACGCGCATTCCCCCGGACGGTCCTTTGTTCCGTCCCCGCCCTGCTTTGCGCGTCCCCCGCCCTCGCCGCCGGGGAGGGCATCGTCGCAGCATCATCCTGGGGCACGCTGCCCGTGCTGTTCGGACTGGCCGGAATCGGCGCGGTGGTCTACGCGCTGCTGGTCTTGCGCGGAAACCGGACCCTCGAAACCGACCTGATACGGACCGACGAGGCGCGGCTGAGTTCGGAGGAGGCGCTGAGCGCCCTGTTGCTCGACCGGGCGGACGGGGCGGCGATCTGGTCCGGCGATACATTGCAGGTGACAGCGGGCAACGGGCGGGTGCTGGACACGCTGGAAGACCCCTGCGATCCCCTTTCCGTCGCCCGCGCCCTCGTGCGGGACGACAATGCCCCCGATCTGGCCGAGAAGCTCAGGGCGCTGATCGAGGAGGGGCATCCCTTCGAGAGCAGTTTCTCCGGGCAGGAACAACAGCAGCGGCTGATCTCCGGCGTGACGCTGGGGGCGCGGGCGCTCGTGACGCTGATCGATGCGAAAGGCTCGCATGAGCACCTGCCGCGCCTGAGTGACCGGCTCGTCGCGGCGGAGGCGCAGGCGCGGGTGCTGAAAGACGGCTTCGACCATGCCCCGTTATTCGCGTGGCGGCGCGATGCCTCGGGGCGCATCGAATGGGTGAATAACCGCTACGTGGAGGGCGTGGAGGCCCCCGGTGCCGAGACGGTGCTGACCTGTCAGATCGAATTGCTGAGCGGGGAGGGGGCCGAGGTCACACGGGCGCTGGCCACGAAGGTGCGCGAGACGGGGCAGGAGGCGACCGCGCGCCATGCCACGATCATCGGCGGAACGCGCAGCACGCTCGAAATCGTGGAAATGCCGTATCTGGACGGCACCTTCGGCTATGCGGTCGATATCAGCGCACAGGTCGGGGCGACGGAAGCCCTCGTAAGGCAGATGCAGGCGAACGAGGAAACGCTCGACCGCCTGCATCGCGGGGTCGCGGTGTTCAACGCCGATATGCGCCTGAGCTTTGCCAATGAGGCGTTCGTGCAAGCCTGGTCGCTCGATGCCGCATGGCTGGAGGGGCACCCCACCCTGCGCGAAATTCTCGATGTGCTGCGCGAGAAAAACCGCCTGCCCCCGGCGGGGGATTTCAAGAACTGGCGCGATGATTTCATCGCGGAATGCAAGGACGTGAACGATCCGCTGGAGCGGCAATGGCACCTGCCCGACGGGCGGGCGCTGCATGTGCTGGTACAGCCGCATCCGATGGGCGGCATCATGATGCTGTTCGAGGATGTCAGCGACACCTTTGCCATGCGCCGCGATGCCGCGACGGTCTCGGCGGTCTACCACGCCACGTTCTCCAGGCTGGGCGAGGGGGTGATCGTGTTCGGGCTGGACGGGCGCTGTCGCCTCGCCAACCGCGCCTTCAGCGAGCTGTGGCAGATTTCAAAGACCGACCTGAAATCCATGCATATCACCGATCTGGGTCGGCGCTGCCTGCATCTCTACAGCAATCGCGCCGTCTGGGCGAGGGCGATCAGCCACATCTCGGCGGCGGGGGAGGATCGCGAGGTCTGGACCGAGACGCTGAAACGCACGGATGGGACGGTCATCCAGATGGCCTCGGCCCCCCTGCCCGACGGGGCAACGATGTTCGCGTTCCAGGACGTGACGGATTCCTTCATGAAGGAACGCCTGCTGACCGAGCAGAACGAGAAGCTGAACGAGATTTCCGACCTCAAGGGCCAGTTTCTCGACAGCATCCACGGGGCCTCGCACGAGCTGAAAATCCCGCTCAACACGATTATCGGGTTCTCGGACCTGCTACGGCAGGAAATGCGCGGCAAGCTGAACGACCGCCAGCACGAATTCGTGGACAATATCTCGCAGGCATCGAACGAATTGCGCGGTCTGATCGGCGGAATCATCGATCTGGCGATGCTCAATTCGGATTATTTCGAGTTCTGTATCGAGGCCATAGATATCAAGCCCATGCTGTCTTCCGTGGCGGCGTTCATCCGGCGGCATTCGGGCAGCGGGGCACAGGTGATCGTCGATTGCCCGGACGGGATCGGGACCATGCCCGGCGATGCCCCCCGGTTCCGCGAAGTGATCCACACCCTGACCAATGCACTGCGGAATGAGGCGGAACTGAACGACACGGTGGAGGTCGGCGCAAGGCGGCGGGGCGATTCCGTCGTCATCTGGATCGGTTGCCGGGAATCGATCATTCCGCTGTCGATTCGCGACATCTTTGGCCGCAACGATCTGAGCAATGAAATCCCGCAGCTTCGCCGGGTGGAACTGGGCATCACGCTCGTGCGGCAGTTCGTCGAGCGGCAGGGGGGCCGGATCGCCATCGAGACCGGCGAGGGCGAGACCCGCGAAGCGATCGTATGCCGCTTCCTCTGTGATGCCGATGCCGTGCGCGCCGCGATCAATCAGGAGCGCGACCCCGCCCAGCCCCACGCCGCCGAATAGCGTGACGGACCTCACTCTCCCCCTGCCGGATGCGCGGGCGACCGATGCACTGGGAATGCGACTGTCCGGCCTGCTGAAGCCGGGGGATTGCGTCTTGCTGGAGGGCGATCTGGGAGCCGGGAAATCGACGCTGGCACGGGCGGTGATCCGCACGGCGCTGGAAACGGACGAGCCGATTCCCAGCCCCACCTTTACCCTGACGGCGCAGTACGAGGGCGATGATGCGGCCTTCGTCCATGCCGATCTCTATCGTCTGTCGGGGCCGGACGAGCTGGAGGAGACGGGGCTGGAGGAGGCATTCCGTGAGGCGGTGACGTTGGTGGAATGGCCGGACCGGCTCGGTGGCCTGCGGCCCGCCGACGCGCTGACCGTCACAGTGACGACCGAAGGCGCGGGGCGGCGGGCCACGCTCTCGGCATCGGGAACGCGCAGCGCGGATGTGCTGGCGATGCTGGCGCAATCGCGGGAGACACAACTGGCCGGGTTCCTCGCGGCGGCGGGATTTGATGATGCGAGGCCGGTGCCGGGGGATGCCTCCAACCGGCGATACTTTCATGTCGGCCCGCATATCGCGATGGATGCCCCCTATGCAAAGGGCGAGGACGTGCGGCCCTTCATCACCGTGACCGGGATGTTGCGGGAACGGGGGCTGAGCGCGCCCGCGATCCTGTCGGCGGATGCGGCGAACGGGTTTCTGCTGCTGGAAAATCTGGGCGAGGGGCTGTTCGCGCGGCTCTGCGACGCCGATCCGGCGCGGGAGGCAGGGCTGTACGGGGCGGCGGTGGATGTGCTGCATGACCTGCGCGCACAGGAGAGCGATGCGGTCCCGCCCTATGACATGGCCACCCTCGAACGCGAGGCGATGCTGCTGACGGACTGGTGGTGCCCGGCGGCGGGGATAGCGGTATCGGACGACATGCGCGCGGAATGGGCCGGTGTGGTGCGGGCCGCGATGATGGAGGTGGCCGACGACCGCACGGCGCTGGTGCTGCGTGATTATCATGCCGAGAACCTGCTGTGGCTGCCGGAGCGGGACGGGACGGCGCGGGTGGGCCTGCTGGATTATCAGGACGCGCTGATCGGGCATCCGGCCTATGATCTGGTGTCGCTGCTCGAAGATGCGCGGCGGGATGTGTCGCCGGGGCAGGCAGAGGCGATGATCGCGCGGTTTCTGGCACGGCGCAGCGATCTCGACGGAGACGACTTCCGGCGCGGCTATGACCTGCTCGGCGCACAGCGGAATGCGAAGATCGTTGGCATCTTCGCGCGGCTCTGCGTACGGGACGGCAAGCCGCGATATCTGTCAATGATCCCGAGGGTCTGGACGCATCTGATGCGCGATGTGGCCGACCTGCCGGGGCTGCGCGGCTTCATCGGGCGGCATGTGCCTGCGCCGACGGCGGATATCCTGGCCCGGATCGAAGCGGAGTACACACAATGAGGGCGATGGTACTGGCGGCGGGGCTGGGGACGCGGATGCGGCATCTCACGGCGGACCGACCCAAGCCTATGGTGCCGGTCCTGGGCCGCCCGCTGATCGACCGGACGCTCGACCGGCTGGGCGAGATCGGGGTGGGCGAGGCCGTGGTGAACCTGCATTACCGGCCCGACATGCTGCGCGCGCATGTGTCGGGGCGCAAGGCTCCGGGGGTCGTGTTCTCCGACGAGACCGGATTGCTGCTGGAGACGGGGGGCGGGGTGGCGAAGGCTCTGCCACTGCTCGGGGATGCGCCGTTCATGGTGGTCAACAGCGACAATATCTGGATCGGTGAGGATGCCTTTGCGCCTCTGGCGGCAGGCTGGGATGCGGGGGCGATGGATGCGCTGCTCATGCTGGTGCCGGTGGAGCGGGCGGTCGGATATTCGCGGGCAGGGGATTTCTTTCTGGGCGGGGAAAAGCTGATACGGCGCGGCGATGCACCGAGCGCGCCTTACGTCTTCACCGGCGCGCAGATTCTCTCGCCGTCCCTCTTCGACGATGTGCCGGAGGGGCCGTTCTCGCTGAACCTCGTCTGGGATCGGGCGATTGCGGCAGGTCGGGCTTTCGGAATCGTGCATCCGGGGGCATGGTGTGACGTGGGCACGCCGGAAGGGCTGGCCGAGGCGGAGGAGGCACTGGGGTGATGTTCGAGCCGACAACCGGGCCGCGCGTCTTCAATATTCCGATGGGGACGGCGTTCGGTGTCGCGCTGGCACGGGGCCTCCACGACCGGCTGGATTCGGACGATCCGCTGGCGCTGGCACGGGTGACGATCTATGCGCCCACCCGGCGCGGAACGCGGACGATCACGGATGCACTGGTGCAGGAAGCCGGGGGCAGACCGATCCTCGCACCGCGCGTGCTGACCCTCGGAGATATCGATTCGCTCGACGGAGCGGGGGCCGGGGTGCCGCCCGCGATCCATCCGACCGAGCGGTTGCTGGCCCTGACGCGGCTGGTGCGGGGCATGGCCGAGGTCGCGCCGCAACTGGTGCAGGAGGCGACGGCGGTGGCGCTGGCGGGCGACCTGACGCAATTGCTCGATCAGATTCATGAGGAGCGGTTGTCGCTGGAGGATCTGCAACAGCTTGCGCCGGAGGATCATGCGGAGCACTGGTCGAAAACGCTGGCATTCCTGAATATCCTGCGCGCGGCATGGCCCGCCTATCTGGAGGCCGAGGGCGTGATGGACCCGGTAGCCCGGCGGGTTGCGGTGATCGAACGGCAGATTGCACTCTGGCAGGCGAACCCGCCGACGGACCCGGTGATCGTGGCCGGGTCCACCGGCAGCAAGGGGATCAGTGCGGAGCTGATGGTCGCGGTCGCAAACCTGCCGCAGGGGGCCGTGATCCTGCCGGGGGTGGACCGGCACAGCGATTTCGAGACGTTCAGGAGCCTGCGCGACGGGGTGGATCGAGCGGGAGAGCCGGATCATCCGCAGGCGGGGCTGTCGCGGTTGCTGGAGCGGCTGGGCGGGAGCGAGGGGGCGCTGTCACGCGACGCCGTGCCGGACTGGGCCGGTGAGGCGGGGCGGCGGGCGCGGTTCCTGAGCGTGGCGATGCGCCCGGCACCGGTGACGGATTCGTGGCTGGCCGAGCGCGAGAAGATCGCGGCGGAGGCTCCGGCGGCGCTGGAGGGCGTGGCGCTGATCGAGACGGAAACCCCGCAGGAGGAGGCGCTGGCGATTGCCGTGGCGATGCGCGAGACGCTGGAAGTGCCGGGGCGCACGGTCGCGCTGGTGACGACGGACCGGAACCTGTCGCGTCGGGTTTCCTCGGCGCTGCAACGCTGGGGTATCCGGGCCGATGACTCGGGCGGGGTGCCGCTGGGGCTGACACCGCCGGGGCTGTTCCTCTCCTTGCTGGCCGATGAGGTATATTGCGGCGAGCAGGTGCAGACGGGCGATCCCGTGCGGTTCCTGTCCCTTCTGAAAAATCCGCTCTGCAAGCTGGGCTACGGGGCGGCGGAGCACCTGCGCCATGTGCGGCGGGTGGAGTTGCTGGCCCTGCGCGCCGATGGGCGACCGCATCAGCCGACCGGGGCCGATCTGGATGCTATCGAGACCGTGCTGAAGGCTTACGAAGCGACCGGGACGCTGGAATGGCTGGGGCGGCTACGGGCAGTGGTCGAGCCGTTCCATGCCCTGCGCGGGCAGCAGATCGATTTCGGCGATGCCATTGCCCGCCTGCGCGAGGCAGCGGAGACGATGGCCGCGACAGCGGACGGGTCCGAGGCGCTGTGGGCGCAGGCAAACGGCGAAGCGGCACGGGCCTTCATGGATGACCTTGCCGAACACGCCCATGCGCTGGGGCCGGTGGATTCCGGGGCCGTGCCGATGCTGCTGGGCGGGCTGATGGCGGGCAAGAGCGCCCGCGCGCCCTATGGTCAGCACCCGCGCGTCGCGATCTACGGCACACTGGAAGCGCGCACTCAGCGGGCCGACCGGATGATCCTCGGCGGATTGAACGAGAATAGCTGGCCACGCCTGCCCGACCCCGACCCGTGGATGAGCCGGGCGATGCGGCAGGCGTTTGGCTTGCCCTCGCTGGAGCGGCGGCTGGGCCTGTCGGCGCATGATTTTCAGCAGGCCTTCTCGGCGGATGACGTGATCCTGACCCGATCACGCAAGGCAGACGGGGCACCGACCGTGCCGTCCCGCTGGTTACAGCGGATGGTGACATTGCTGGGCGACAGTGCGGGTAAGGGATATGCGCCCGACGTGCTGGCCCGGATGCGGGACGAGGGGATGCGGGTTCATCGCATGGCGCTGGGGCTGGGCGAGCCGGAGGGCACGGCGACCCCCTGCGAACGGCCCCGCGCCGCCCCCCCCGTCGCCACGCGGCCCCGGCGTCTGTCGGTGACGGAGGTGGAAACGCTGATCCGCGATCCCTATGCGATCTATGCCAAGCATGTGCTGCGGCTCTATCCGCTGGCCTCGCTGGTGCCGGAACCGGACGCGCGGACGCGCGGGGAAATCATGCATCTGATCGTCGAGACATTCGTGGCGGCGACACAGCATTCCTGGCCCGTGGATGACCCCGATGCCCTGTTCGGGGAGATTACCGACGAGACGCTGGAGGCGGTCGAGGGCTGGCCGAGCTATCAGGCATTCTACCGCGCCCGCGCCGAACGGGTCGGGCCGTGGTTCGTTGAACGGGAAACCGAGCGGCGGGAAGCCTTGCAGACACCGATCCTGCTGGAGGCGAACGGCGAGATCGAATTCGAGGTGCCGGGCCTGGGGCCGTTCACCCTGCGCGCGCGGGTGGACCGGATCGACCTGACGGCGGAGGCCGCCTACACGGTCTATGACTACAAAGGGGCGAGCGGGCCGTCGAACGAGCAGGTGCAGGTCGGCTATGCCCAGCAATTGCCGCTTCAGGGGGCGATGGTCGCGGCGGGGGCCTTCGACGTGCCCGCGCGACCCGTGGCCGGGCTGGAATACATCAGGCTGATGGGCGGAGCCACGCCCGGAGCGGAAGTGACCATCGAGGAGCCGGAGACGCTGGTGGACAAGGCGCTGGAACGACTGACGATGCTGCTGGCCTCCTATGCGCTGGAGGAACAGGAATACGTGTCGCAGGCGATGCCCGAAACGGTGATCTGGGAGGGCGATTACGACCACCTCGCCAGAGTCGGGGAATGGGAGGAGCAGCGGTGAGCATCGAACCCGTTGTCGATAATACGGCCTCCAATCCCAATATCCCGCAGGCCGAAGCCTCCGACCCGACCGCATCCGCGTGGGTGACGGCAAATGCCGGGTCGGGGAAGACGAAGGTTCTCATCGACCGGGTGGCGCGGCTGTTGCTCGGGCACGGGGACGGTCCTGCGCCCGACCCGTCGCGCATCCTGTGCCTGACCTTTACGAAGGCGGCGGCGGCGAACATGCAGAACAAGCTGTTCGCGCAGCTCGGAAGCTGGGCGCTGATGGAGGACGAGACGCTCCGGCAGGAATTGAAGAAGCTGGGGGCGGACGGGGCGGCGGACCTGAAGGGCGCGCGGCGGTTGTTCGCTCAGGCGCTGGAGACGCCCGGCGGGCTGAAAATCCAGACGATCCATGCCTTCTGCGAAAGCCTGCTGCGGCGCTTTCCGCTGGAAGCGGGGCTGTCTCCGCATTTCGCGCAGATAGACGATGCCGAGGCCGCCACGATGCAGGCCGAGGCGCTGGACCGGGTACTGGCACGGGCCGCCGGGGGGGATGATCCGGCGCTGGCCGAAGCGGCGGATCGGGTGATCCACGAGGGGCAGGAATTCGGCATCCGCAAGCTTGTGCCCGAAATCGTGGGCAAGCGCGCGGCCTTCGAGGGCGAAGTGAGTACCCTGATCGCGGCGATGCAGGCGGCACTGGGGGTCGCGGCGGGTGATACCGAGGACGCGGCTCTGGTGGAGTTCTTCACCGAGACGCCCGTGGCCGATATCAAGGCACTTGCGGCGGCGTTCCGGCGCGGAGGAGCACGGGAACAGAAATCGGCGGAGGCGATGGAGCCGCTGCTGCAAGGCGACCTCATGCGCGACTGGATGCAGGCGCTGGCGCTGGCGGTGCTGACCCAGAAGGGCGAACCGAAGAAGATCGGCAAAGGATTTCCGACCAAGGCACTGGCCGAGGCCCATCCCGATCTGGCCGACCGGATCGCCCGGTTTCAGGAGCGGCTTACGGAATTGCAGGCGCGGCTGACGGCGCTGGGGGCGGCGGACCGGTCGCACCATATGATCGTCTTCGCCAAAGCGATTCTGGAAGAGGTGGATACGCTCAAGAACGCGACGGACGGGCTGGATTTTGACGATCTGATCCGGCGAGCCGGAAAGCTGCTGGGCGACAGCGCGGCAAGCGCATGGGTGCGCTATAAGCTGGATGGCGGGGTGGACCATATCCTCGTGGACGAGGCGCAGGATACCTCGCCCGAGCAATGGAAAGTCATCTCCGCTATCGCCGAGGAATTCTTCGCGGGGGCGGGGGCGCGGCCCGATATGAATCGGACACTGTTCGTCGTGGGGGACGAGAAGCAATCGATCTTCAGCTTTCAGGGGGCCGTGCCGGAGGAACTCGACCGGGTACGCGAACGCTTCCGGGAACTGGTGGGCGGCACGGGCACAGCACTGCGGGAACCCAAGCTGCTGCATTCCTTCCGCTCCGCTCCGGCGGTTCTGGAACTGGTGGACAAGGTGTTCGCGAACCCGCTGGCCGCGCAGGGCCTGAATGCGGAGAACGAATCCCCCGAGCATATGGCCTTTCGTGCGGCGGCACCGGGGCGGGTGGAGTTCTGGCCGCCCATCGGAAAGCTGGAGGCCGAAGACCCGCCGGACTGGTGGGAGCCGGTCGATACGCCCTCGCAGGAGGCCCCCGAACTGCGCCTTGCGCGCGGGGTCGTGGAGCGGATCGCGGAATGGCTGGCCCCGGCCAGCGAGGCGCGGCTGCGCGGGCGGCGTATCCGGGCGGGGGATATCCTCGTGCTGGTGCGGACGCGCGGGAGTTTTGCCGAGGCGCTGATCCGGCTGCTCAAGGGACGCGGCCTGCCGGTGGCGGGCAAGGACCGGATGCGCCTGAACGAGCAACTGGTGGTGCGCGACCTGATGGCGCTGGCGCGGTTCGCGCTGCTGACCGATGACGACCTGACACTCGCGACCGTGCTGCGCTCACCGCTGATCGGCCTGTCGGAAGAGGCGTTGTTCACGCTGGCGAACGGGCGCAAGGGGCGGCTGTGGTCGGCGCTCCATGCGCGGCGGGAGGAGGCGGATTACGCGCAGGCCTGGGCGATGCTGGACGATATGCAGGACCGGGCGGATTACCTGCGGCCCTACGATTTCCTCGAACGCATTCTTACCTTCCATGGCGGACGGGGACGATTGCTGGATCGGCTGGGAGTGCAGGCCGCTGACCCCATCGACGAATTGCTGGCACAGGCGCTGGATTTCGAGACGCGGGGGATTCCCACCTTGCAGGGCTTCATCGCGCGAATCGAGGAATCGACCGTCGAGATCAAGCGCGAGATGGAGCAGGGGCGTGACGAAATCCGGGTGATGACGGTGCATGGCTCGAAGGGGCTGGAGGCGAATATCGTCTTCATGCCCGATATCTGCGGGATGCCGAAAGCGAGCGGGGACGAGCGGATCTTTCCGATGGAGGGCGGGCCGGTCTGGGCACCGAGTGCGGGGACGGCCCCGGCGCCTGTCAGGGCAATGAAGGAAGCGCGCCGGACGCGCGATCTGGAGGAATACCGGCGGCTTCTGTATGTCGGGATGACGCGGGCGCGGGACCGGCTGATCCTGTGCGGCTGGCACGGCAAGGAAGCCGATAAGGAAGATCAGGTCAGCGATAACAGTTGGGCTGCACTGGTGCGCGAAGCCTTCGGCGCGGGGGCGGTCGAGGGGCCGACACCGCTGTTGAATGCCGCAAAAGAACCCGTGATCGCACAGATTTTCGAGAATGACGGCGACGAGAAACCGGAGGAAGACGGTCAGGGCGAGGATATTCTCACGCCGCTGGCGATGGAGGCCGCATTGCTGCGCCCCCCGCCCGCCGAGGAGAGTGCGCCGGTGCCGGTCGCGCCTTCACGGGTTGGGGCAGGCGATGCGGAGCCGTTCGCGCCGATGCCACAGCCGAGCGAGAACGAGGATGCGGAGCCGCCGCTGTCCTCCGCCGAGCGGGGGACCGCACTGCATCTGTTGCTGGAGCGGCTGGCCGGGATCGCGCCGCAGGATCGCGAGGGCGTGGCGCGCGGAATGCTGGAAGCGGCGGAGCCGGAGGTGATCGCGCCCGCGCTTGCGGTTCTGGAAAACCCTGATTTCGCATGGATGTTCGGCCCCGGCTCGATGGCGGAGGTGCCTGTGCAGGGGCCGGTTTCGGCACTGGACGGGCGGCCCATTCTCGGAACCATCGACCGTCTGGTGGTGGCGGATGACATCGTGCATGTGGTGGATTTCAAGAGCGGCAGGCCACCCGCCGGTATTCCGCTGCCCTATCTGCGGCAACTGGCACTCTATCGCGCGGCACTGACGGATATCTTTCCGGGGCGCGAAGTCGCGGCGCATCTGGTCTGGATCGACGCGAACCGGGCGGAGCGGGCGGAGGCGACGGCGCTGGACGGGGCCATGGCGGGAATGCTGGCGGACGGATCGCTGGACATGCCTGCATCGGGCGGTTGATTTTCACCCCCCGCATCCCTAGCTTCCGACCTCCGATCCAGCCATCAAGGAGAAAACCCATGGCGCTCAAGGAAGTTTCCGACGCAAGTTTCGAGGCCGATGTCCTGCAATCAGACAAGCCGGTCGTCGTGGATTTCTGGGCCGAATGGTGCGGGCCGTGCAAGCAGATCGCTCCGGCGCTGGAGGAGATCGAGGCCGAGATGGGCGAGAAAATCACCATCGCGAAGGTCAATATCGATGAAAGCCCGAATACGCCCTCGCAATACGGTGTGCGTGGCATCCCGACCCTGATGATGTTCAAGGGCGGCGAGTTGATCGACTCGCGCACCGGTGCCCTGCCCAAAGGCCGCATCGTGGAATGGATCAACGAGAATTCCTGATCCCGCCTGACTCTCCTTCCACCGTCATTCCGCACGGCGCGAAATGGCGGTGGTTCCACAAAGTCACAGGCTGGACGGGATCAGCCCGTCGCCGCGATCTCGGCCTGTATGGCCTGCGCCGCCGCGCGCGGATCGTCGGCCTGCCAGATCGGTCTGCCGACGACGATATGATCGGCCCCCGCCCGGATCGCCGAACCGGGCGTCTCGACGCGCTTCTGGTCGCCCAAATCCGCTCCCGCAGGGCGTACGCCGGGGGTGACGATCAGGCGGCCCGCAGCTTCGGGAAGCGCACGGATTGCCGCCGCCTCCCTGGGTGAGGCGATGATGCCGTCGGCTCCGGCCAGGAAGGCACGGCGGGCGCGCTCCACACCGAGTGCGCCGACCTCCCCCGCGATCATCATGCCCTCGTCCAGATCGCTCCGATCCAGCGAGGTCAATACGGTCACGGCGAGGATTTTAAGCCCCGTCTCTCCCCGGCCCCTCACCGCAGCGCGCACCACATGCGGATCACCGTGGACGGTGAGGAAATCATGACCGAATTCGGCGAGGCCCCGCACCGCCGCCTCCACGGTCGCCCCGATATCGAACAGCTTGAGGTCGATGAAGGTGCGGTTGCCCTTTTCCTTCAACTCGTTGGCCAGCGCGAAGCCACCACCGGTCAGCATCCCGAGGCCCACCTTGTAGAACCCGACCGCATCACCCAGCCTCTCGGCCATATCCAGCCCGGCGACTGCATGGGGCAGATCGAGAGCCACGATCAGACGGTCACGGAGAGCATTGGCATCGGCGGTCGCAATCATAGCGGGATTCCCTGAACAAAAGGCGGTTTCCCTTTGGAATCCGCGCACAAGAGGATATGTACTCGCCCTGGACCGCACCACGCAAAAGGAAAGAATGATGTCCTTCTTCCGAGTTCTGCTCGCCCTTCTCATCTCTGCGGGCATCGCCTACGGCCTTTACCGTGTGGTCGATGGCCAGGGAGTCGAACGGGCCGTCGAGGCCGTTCGCACCGAAATTCAGGAGCCGAAAGAGGCCGCTTCCGACACGGAAACCGCCGCCATGACCGAAACCCTCTCCGGCACGGACGAGGGCGCGGAAGCGGCGGTCGAGGCGCAAGCGACAGAAGAGAGCGGCACGGAGAACGCCGACGCAGCGGATGATACCGGGACAGCCATGGTGACCGCAGAAAGCGACGCGGCCCCCGATGCCGATGCCGACGCTTCCTCGGATGGTGACTGGGCGGCACGGGTCGAGAGCGCGACCGATGACGCGCCGGAGACGGATGCGCCCTCCCCCGCCATGTCCGCCGCTGCCGATCAGGCCGAGGGCGGCGCAACGGCAACTCTTCCCGCCGTGAGCCTTGCGGATACGACATCCGCTTCGGTCGATGCGCTGAAGATCGTGACCGGCGGAATGCGCTACAGCGAGGCGCTGACCACCCTGACACAGGCGGGCTGGCAGCCGCGCACCCTCACGAACCGCGAGGGTGAACCAAGCGCCACCGAGGCCGTGCTGCTGGAAGCGGGATATGGCGAACTGGAAAGCTGCAAGGGCGACGAACGCCCGATCTGCCGCTTTGAGTTCATAGACGGTGCGAAACGGATCGCCGCCGTCATCACCGCCGGAACCGGCACCGATCCCGGCGTTATCGACGCCTTTCTGATGGATATCGCCACGGAGTAGCCCCCATGACCGACCCCATCGTCATCGTTGCCGCCGCCCGCACACCGATGGGCGGGTTTCAGGGGGCACTGTCGGAGGTCACCGCCGCTGAACTCGGAGCGACCGCCATCCGCGCGGCGCTGGCCTCCTCAACACTGGAGGCCGACGAGATCGACGAGGTGCTGATGGGCTGTGTCCTGCCCGCCGGTCAGGGGCAGGCCCCGGCACGGCAGGCGGCGCTGGGGGCGGGGCTGCCGCTCTCGGTGCCCTGCTCGACGCTCAACAAGATGTGTGGCTCAGGCATGAAGACCGCCATGGTCGCCATGGACCAGCTACGCGCGGGCAACGGGCGGGCCGTGGTGGCCGGAGGCATGGAGAGCATGAGCAATGCGCCCTATCTGCTGCCGAAGATGCGGAGCGGGGCGCGGCTGGGCCACGTACAGGCGGTCGATCACATGTTCCTGGACGGGCTGGAAGATGCCTATGACCGGGGGCGTCTGATGGGAACATTCGCCGAGGATTGCGCGTCGCATTACCAGTTCACCCGCGAGGAACAGGACGGCTATGCGCTGTCCTCCCTCAGCCGTGCGCTGGCCGCGCAGGGCGAGGGGCGGCTGACCGACGAGATCGCGCCGGTGACGGTCACGACCCGCAAAGGCGAGACAGTGGTGGCCGAGGACGAACAGCCGAAATCCGCGCGCCCGGACAAGATTCCCACCCTCAAACCGGCTTTCCGCAAGGACGGGACGGTGACCCCCGCCAATGCGTCGTCGATTTCGGACGGGGCTGCGGCGCTGATCCTGATGCGCGAGAGCGATGCCAGAGCCGCCGGAGCGCCGATCCGCGCGCGATTGCTGGCCCATGCGAGCCACGCGCAGGAGCCGGGCTGGTTCACCACCGCGCCCGTGCCCGCGATGCGGACCGTGCTGAAGGCGGTCGGCTGGGATGTGGCGGATGTGGACCTGTGGGAGATCAACGAGGCCTTCGCGGTCGTGCCCATGGCGGCGGAACGCGAATTGGGGATCGACCGCGCGCGGCTGAACGTCAATGGCGGGGCCTGCGCGCTGGGGCATCCCATCGGGGCGAGCGGGACGCGGATCATCGTGACACTGCTCCATGCACTTGAGAAAGCGGGCAAGACCAGAGGCATCGCATCGCTGTGCATCGGGGGCGGTGAAGGAACGGCGGTTGCGCTGGAGGTGGTGGGGTAAACCGTCACGTCCCCCGCCCGGAGAGGCGGGAAAGCTACAACAGTATCGCCGCCGCCAGACCCAGAAAGGCCAGAAAGCCGACGACATCCGTTACCGTCGTCACGAAGACCGCCGAGGCAAGCGCCGGATCGGCTCCCAGTTTCTCCAGCCCGATGGGGATGAGGATACCCGCCAGCGCAGCGACCAGCATGTTGATGACCATGGCCACCCCCAGCACACCGCCCAGCGCCGGGTCGCCATACCACGCCCAGGTCAGCCCCCCCATGATGACAGCGAATACCAGCCCGTTGAAAAGACCGACCAGCCCTTCGCGGGAGACGATACGCATGGCGTTGGTGGTCGTCAGGTCTTTCGTGGCCAATGCCCGCACGGCAACCGTCAGCGTCTGCGTTCCGGCATTGCCGCCCATGGACGCCACGATGGTCATGAGGATGGCCAGGGCCACCACGCTCTCGATCACCGCATCGAACTGGGCGATGACGAGGGACGCGAGGATGGCCGTCGCGAGATTGACCGCCAGCCACGGAAGACGCTGCCGCGCGATCTCGAAAACGGAATCGGTCAGTTCCTCATCGCCGACCCCGGCGAGCAGCAGCATGTCCTCCTCGGTTTCCTCGCCCAGCACTTCCAGCGCGTCGTCGATGGTGATGACCCCGGCGAGGCGCCCGTCGGCATCAATGACCGGGGCCGAGACGAGGTGGTACTGGTTGAAGGCATAGGCGATTTCGTCGGACGGGTCCTCAACACCCAGCGAGCGGAAATCATCGTCCATGATAGCCTCGATCATGACCGGACGACGCGACCCCATGATGCGCGAAAGGGAGACGGTGCCGACCGGCTTATAGGACGGGTCGATGACGATGATTTCGTAGAAAGTCTCCGGCAGGTCTTCACGGGAACGCAGGGAGTCGATGGTCTGGCCGACATTCCAGAAAGGGGGCACGGCGACCACATCGCGCTGCATTATGCGCCCGGCGGAATGCTCCGGGAATTCGAGCGAGCGCTCGATGCCGATACGGTCGGCGGTGGGCAGGGCATCAAGAACGTCGCGGCGCAGGTCCTCATCGAGATTTTCGACGAGGTAGACGGCGTCGTCGCTCTCCATCTCACCGACGGCATCGGCCAGATAGCCCGGATCGACGAGGTTCACGATGTCGTCGCGCAGGCCCTCCTCCAGTTCGGGGAGGACATCGGCAGGGAAATCGCTTGCGGCGAGGCGGACGAAATCCTCGCGGGCGGCAGGTTTGATCTGTTCGAGGACGTCGGCGACATCCGCCGGGTGAACATCTTCGATGGCAGACAGGAGCGCCGCCCGGTCATCGCCGTCCAGCGCATCGGAAACCTGCTCGGCAAGGGGCGGATAACGCTTTTCGGAGGTCAGTTCACCCATAGTAGCCCCCCGCCGCACCGATCCCCCTGACCTAGAACGGGGACCGGCTTATGACAAGGGCGCGTGTCAGGCGAACCGACTGATCGCGTCCTCGATCTCGACAGCGAGGCTGGCGCGCTCGTCGGGGGTCAGGAAAGCCCCGACGGCGACGATACGGCCCGAGGAGGACAGCAGAAGCTGATTCTCGACATGGCGCGTCGTGCGGGTGCGAACCTTGGTCCAGTAGGGCCTGAACTCCCAGCGTTTCGGCGGGCGACTGGGGTGACGGGCCTCGATAACGAGCATATCGCGCTCGATAGCGATGCGTTCATGGTAACGCGCATCGCGGTAGTTGCGGAGGAAGAGCGCCCAGACCAGCCCGAACACTGCGGCCATGAAGCCGATGACGATGATGACGACACCGGGATGGGCGCTCCATTCGATCTCGTAAGGGGTAGGGGCGAGGAAGGTCATGGCCGCGAAGAACGCGAACAGCGATCCGAGGACGGTCAGAAAAATCCGCAACCCGCGCGGGGATAACGAGCGATGCGGCCAGAGCATCACCTGCCACGCGGCGGTCTCGCCGGAGACGTCGATGGCCGGAGGATTCCCCCCGGCCACCGGTTTATCATCGGAGAAGGACAATGCGTCCCGCCTCAGTGATTGCCGCTGTCGCGCACGACCGGCAGCACCTCGAAGGTATGCGCGGGTGGAGGCGACGGCAGGGTCCATTCCAGCGTGTCCGCGCCCTCACCCCATGGGTTCTCGCCGACGCGCTGGCCGCGCAGGATGGTCCAGAACACGATGCCGATGAAGAGGGCGAAGGACAGGCCCGAAATGAACGCGCCGATGGAGGACCACCAGTTCCAGCCTGCGAAGGCTTCGTTATAGTCCATGTAGCGGCGGGGCATTCCGGCAAAACCGAGGACGTGCTGCGGGAAGAAGGTGATGTTCACGCCGATGAAGAACATCCAGAAATGCACCTTGCCCCAGAATTCAGGATACTGGCGACCGGAC
>CAKZUT010000123.1 GCA_937922185.1 uncultured Neomegalonema sp.
TCCCGGATGCTGCGCGGGACGCAGTCCTGCGCTGCTGGTCCGGGGTCTCTCCGCGTCAGAACCCGGCCCCGGATCAGCACAGCAACATTGCATGTTGCAGTGCATCCGGGGAAGAACAGTCAGCGTTTAGGGCCGTTGGAATCAGACCCGATTGCGAAAAATATCCTGCCCCGACCTTTGATCCGGGGCCTTTACGGGCGGCGCGCTGCTCCAGAGGCCCCGGATCAGGTTCGGGGCAGGTTCATTTCTGAGGAACCGTCATGAAGAAATCCGCTCCTTCCCGTGGCCCGTCCAATCGACAGCTTCGCGTCGGCGAGGTCATCCGACGTGCCGTCACGGACATGCTGATGCGGGGCGATCTGTTCGACCCGGACCTTGAGGGAAAGTCGATTACGGTGACCGAGGCACAGCCCTCGCCCGATCTGCGGAATGTCACGCTGTATATTTCGGTGCTGGGCGGCAAGGACGAGGAGCGGGTGCTGGCGGGCCTGCGCCGCAATGACAGGCAAATCCGGCGCGAGGCGCTGGCGGGGCTGGGCCTGCGCTCGACGCCGAGGCTGGCCTTCGAGATCGACCGGACCTATGACCGGCTCGACACCACCACACGCATGTTCGCGGACCCCAGGGTCCGGCAGGATATCGACGGCGACGATGAGAACGATTACTGAGCTTTCGGCACCTGCGTCGTGAGGGCGGGGTCGGCGGCGGCGGCCTGGGGCAAACCATCGGTGATGTCATAATACGCGCCCCGGTCGGCGCAGAAGATATGCCCCGCCGCCGTCAGGCCGGAGGCATCGTCCAGCGTTCCGGCGAAGATCGAGAGGGTCGCGCTGTCATGCCCGTCCCAGAAGACGTTGGACCCGCAGCGACCGCAAAAGCCGCGCCGGATACCGGGTGACGACTCGAACCAGACCGGCTCTCCCGTGATCGTGACCGCCCCGCGCGGGGCCGAGGTCGCGGCGACATGGTGGCCGCTGGTGCGGCGGCACTGCCGACAGTGGCAGTAGATGACCGGGCGCATCGGGCCATTCACCTCGTAGCGCAGGTCACCGCAAAGACATCCCCCGGTGCGTTTCTCGCCCATGATATCATCCTTCGCTGAAATCCGCCCCGAGGGCGCTCATCAGCGCGGTGAAATTCGGGAAGCTGGTGGCCACGGGCCGCGCGTCGTCGATGGTGACGGCATGGCGCGCGGCCATGCCCATCACCAGAAAACTCATGGCGATGCGGTGGTCGAGATGGGTCTGCACCGTCGCGCCGCCCTCCACCCCGTCTGCGCCGCGCCCCTCGACGGTAAAACTGTCCCCGGTGGAGGATGTCTGTACGCCGTTCGCGTTCAGCCCCGCCTCCATGGCCGCGATGCGGTCGCTTTCCTTCACGCGCAACTCACCGACGCCCAGCATCACCGTGCTCCCCTCGGCGAAGGCGGCGGCGACAGAGAGGATCGGGAATTCGTCGATCATCGACGCGGCACGGTCGGGGGGCACCGTCACGCCCTTGAGCGAAGAGCCGCGCACGCGCAGGTCGGCGACCGGTTCGCCGCCCTCCTCGCGCTGATTCTCAAAGGTGATATCGGCCCCCATCTCCAGCAGGGTGCGGTAGAGACCGTCGCGGGTCGGGTTGCGCGACACGCCGGGGACGGTGATGTCGGCCCCCTCCACC
Organism: uncultured Neomegalonema sp.; assembly: GCA_937922185.1. Taxonomy (GTDB): domain Bacteria; phylum Pseudomonadota; class Alphaproteobacteria; order Rhodobacterales; family Rhodobacteraceae; genus JAHDDY01. The sequence continues at coordinate 1,663 of CAKZUT010000123.1, forward strand.
AGAAGCGCGGCCACCACCGGAAACGCCGCCGATGACGGATCACGCGGCACGGCGATCTCGCAGGGATGCAGATCGGGCTGTCCGGTCAGGGTGATGACGCGGCCCGCTTGCGTCTCATCCACGGCAACCGAAGCGCCGAAGCCCCGCAGCATCCGTTCCGTATGGTCGCGGGTGGCTTCCGGCTCGATCACGGTGGTCTCGCCCGGCGCATTCAGCCCCGCCAGCAGAACGGCGGATTTCACCTGCGCGCTGGCCATGGGCAGGGTGTATTCAACCGGCACCGGATCGGATGTGCCGATCAGGGTCAGGGGCAGACGGCCCCCGCTGCGCCCCTCGGCCCGCACACCGAACTGCGCCAGCGGGTCAAGGATGCGCCCCATGGGGCGGGAACGCAGGCTGGCATCGCCGGTAAAGGTCGTCGCGAAACCATGGGTGGCCACCGCCCCCATGATGAGGCGGCATCCGGTGCCCGAATTGCCGCAATCAATCACGTCATCGGGTTCCGAGAACCCGCCCGTACCGACCCCGTTGATGCGCCATGTCCCGCCCTCGTCGCGCGTGACCTGCGCGCCCAGCGCCCGCATGGCTCTGGCCGTGTCGAGCACGTCCTCGCCTTCCAGCAATCCGGTCACCACCGTCTCGCCCACAGCCATGGCTCCGAAGATCAGGGCGCGGTGGGAAACGGACTTGTCGCCGGGAATGTCAGCGATACCGCGCAGCCGCTCGGCGCGCAGGGCGGTCAGGGGAAGTGCGGTCATGTCCATCCTATCCGCCGGTCATACCAGTCGCGCAGCAATGTACCGGCAATCGCCGCCCTGCGCGGGGGGGCCATGTCGTCCCAGCCGCCCTCGAACAGGCGCCTGAGATCCGCACGGGACAGCCAGCGCGCATCGGCGATCTCGGCTTCCTCCAGCGTGAAATCCGTGTCGGTCGTCTCGGCGATGGCCCCGATCATCAGCGACATGGGGAACGGCCATGGTTGCGAGGAGACATAGCCGATGCGCCCGGTGGACAGGCCCAGTTCCTCGCGGGTCTCGCGGGCGACGGCTTCCTCGACGCATTCCCCCGGCTCCACGAATCCGGCGATGCAGGAATAGAGATTTTCCGGGAAATTCACGTTGCGGGCAATGGCGCAATGGCCCTCCCGCTCGATCAGCATGATGACCACCGGGTCCGTGCGCGGAAAATGCACCCCCTCGCAGGCCGGACAATCGCGCCGCCAGCCCCCCTGAGTCATCCGGGTCTTCTCGCCGCAGCGGGCGCAATGGCCGTGGGTCGCATGCCAGTTCACGAGCGCCAGCGCCCCGCTCGCGACAGCGGCGGCATCCCCGCCGAAGGCCCCGCCGAGAAGCGCCGCACGCATCTCGATGAACGCGCCTTCGGGGGCATCGACCTCGCCCAGCCCCGCCGCGTAGCGCGGCGCGCCCTCCTCCAGCCCCAGAAAGATCAGGTCCGCCCCGGCCACCAGCGGATCATCCAGCCCGCGCCAGCCCAGCGACCCGAGACCCTCGCCCACCAGCAGCGGATCGCGCTTGCGGAACGGCAGGACCAGAGCGCGCGGATCAGCGCGCATCGCGGCAAGCGCCCCGTCATCGGCCCGGAGATGGGCAGCACGATCAAGCGAGGCATGGGTCAGGGCGGGACGGCTGGCATCTTCAAACATGGCCCCGGTTCTAGGCGTGGTTACAGGGACTTTGCAAGGGGACTTGCCTGCCCTCGACCGGCACCGATCCCCGGTCATCAAACGCATCGTCAGGGGGCGGGGCCTCCGCGCAGCGCGACCGGACCGAAGTGCTGATCTGGCCGACGGCCCGCCGGAGCATGACGGGGGGTCAGTCCCACAGCACCATATCGTCGCGATGGGCGACAGCGGAGCGACCCGGATAGCCGAGGACAGCTTCGATCTCGCCACTCTGGCGACCGGCGATGAGACGGGATTCATCAGCGGTATAGGCGCACAGCGCCGCGCCGATGGCATCGCCGGTCAGGGACAGCAGCGTAACCGGCTCCCCCCGTCCGAAGGCCCCGTCCACCCGGCGGACCCCGGCGGGCAACAGCGAGCGACCCGCGCGCAGGGCCTGGACCGCGCCGTCATCAATGGCAAGCGCCCCCTCGCTTCGCAGGCCCGCGATCCACTGTTTGCGGGCCGTCCGGGGCGTGTCGGTCGGGATGAACCATGTGCAGGGGGCGTCTTCGGCAAGGGAAGACAGCGGATTGAGGCGGTCACCCTGCGTGATAGCCATGGCGCAACCACCCTGCAAAGCGGTCTTGGCGGCGAGGATCTTCGTCCGCATTCCGCCTTTCGAGAGTGCCGAGGCCGCGCCCCCGCCCATCGCCTCGATCTCCGGCGTGATGCCGTGAACGAGGTCGAGACGGCGGGCGGCGGGGTCGATCGTGGGATTGGCGGTGTAGAGGCCGTCCACATCCGACAGCAGGATCAGGCGATCCGCACTGGTCATCAGTGCCACGCGCGCGGCGAGGCGGTCATTGTCGCCATAGCGGATTTCGTCGGTGGCCACCGTGTCGTTCTCGTTGACGATGGGCACGACGCCCAGATCCAGCAATGTACCGAGGGTCGCGCGCCCGTTGAGATAGCGGCGGCGGTCCCTGGTGTCATCAAGGGTCAGCAAGACCTGTCCCGCCGCGATGCCGTGGGGCGCAAAAGCCTCGGCATAGGCACGGGCCAGCGCGATCTGTCCGGCGGCGGCGGCGGCCTGAGCCTGCTCCAGCGGCAAGGCCGTGCGCGGCAATCCGAGGATGCCCCGCCCCAGCGCAATCGCCCCGGATGACACCAGCGCCACGCGCTTGCCCTGTTCGCGCAACGCCGCCACATCCGCCGCCAGCCCGTCGAGCCATGCCTGCCGCATCCCGCCGGTTTCAGGATCGACGAGAAGGGCCGACCCGATCTTGACGACGAAGGACGTTCCGGCGGCGAGGAAGGCGGGGGGGGAGAAGGGGGCGATGGAAACTGTATGTTCGGTCATAGGGCGGTTCCTCGCCGATGATATCGCAGGATATCATATACTGCGCGGTGCCTTCAAGGCGTCCACGCCTCCTCGATGACCGGGTTTGCGGCCTCGCGGGCGGCGTCGATCTCGCGTTTCATGGCGCGGAGGACGTCCTGTACGCCCTGCCCCGTAACGCCGGACAGGGTCATGACGCGCTCGGCTCCGGCGGCCTCCAGCGCGGCGCGTTTGTCGGCGATCTCGTCGTCGGTCAGGGCATCGGTCTTGTTGAGACCGACGATGCGGGGTTTTTCGTGCAGCCCCCCGCCATAGCCCTCCAACTCACCGACGATGATGCGGTAGTCTTCGGCCACGTCCTCGGAGGTGCCGTCCACCAGATGCAGCAGGATGGCGCAGCGTTCGGTATGGCCGAGGAAGCGGTCGCCCAGACCCGCGCCCTCGCTCGCGCCCTCGATCAGGCCGGGGATATCGGCCAGCACGAATTCGGCCCCGTCCACGGTCACGACTCCGAGGCCGGGATGCATGGTGGTGAAGGGGTAATCCGCGATCTTGGGTTTCGCGTTCGTCACCGCCGCCTGAAAAGTCGATTTCCCGGCATTGGGCAATCCGAGCAACCCGGAATCGGCGATCAGTTTCAGGCGCAGGATCAGGGTGCGCTCGATCCCCGGCAGGCCGGGATTGGCATTGCGCGGAGCGCGGTTGGTCGAGGTCTTGAACCGCGCATTGCCCCAGCCGCCATTGCCGCCCTCGGCGATCAGGACGCGCTGGTCCACTTCTGTCAGGTCTGCGATCAGCTCCTCGGTATCGAGATCGATGATTTCGGTGCCCACTGGCACCCGGATGATCCTGTCATCGCCGCCCGCCCCCGTGCGGTCGCGGCCCATGCCGTTCTGGCCGCGCTGGGCCTTGTGGTGCTGCTGATACCGAAAATCGATGAGGGTATTCAGTCCCGGCACGGCCACGGCCCAGACATCACCGCCCCGGCCTCCGTCGCCGCCGTTGGGACCGCCATATTCCACATGCGCCTCGCGCCGGAAGGACGAGCAGCCATTGCCGCCCGAACCGGACTGGATGTAGATCTTCGCCTGATCGAGAAATCTCATGGTATCGGGGTCCAGTCTTCGCGGGCCGGGGACGGCGTGAAGCGGTTTCGTGTCATAAAGGCCGCGCGGGCGGTGCGGTCAAGGGCACCGAGCCGATCACGGAGCCATTTCCCGCTCCACCGCCCCCCGGAATGCACTCCCCGGCAGGCGAAAGATCGCATCGACGATCTGGCGGGCCTGCGCCGCCTCCAGCGCATCCGCCCGCCAGACCACAGCCTCACGGGCGGGCAACAGGCCCCCGAGCATGGCCTTGCGCGCGGTCCGGGCGGTGACGACAGCCGCGATGGTGCCCGAACGGTGACGCAGTTCGATGCGCCCGTCATGGTCGCTCTGCACCATGAAGAGGGCCTGCCCGTCCTGCCCCGCCGCAAGAAAGTCATCCAGAACCTGCATCGCCCGCCTGACCGGGACGATGCCCCGCCCGGTGAAAGCACCGGACGCATCGGTCGCACTGACGAAGAGCTTGCGGTTGATCATTACCGGGTCTCCGTGGCCTGTCGGAGAAGCATCGTGCGAAAAAGGGAAAAGTGAGAAGCCGCACGACCCGAAACCAAACCGTTGTGGCTGCTTCCTTCCGGACCTGACCAGGTTGGCGGTCGGCTCGTCCGGCGACTCCTCGACGCTTTGATAAGCGATGGGGGGCGGGGTTTGCAAGGGCGATTGACAGGCTCGCAACGATGCGCGCATTTCGGATGAAGGTTTCAACTGGAAAGGCGCTTCACATGACCCACAAGATCGCAGTGATCCCCGGCGACGGGATCGGAACCGAGGTCATGCCCGAAGGGCTGCGGGTGCTGGAAGCTGCCGCCGCGAAATTCGGGATCGGGCTGGACTTCGAGCATCACGATTTCGCCTGTGCCGA
>CAKZUT010000124.1 GCA_937922185.1 uncultured Neomegalonema sp.
GAGCCGCGCATCATCGAGATCAACACCTCCGAATTCCCGATCCTCAACGTCACCCTGTCCGGGGATGCCCCGGAACGCACTCTGGTACGGGTCGCGAACGATCTTCAGGATGCCATCGAGGGCATCTCCTCGGTGCTGGAGGCCGAGATCAACGGCAAGCGCGAGGAGCTGGTCGAGATCGTCATCGACCCCGTGCGCCTTGAAAGCTACGGCATCACCGCCGCCGAGCTTCTGCAAGTGGTCAGCAACAACAATCAGGTCATCGCCGCCGGGGCGGTCGAGACCGAACAGGGCGCCTTCTCGCTCAAACTGCCCGGTGCCATCGAGACGCTGGAGGATATCTACAATCTCCCCATCAAGGTGCAGGGCGCACGGGTCGTGACCATGCGCGATCTGGCCCAGGTGCGCCGCACCTTCGAGGACCGCACCTCCATCGCCCGTTTCAACGGCGAGCCGACGATATCCCTCTCCGTCAAGCAGCGCACCGGCGAGAACATCATCGACACGGTGGCTCAGGTCCGCGCGGTGGTCGGCGCGGCAATGGAGGCTGCCCCCGACGGCCTGCGCGATTCGGTACAGGTGAACTTCTCGCTCGATCAGGCGAGGAGCGTGGAGGATATGGTCAGCCAGCTCGAATCGAGCGTCATCACGGCGGTTGCGCTGGTGATGATCGTGGTGGTGGCCGCACTGGGCATCCGCTCGGCGATCCTCGTGGCCTTCGCGATCCCGACCTCGTTCCTTCTGGCCTTCGCCCTGCTGGCGGCGCTGGGGATGACGGTCAACAACATGGTCATGTTCGGCCTCATCCTCGCGGTGGGGATGCTGGTGGACGGGGCCATCGTGGTGACGGAATACGCCGATACCCGGCGGGCACAGGGGGCGCGGCCCTCGGTCGCCTATGGCGAGGCGGCCCGGCGGATGTTCTGGCCCATCGTCGCCTCCACCGCGACGACGCTCTGCGCCTTCCTGCCCATGCTGTTCTGGCCGGGGATGCCGGGTCAGTTCATGCGGTATCTGCCCATCACGCTGATCTTCGTCCTCAGCGCCTCGTTGCTGGTGGCGCTTATCTACCTGCCGATCACGGGTATCCTCGTCGCGCGGATCACCCGCGCGTTCAGCCGGGTGTCCGATGCCATACGGGCGCGACTGGGCTGGGTCGGGTCGATGGTGCTCGGCGGCGCGTTCGTCCTCGCCGCGCTGGCGCTGGTCGATATGGGTCAGGGCATGGCGCTGACCGATCTGTCGTCGGTGCCCGATGCGGTGGACGGCGGCGCGGAGCAGCCCGCAAACCGCAAGGTTCAGGCGATGTTCGGCCTTGCGGCCCTGTGTGCGCTGTTCGCCATTCTGGCCTTCGTGGCCGGTTTCCAGCGGCGCACGGTCCCCATCGAGCCGTATCGCCGCGACACCGGGCGACTGGGCCTCTACGGCAATTTCATGAAGCTGATCGTCGGCAACCCGGTGATGCCGCTTGTGGTGATCGCCCTCACCGGCGCGGCCCTGTTCACGATCTTCCAGACCTACCAGAAAAACAGCTACGGCGTGGAGTTCTTCGTCGAGACCGACCCGGAGGTCGCGAACCTCTATATCAGCGCGCGCGGCAACCTCTCCATCGACGAGAAGGACGCCATCGTCCGCGTGGTCGAGAGCCGCGTGCTGGGCATGGAGGATGTGTCCTCGGCGCTGGCCATTGTCGGTGGCGGCGGCGGAGGCGGCGCGGATCAGGGCAGCGCCCCGAAAGATTCCATCGGGCGCATCCAGTTCGAGTTTGAAAACTGGCGCGAACGCAAACAGGGCGCGCTGATCCTCGAGGATCTGCGCGAGGCCGTGGCGGGCCTGCCCGGCGTCAGGCTGGAACTGGCCGAACAGCAGGAAGGCCCCCAACAGGGCAAGCCCGTGCAGGTCCGGGTCGCCGCCGCAGATTTCGACAGATTACAGGCGGCAACCCGCGAGGTCATGGCCCATATGGAGGGGCTTGAGGGTATGAAGGACGTGTCCTCCACCCTGCCCCTGCCCGGCATCGAGTGGGAGCTGGTCATCGACCGGACCGAGGCGGGCAAATTCGGCGCGAGCGTCGCCTCCATCGGGTCGATGGTGCAGCTTGTGACGCGCGGCGTGACCGTCGGCACCTACCGCCCGGACGATTCCGATGACGAGATCGACATCCGGGGCCGCTTTCCCTCGGAAGACCGTGATTTCGGCATTCTCGACCGCCTGCGCGTACAGACGAATGTGGGCCTCGTACCGCTGGCCAATTTCGTCGAGCGGCGTCCGGTGGCGAAAGTCTCCGAGATCACCCGTGTCGATGGCATCCGCGTCTTCACGGTCGCCGCCGATGTGGAGGACGGAACGAATGCCAACGACAAGATCGCCGAAATCGGCGAATGGCTGAAGACCGCCGATCTGGGCAAGGGCGTCAGGACGACCTTCGTGGGCGATTTCGAGGAACAGCAGGAAAGCGGACAGTTCCTCATGGCCGCCTTCGCGGGGGCGCTCGGCCTGATGTTCATCATCCTGCTGGCGCAGTTCGACAGCATCTACAACTCGATCCTCGTTCTGCTGGCCGTCATCCTGTCGGTCGGCGGGGTGCTGGTCGGCATGATGGTGATGGGTCAGTCTTTCTCGATCATCATGACCGGGATCGGCATCGTGGCGCTGGCCGGGATCGTGGTGAACAACAATATCGTACTCATCGACACGTTTCAGGAGTTCCGGCAGACCCTGCCCGATATCGAGGCGATCATCCAGACGGGGGTACAGCGGCTTCGCCCGGTCATCCTGACGACCATCACGACCATGGCCGGCCTGCTGCCGATGATGTTCGCGATTTCCATCGACTTCAAGGCGGGGGGTATCAGCGTCGGCGCACCCTCGGCGATGATGTGGACACAGCTTGCGACGGCCATCGTCTTCGGCCTCGGCTTCGCGACCGTGCTGACGCTGGTGGTTACGCCGTCCCTGCTGGCCCTGCGGGTCTGGTGGTTCGGCAAACTGCCGCGCCTCGGCTGGCGCGGATTGCGGACGCTGGCTCTCGCCGGGGCGGGGCAGAAGGCACAGTACAACCGCGACCGGCGGCTGACCCGCAAGGCCAGACGGGGCTTCAGCGAGGGGCAGACCGTGCGCTGGGACGAGACCGTGGCCTTCGGGGCGCAGCCTTCGGGCCTGCCGGTCCCCGCCTTCCCGGACATCCCGAACCGGGCCGAAACCCGACCCTATCCGATGCCCGGCTTCGGAACCGGGCCGCAGGTCGCGCGCCCCGCCGCTGCGGCTGCGGCATCAGGCTTCGCGCCTGCCCTCGGCGCGGCGGATCAGGATGTGCCCGATCTCTCCTTCCTGCGGGCCGACATGACGCCCACACTTGTCTGGTCCGAGGGGATGCCGCTCCCGCCCGATGATCCGGGGGACGGCAAACCGCCCTTCACGCAGGCGGCGGAATAAACGCCATGGTTGCGGGAACAACCGCAGCGGACCTTGCGGCGCGGGCCGGTCTGTGCCACCACCGCACGGTCTGAAGGGGGGCCTGGGGCCATGCTGCTCAAGACGATCATTTCACCGCGCACCATCGTCTTCCTGACGCTGGTGATGGCGTTTCTGATCCGGTTCAACGGCTATGATGCCATGTTCGGGAACCTGCTGGAGTTTCTTCAGCTCCTGATCCTGATCCTCGTGGCCGGGGCGCTCTCGATCTCCGTGAGTGCCTTCGGCGCGTTCGATATCGAATCCAAGCGCGCCTTTGTCTGGGACATCATTCTCGATGTGATCGTCTTCGGCTTCGCGATCTGGATGCTGACCTATCTGCTGACACTACAGGTCTATGGCGCGAGGGTCTCGGTACAGGCCCTCTACCTGACCTTCACAGCGGTCGGATTGTCGGTCCTCGATTTCCTGATTTCGCTCAATGGCGGAGCCGGAAAACTGCTGGAGATGGACCGCGAACACTTCACCCGCGACCGCTGAACCCTATTGCGGGATCGCGCCGTGATAGAAGAAACGGCCCAGCCCCAGCGTGAAGACAAGGCCCCCCGCGATCCAGTGCATCAGGAAGACCGCCGGGAATGACTGACTGCGCTGGTAGACCCAGGCGAACAGCAGGCCGCCGCCGAAGGTCATCAGCGGGGCGATCCAGTTCTGGAAGAACAGATGCGCGGCGGCGAAGACAACGGCGTTCACCAGAATGCGGGCCGTGTCCGACGGGAAAAGATGGCCATAGCGATAGAAGAACAGGGGCCGGAACACGATTTCCTGCCCCAGCACCGAAAACCACGGATAAAGCGCGAGGATCGCGATCCACAGAACCGGCTGCTCCCTCGGCAGGATCAGGAACCGCTCCGGCACGATCCACAGCGTCACGACGGTCAGGACCACCGCCGTCAGAATGCCGGTCCAGGCCAGTGTGGGGCCGAGGCCCCGCAGACTGCCCGCATCGCGCAGATGCCGCCATTCGTACCCGTCGGTGAAATGCAGCAGAACCAGCCCGACGATCATCGTCCCCGCAATCGCGACATAGAGGTCGATATAGGGCAGCAGGAAATACAGCGCGACGGGCGCGAGGATATAGAACGCCGCGAATTCCAGCCATAACTGCCCCTTGCCGGGGCGGCGGACGGACGCGGGGGCGGCCTCAGCCAAAGATCCGTTCCAGCGTCTCCAGCGTCACGATGCGGTTGGTGATGATGTACCATGCGATGCCGGTGATGATCGCCGAGATGATGGTGGCCCCGATCATCTTGATACGCAGATTGGGGTTGGAGGGCGCGCCGCTCATCGCCCCTTCGGGAACGATATCGCCCGCCTCCTCCTGCGACCGGATGCGGACGGGCAGCAGGCAATAGAGCGCGATGAACCATGTCACCGAGAACACGACGAAGGCGGATACCGGACCCATCAGGCTTGCTCCAGTTCGACGAGAGTTCCGGCGAAATCCTTTGGATGCAGGAACAGCACGGGTTTGCCATGCGCCCCGATCTTCGGTTCCCCGTCCCCCAGCACCCGCGCGCCGCTTTCCGTCAGCCGGTCACGGGCGGCAAGGATATCATCGACCTCGTAACAGATATGATGGATGCCTCCGGCGGGGTTCTTTTCCAGAAACCCGGCGATGGGCGAGTTCTCGCCCAGCGGATACAGGAACTCGATCTTGGTATTGGGCAGGTCAACGAAAACGACCGTGACGCCGTGATCCGGCTCATCCTGCGGAGCACCGACGCTGGCGCCGAGGGCCTCGCGATACTGGGCGCAGGCCGCGTCGAGATCGGGGACGGCGATGGCAACGTGATTGAGACGGCCAATCATGCGCGGGACTCCTTCATGCGATGTCAGGCGCAGCACTTATGCCCTTCCGCTCCGCTTCTCAAGCGGGTGCGTCGAGTGGACCGCACACGCGGGGAGGCAGTGGAAACACGGCCTGCGTGCGAGTTAACATGAAGGAAAACGGGTAGAGTCTTATAGAGTCGAGACTTTCTTACGCTAACGGATCAAAAAAGTGTTGCGCGATTCACGGTGATTCGCCTATCGTCGCCATGCATGTTGCAGGGGATCGCCTCTGGAACGCCAAGATGCGCCCACAACAAGACCAAAAAACCTGTCGAGCAAAGCAGGGCGTGAAATTTTTGATAGAGGACCAGGTCATGTCTCTCCCAGCATGGAACCGCAAGGCACCCTCGCGTGCCGCAATCGCCGCAACCCTTTCCGCCCTGACCGTTTTCGGGGCCTCCTCCGTCGCGACGGCGGATGTCACCCGGAATGCGTATCAGCAGCCGAGCTTCGGCTACGGCGCCCAGAGCCAGCCCCCCGCGCCCTACGGCCCGGCATTCGGCTATGCACCGCAGCCCGTCGCCCCGCAGGGCTATGCCCAGCCGGTCGCTCCGCAGCTTCCGGGCTACGGTCTGCCTCCGCAGGCTCCCGGCTTCGGCCTTCCCCCCGGATACGGTGAAGCGGTCGCTCCCGGCTTCCCGGTTCCCGGCGCACCCGGCGCGGGCTTCGGCCCCTATGGCGGCGGCTTCCCCGATTACGGTTTCTCCTCGCAGTGGGGCCATTTCGCGCCCTCCGAGCCGAACTACGCCCCGCATGAACGCGCCGGGTCGAAGGCTCCGGCTCCTGTAGAGGCCCCCGCGCCCGCACCGGCCTCCGCGAAGGCATCCACGAAGCCCTCGCCCGCCACGGCAACCACGTCCTCGGATTACAGCTACGAGATTTCCCCGCTGAGCAACCCCACCTATGTGGGCAGCTCGACGCAGCTCGGCTCGGCTCCGGCGACCTATGCCGATCCCTACCAGTCGATCATCAACCAGCAGAGCACGACGACGGGATATCAGGCGGTCACGCCGTCCTACACGCAGCAGTATGATTCGTCTGCTTCCTACGCGGCCCCGGCTCCGGCCCCCGCACAGCCGGATTACAGCAACTACGTCCCGGCCCCGGAGTACAACGTCACGCCGTCCTTCAACGCGGCTCCGGCTCCCACGCAGAGCTACACGTCCGCGCCGAACTACACCACGGCTGCCCCGACGCCGAGCTACACCACGGCTGCACCGGCTCCCAGCTACACAACCGCTGCACCGGCTCCCAGCTACACCACGGCTGCACCGGCCCCGAACTACGCCGCCGCACCGGCTCCGAACTACACCGTGGCCGCGCCCGCTCCGCAGCAGGCTCCCCTGAACACGGGCAGCTACGAATACCAGTCCACGCCGTCCTACGAGCCGGCTCCCGCCGACTATTACGACCTGAACGCATCGGCCGCCGCCGCTGCGGTCGCGGCACAGCCCACCTATGAGGTCGCGGCCTACGCCCCGCCCCAGCCGGTGGCACGTCGCGGCGGTCATTTCGTGCAGGTCGGTGCCTTCCTCGATCAGGCCCGCGCTGCCCGGCTCGTCAACAAGCTGGGCGCATCCGGCCAGCAGGCGTTCATCGTGCCCGCTCAGGTCCGGGGTCGCCTCTATCACCGCGTCCGCATCGGCGGCGGCAGCAAGCGTGATGCCCGCGTCATCCGCGATCAGGTGCGCGAACTGGGCTTCTACGAGGCTCGCGTCGTCAAGGGTTGATCCCGGCGACCACACGACCGTCGCCCTGACCGGGCGAATCGTCTAGACTTCGATGCCGTGCCCTCCGGGGCGCGGCATTTTCGTTTCCGGGAGTACCCTCCATGATCCGCTGGCTCGCCTTCTCGCTCGCCCTCGTCCTCGCCGCCCCGCAGGCACGGGCCGAACAATTCGCCACGGAAGCGCGCAATGCGATCCTCGTCGATATGACCTCCGGGGCGATCCTGATGGAGAAGGAGGCCGATCAACCCGTCCCTCCCGCTTCCATGTCAAAGCTGATGACGGTGGTTATGGTCTTCGAGGCCCTCGCCTCGGGGCGTCTGTCGATGGATGACGAATTCATCGTCAGCGAGAAGGCCTGGAAGAAACGCGGCTCGAAGATGTTCGTGAAGGTCGGTGACCGCATCACCGTCGGCAATCTGCTGCGCGGGATCATCGTGCAGTCGGGCAATGATGCCAGCATCGTGATCGCCGAGGGACTGGCGGGGTCCGAAGAGGAATTCGCCCGCCGCATGACCATCCGGGCGCGGGAACTGGGGCTGGAGAATTCACAGTTCCGCAATGCGACCGGCTGGCCGGACGAGGACCACGAGATGAGCGTACGGGATCTGGCACGGCTCGCCGAACACATCATCCGCGAATATCCGCAATTCTACCCGATCTATTCCGAGGAAACTTTCGAGTGGGAAGGGATCAATCAGCGCAACCGCAATCCCCTGCTCGGTCTCGGCCTCGGGGCGGACGGCCTCAAGACCGGCCATACGGAAGCCGCCGGATACGGTCTGGTGGGGTCCGCCGTGAAGGGCGACCGGCGGCTCATCCTCGTGATCGCGGGCCTGCCCAGCGCGTCGAAACGCTCCATCGAGGCGGAACGGCTGATCCGCTGGGGCCTGCGGGAATTCGAGACCAGGGAATTGCTGCCCGCCGGGGCGGAGGTGGGCACCGCCGCCGTCTGGATCGGGGCCACGCCCCGCGTATCGCTGGTGGTCGCGGAGCCGGTGGTCATGACCACCCCCTATGGCGGCCTGCGAAAGATCACGGGCGAGATTGTCTATTCCGGCCCCGTCGAGGCCCCCATCGAAAAGGGCCAGCGCATCGCTACCCTGCGCCTCGGTGCCGAGGGGATCAAGGGTGTCGAGGTTCCGCTCCATGCCGGTGAGGCGGTCGAGCGGGGCGGTGTTCAGGAAAAGCTGAAGGCCGGGGCGCTCTATCTCGTGGAGACGGCCCTCTCTGCGATCAGCCCGAAACCTGCGGAACAGCCTGCGGAATGAGCGTCCGGGGCCGTTTCATCACCATCGAGGGCGGCGAGGGGACCGGCAAATCGACGCTGGTTGCGGGCCTGCGCGCCTCGTCGGCATTCGGGCAGGCGCTGTTCACACGCGAACCGGGGGGATCGCCGGGGGCCGAGGAAATCCGCGCGCTCTTCGTATCGGGCGCAACGGATCGCTGGGATGCGCTGACGGAACTCCTGCTCATCAATGCGGCCCGGCGCGATCATGTGGTTCGCACTGTCGAGCCGGCCCTTGCCACGGGGCGCGACGTGATCTGCGACCGCTATCTCGACAGCACCCGCGCCTATCAGGGGGTGCGCGGCGTTGATCGCGCGCTGATCGACACCATGCACGCGCAGGCCGTCGCCCTGTCGCCGGATCGGACGATCCTGCTCGATGCCGCGCCGGAGACAGGGCTGGCACGGGCAAAGGCGCGGGCGGGGCCGGATCGGTTCGAGCGGATGGAGGGCGGCTTCCACGGGGCCTTGCGCGCGGTGTTTCTGGATATCGCGAGAGCCGAGCCGGAGCGCGTGACGGTGCTGGACGCGACCCGCTCACCGGCGGAGACGCTGGCGGCGGCCCTGGAGGCCCTGGGATGCTAGAGTATGCCGACGTGCATTCGGATCAGTATCCACGCCGGGACGTGTGTGAATACTGATGTCCGATGATGTGCATAGAACTCAGAACGCCCTGATCGGGCAGGACGAGGCGGTCGGCCATTTCGATGCCGCGCTGACGGCGGAGCGGATGCACCATGGCTGGCTGCTCTGCGGACCGCGCGGTATCGGCAAGGCGCTGTTCGCCCGACTGGCAAGCCATGCCCTGCTATCGGGGCGGGAGAGCATCGCGACCGCCCCGGACGATGCCGCATGGCGCAGGATCGGGGAGGGGAACGAACCGCGCCTGACCCTGATCGCACGGCGCATCAACGAGAAGACCGGCAAGCTGCGGGTACAGATCGACGTCGAGCAGATCCGCGACCTGCGCCATTCCTTCAGCCTCTCGGCGGGCGAGGGAGAATGGCGCTGCGTGATCGTCGATTGCGCGGAGGAGATGAACCCCAGCGCCGCGAATGCCCTGCTGAAACTGCTGGAGGAACCGCCTGAACGGGTGGCGTTCTTCCTCGTGACCCATGCCCCCGGTCGCCTTTTGCCGACGATCCGGTCCCGGTGCCGGGTGCTGGATTTCAGGCCACTGGAAGACGGGGCGCTGGCGCGGGCGGTGGCCGCGCTCGGGGTCGAGCTGCCCCCTGCCCTGCTGCCCGTGGCGCGCGGATCGCCGGGCGAGGCGATCCGTCTGGCTTCCGAGGACGGGGCGGCGATCATGGCGGGGATCGACGCGGTGCTGGCCCCCCTGCCCGACCGGATCGACCGGGCTGCGCTGCACCGGCTGGGCGATGCGGTCGCGCCCGCCGACCGGGACGAGGGATTCGGTATCGCGATCCGCATTGTGGTCGATATCGCCGCAAGGCGGGCCTGCGACATCGGCGGCACCACCCCTGCCGAGCGCGCGAACGGGGCGCGCTGGGCCGATGCCGCCATGGCGATCCAGTCCGATGCCGCCCGCACCCGCGCGCTCAACCTTGACCGGCGACAGGCATTGCTGGATACCTTCGCCCGGATCGAGGAGGCGGCGAGGCGCGCCGTGTCCTGACTTCTCTCGCACGGAAACCCATCGATGCTCGTAGACAGTCACTGCCATCTCGACTTTCCCGATTTCGACGGGGACCGCGACGATCTGGTCGTCCGGGCGCGAGCGGCGGGCGTCACGAAGATGGTGACGATCTGCACCCGTGCGAGCGCCGAGCCGACGGTGCGCGCAATCGCCGAACACTATGACGGCGTCTATTACGCGGTCGGGGCGCATCCCCTGAATGTGGGCGAGGCCCCGCTGATGACGGTGCAGGAACTGGTCGGTTTCGCCGACCACCCGAAGATGGTCGGGATCGGCGAGACGGGGCTGGACTATCACTACGACAAATGGCCGCCGGAGATGCAGCAGGAAAGTTTCCGGCGGCATATCGTGGCCGCGCGGGAGACCGGCCTGCCGCTCATCATCCATGCGCGCAATGCCGATGACGACGTCGCCGCGATCCTGCGCGAGGGCTACGCGGAAGGGCCGTATACCTGCGTGATGCACTGTTTCTCATCTGGCAGGGCGCTGGCCGAGGCGGCGCTGGAAATGGGTTTCTACCTCTCCATGTCCGGGGTCGCGACCTTCAGGAATGCCGAAGACTTGCGGGCGATCTTCGCCGATGCGCCGCTGGACCGGGTGCTGGTTGAGACGGACGCGCCCTATCTCGCGCCGGTGCCGAAGCGCGGCAAGCGCAACGAACCGGCCTATGTGGCGCATACCGCCATTGTCGGGGCGCAGGTCTTCGGCGTGACGACGGAGGAGTTTTCCGCCGCGACCACCGCGAATTTCCACCGGCTGTTCTCGAAAGTCCCGACCACATGAGCGGCGATATCCTGCGCGCGACGATCCTGGGCTGTGGCTCTTCGGGCGGAGTGCCGCGTCTGGGCGGCGAGGACGGGGGCGGAAACTGGGGGGCCTGCGACCCCGCGAACCCGAAGAACCGCCGCCGCCGCTGCGCCCTGCTGGTCGAGCGGATCGGGGCGCAGGGCACCACGCGGGTTATGGTCGATGCCGGGGCCGATGCGCGGGAGCAATTGCTGTCGGCCCGTGCCGGAACGGTCGATGCGGTTCTCGTGACCCATGAACATGCCGACCATATCCACGGCATCGACGACCTGCGCCCCATCGTTCTCAACCGGCGCGAGCGGCTGGATATCTGGACCGATCCCGATACCGGGGCCGTGCTGCAACACCGCTTCGCCTATGTCTTCGAGCAGCTTGAGGGCAGCCCCTACCCGCCGATCTTCACCCTGCGTATCCATCACGGATCGGTCGTCATCGACGGCGCGGGGGGGCCGGTCGAGGGGATCGCCCATGTGGTCGATCACGGGCCGAATTTTCAGGCACGGGGCTTCCGCTTCGGCGGTCTGGGCTACACCCCCGATGTCAGCGCGCTGCATGATGACAGCGCCGGGAAGCTGGCCGATCTCGATGTCTGGATCGTGGATGCCCTGCGCTGGACCCCCCATCCGACCCATGCCCATGTCGATCAGGCCCTGGAATGGATCGCGGCCATCAAACCGAAACGGGCGATCCTGACCAACCTCCATATCGACCTCGATTACGACGAACTGGCCGCCTACCTGCCCGACAATGTAGAACCCGCCTGGGACGGAATGCAGGTGGAACTGGGCATCTGATCCCAACGGCCCTGAACGCTGACTGTTCTTCCCCGGATGCACTGCAACATGCAATGTTGCTGTGCTGGTCCGGGGCCGGGTTCTGACGCGGAGAGACCCCGGACCAGCAGCGCAGGACTGCGCCCCGCGCAGCATCCGGGGATTCGCAGTAACGGTCAGCCATAAAGGCGGTGGGTATGATCCCCGTACTGCGCGGGGGCGCGCCCTCCGGGAACGAGGCTGTTATCGCGGCTCCAGCCCCGGCTCGTCCAGAACACCGCGCGGGCAACCGGGCGACTGGACAGGGGCGGCGCTGATCAGCTCCGCGACGGGCGTGGCCGGGTCGATGCGGCCCCGCAGGGCGATGGTGATCTCCCGGATGAGGACACGGCCCTGCTGACCCCGGCATTTCACCTGCACCCGCTGGCCCGCACCCGGCCCGAAGGCCGTGTCAAAGGCCGCACGCAGGTCGCTCGTCTCGATCTCCCGCCCCACGCGATCCGCGAGGAAGGCCCCGACGGCGGACCCGTTGACGGCATCGGTCACGAGCAGGGTATCGTCGAAATATTCATCCGCCCCCCCTTCCGCGAAGTAGCAGGTGCCGTGCTTGATCCATTCATGCCGGTCGAGCAGGCTCCGCGCCCCCGGCATGGCCGCGTCGAGGGCCGCACGGGTCTCGGCATCGACCTCCGGGGCGGGCAGGGCGCGCCAGTTGCGCTCGGTATCGAGGCGCACCAGCATGGTCGGCACACCACAGAAAAACGTCCCGTTCGGCTGGGGCCAGAGGCCATGGATCGAGAGACGCCGCCCCGCCTCCGGCAAGTCCCCGCCATTGAGCGCCACGCATTCGGGGCGCGACGGGCTGCGCTCACAGAAGGCGGGCTGCCAGCTCAGGGCGAGCAGGTTATCGGTGGATTCCGTCCGCCCTGCGGGCACCGCGATCTGCGGCACCGGCCCGTCCGTCGCGGGCACCGCATGGATACCGCAGGCCGTCGAGACCCAGCGCGCCGGGGTGACGGGGGCTTCGGGTATTCGCACCTGAAAGAAATCGCCCCCCGCCTCATTGATTGCGATCATGTCATAGGCGCGGCGCGGTTCGGTCCGAATGTCGCCCGGATTGGTGCGGCGGTTCTTGGACTGAAAAGCATCGCAGCTCTCGAAGGCGATGAAATAGCCGGTCAACGGCTCCGCCGCCCGCGCGGGAGCACCGGGCACCAGTCCCGCCACCACTGCCAAAACCGCTGCGCGCATCCGTTCTCTCCTTCACGTCCCTGCCGCATGACGTACCATGCCCGAACGGGGCGAGGCAAAAATCCGGCTTGAGTGACCCGCCCCCCCATGACAAGGAAGGGCATGATTCGCGCGACCGCAACCCCCCGTGCCGATGCCGCGCCGTCCTTCGCCGGACGGATGACCGAGTGTGCGCCGCTGGCCCCCTATACGTGGTTTCGGGTGGGTGGAGAGGCCCAAATCCTCTACGCACCGGAAGATACGCAGGCACTGGCCGATATGATGCGGGGATGGTCCGGGCCGGTCCTGCCCATCGGGGTCGGCTCGAACCTGCTGGTCCGCGACGGGGGGATCGCGGGTCTGGTCGTGCGGCTCGGGCGGGGCTTTACGGGGATCACCGTCGAGGGCGACACGATCCGCGCCGGGGCGGCGGTGCCCGACGCAAAGCTGGCGCAGGCGGCCCGGCACGCGGGGCTGGCGGGTCTGGAATTCAATCGCGGCATACCGGGTACAGTCGGCGGAGCCGTGCGGATGAATGCCGGATGCCACGGCACCGAAACCCGCGACCGGCTGATCGAGGCAACGGTCGTCTTTCGCGACGGCACCGTGCGGACGCTTTCAGAGGACGCTCTCGGGTTCGGCTATCGCCATTGCACCCTGCCCGATGATGCGGTGGTGACCGAGGCCCTCTTTCGCGGCACCCCGGACGACCCGGATGCCATCGCCGCCCGCATGGCCGACCTGATGACCGCGCGCGAGGCGGCACAGCCGGTACGCGAGAAAACGGGCGGCTCGACCTTCCGCAACCCCCCCGGCGAGAGCGCATGGAAGCTGATCGACGCCGCCGGATGCCGGGGACTGCGGGTCGGGGACGCGCAGGTCAGCGAGAAGCACTGCAATTTCCTCGTCAATCACGGGCAGGCGACCGCCGCCGATCTCGAACGCCTCGGCGAAACGGTGCGCGAGCGGGTACGCGCCGATTCCGGCCATGATCTGCATTGGGAAATCCGCCGGGTGGGACAGGCATGAATCGTCAATTCCAGCGCATTGCCGTCCTGAAGGGCGGACCATCCGCCGAACGGGATGTATCGCTCGTTTCGGGCCGCGAATGCGCCAGCGGCCTCCGCGAGGCGGGCTACGACGTCACGGAAATCGACGCGGGCGATGATCTTGTGGACCGCCTGAACGAGGCGCGCCCCGATGCCGTCTTCAATGCCCTGCACGGGCGCTGGGGCGAGGACGGTTGCGTACAGGGCATCCTCGAATGGATGCGCCTGCCCTATACCCATTCGGGTGTGCTGGCCTCGGCGCTGGCGATGGACAAGGCGCGGGCCAAGACGGTGTTCGCCGCCGCAAACCTGCCGGTCGCCGATCATCTGCTCGTGGCTCCCGCCGCCATTGCCGCCGATCACGCGATGGAGCCGCCCTATGTGGTCAAGCCCTGGAACGAGGGATCATCGGTCGGCATCCATCTGGTGCTGGACGGGGCGAACCGGCCTCCGGCGGTCGATACGGCGGACGCCCCCGCCCTGCTGATGGTCGAGCGATATGTGCCGGGGCGCGAACTGACCGTCGCGGTCAGGAACGGCGAGCCGCTGGCGGTGACGGAAATCTTCGTGGAGGGATGGTACGACTACCACGCGAAATACAGCGCGGGCGGATCACGCCATGAAATTCCGGCGGATATCCCGGCGGCGCTGGCGACACGCTGTCTGGAGGCGGCGGTGCTGGCCCATGAGACGCTGGGATGCCGGGGGGTCTCGCGCACCGATTTCCGCTATGATCCCGATGCGGATCGCCTCATCGTGCTGGAGACGAATACGCAACCGGGCATGACCCCGACCTCGCTGGTGCCCGAACAGGCGGCGCAACTGGGTGAGAGCTTTCCGGACCTCGTCTCGTGGATGGTGGAGGATGCTTCATGCGACCGGTAGAGGAAACGCTTTCCGCGCGCGACCCTGCCCCCGTCGTGATGCAGGCAAAGGCAAAACCGAAGGCCGGGGAGACGGCCCCGCGCTTGCCCTCCCTTTTCACGAAGCACCGCTTGCTGACCCTGTGGCTGCCCGCCGTGCTGATCGCGGGGCTGGCGTTTGTCGCCTATAACTGGCAGCGCATCCGAAGCGAGGCGCTGATCCGCGCACAGGCCGTGCGAACCGCCGTCATCGACCACCCGGAATTCGCCGTCACGGATATGGAGGTCAGCGGCCATATCCAGCTTTCCGTGCATGAAATCGGTCGGATCGTGGGGATCGAGCCGGGAACGCGCTCGATCTCGTCTCTGCGTTTCGATGCCCGCGAGGCCCGCGAGGCGCTGCTGGCGGACCCGTGGATCGAGCGCGCCTCGGTCGCTGTCGATCCTTCCGGCGTGATGAAGATCTCGATCATCGAGCGCATTCCGGTCGCGATCTGGCGCAATGACGAGGGGTTCTTCCTGATCGACGCCACCGGCCACCCCATCGTGTCGGTCGCCGATGCCGGAGAGCGGCTGGACCTGCCCGTCCTGATCGGGACCGATGCGAACGAGGCCGTGGGCGATGCCCGCGCGCTGTTGCAGGCGGCTCCCATGGCGGCCCTGCCCCGGATCGCGGCACTGGTCCGCCGGGGACAGCGGCGCTGGGACATCGTGACCGACGGCGGGCTGGTCGTGAAGCTGCCTGCCGAAAAACCGCTCGATGCCCTGCGTCTGCTGGTGGATCGCGATCTCGAAAAGCGCCTTTCCCCGTTCGCGGTGACCGGGATTGACCTGCGCCTGCCGGACGAGCCGCCCGTGATCCGGCTGGAACCGGGGGCAAGCGGGATGCGCGAAGAACTGTTGCGGACTCTCAGGACGACCTACCGGTGAGTGGCCTGCCCGTCCTGCGCGCCTTCGAGGCGATCCGGGGCCGCGTGGCCACGGCACTGGGCGGCGAGCGGCTGGCCGTCATCGATCTCGGCGGATCGCATGTCTCGTGCCTGCTGGCGGATATCCGCCATTCCCTGCTGGACCGGACGATGCTGGACCGGGATGTCGATATCTACGCCGCGCTGCGCGTGGTTGCCGCCGCCAGCGCCCCCTCCGCCGGGATGAAGGCCGGGGCGATAGACGATCCCGAGGCCACGGCGCAGGCCCTTCGCGCGGTGCTGCGCGATATCCATTCACAGATCGGGATGACCCCCGACCGCGCGATCTTCGCCCTGTCCGGCGGGTCGCCGCGTACCTTGCAGGCGACCGCGACCAGCGCGATCCCGGTGCGGAGCGTGGATGATGCCACGGTCGGGCGCGTGATGGCATCCTGCCGACAGGAAATCGCGCTCCGCATCCGCCGCCCGCTGCATATCGAACCTCTGGATTTCACGCGCAACGGCGTTCCTGAAATTGCCGACCCGAGGGGCCACGGTGCCCGTACACTCGGGGTGCGTTTCGGGATCGTGACCGTGGAACGCGAGGCGCTCGAACGCCTCGGCACCGTGGCGAGCGGGGCGGGGCTGGCCGTCTCGGGCGTGGCCTGTGCCGCTGCCGCAAGCGGATATTCGACGCTGACCCAGGACGAGCTGGATCTGGGCGCGACGGTGGTGGATATCGGGGCGCATGTGACCGGGGTGGCCAGTTTCCGCCGCAACCGCCTGCGCTCGGTCCATTGCATCAGCATCGGCGGATCGACCATGACGCGCGACCTCGCCGAGGCCATGGGCATCGGCCTCGACGAGGCCGAGGTCATGAAACTCGGCCCCGGAGCGGCGGGCTTCTCCGCCGATCCCTCCATTCTGGGCGGTGCCGGGCCGGGGGAGACCACGATGGTGCTGACCGGCGTGATCCGCCCCAGAGTGGAGGAAATTTTCGAGCTGGTCCGCGCCGTCCTGCCGAACGACGAGCCACGCCCCGTCATCCTCACCGGCGGGGGCAGCCGGATGCAGGGAATGGTGCAGGCGGGAACCGCCGTGCTGGACCGCCGGGTGCGTCTGGGCAGGGCGATCCGCACACGCGGCGCACCGCAATCGACCCTGGGTCCGGAATTCGCCGCCGCTCACGGCCTGCTTGCCCATGCGATCCGCCTGCAATGCGAACCCTGGGCCGAAGCGATGTCCACAGTACGCGATGGCGAGCAGGCATTCGGCGGTTTGCGCCAATGGCTTCGGGAAAACTGGTAAGTTCCGATCTCAAGCGAAACGCTTGAATCGCCAGTGGAAGAACCCGTTAAAGGTCAATTTACCCTGTGACTTCCGTGAAAATTTCGTTACGATTCCGAATCACGAGCAGAAAAAAAACAACAAAACAAAAACCATCAACATACAGGCGGTACCATGGCTTTGAATCTTGGGGCGGTAGACGACCATGACATGAAGCCGAAGATCACGGTCTTCGGCGTGGGCGGTGCGGGCGGCAATGCCGTCAACAACATGATCAACAAAAACCTGGAGGGCGTGGAGTTCGTCGTGGCGAATACCGACGCGCAGGCGATCGAGCAGTCCCGCTCGTCGCGCCGGGTTCAGCTCGGCTCCGGCGTAACGGCGGGTCTGGGCGCGGGGATGAAACCCTCCATCGGGCGCGAGGCCGCCGAGGAAACCATCGACGAGCTGATCGATCACCTCAACGGCGCGAATATGTGCTTCATCACCGCCGGCATGGGCGGGGGCACCGGCACGGGTGCCGCTCCGGTCATCGCCAAGGCGGCACGGGAACTGGGTGTCCTGACCGTCGGCGTCGTGACGAAGCCGTTCTCCTTCGAGGGCGCGAAACGGATGCAGCTTGCCGAGGACGGTCTTGAGGAGCTTCAGCAATACGTCGATACGCTCATCATCATCCCGAACCAGAACCTGTTCCGCATCGCGACCGAGAACACGACCATCATGGATGCGTTCAACCTCGCCGATGATGTGCTGTATCAGGGCGTCAAGGGCGTCACCGACCTGATGGTCATGCCCGGCCTCATCAACCTCGACTTCGCGGATGTCCGCACGGTCATGGGCGAGATGGGCAAGGCCATGATGGGCACCGGTGAGGCCGAGGGCGAGGGCCGCGCGGTCGAGGCCGCCGAGAAAGCCATCGCCAACCCGCTGCTGGACGACGTGTCGCTCAAGGGCGCGCGGGGTGTTCTCATCAACATCACCGGCGGTCCCGACCTGAAACTGTTCGAGGTCGATGAGGCGGCATCCCGCATCAAGCAGGAAGTCGATCCCGGCGCGAACATCATCGTCGGCTCGTGCTTCGATGACAGCCTCAAGGGCCATATGCGCGTTTCCGTCGTCGCGACCGGCATCGAAGCCGAGGCGCAGACCGCGCGCGGTGCCGAGCCTGCGCGCCTCGGCGCAGCCAGCCGCCCCCGCCGGGCGATCCCCGCTCCGCGCTATGCAAGCGATGCGGCGGGCGACCGCGAGATCGGGGCAGGAACGCGCCATGCGGTCCGTCAGGCCGTCGGCGCGCGCAGCGACGCTGTAGAAGAGCCGGTGACAGTCGATGACTATGCCGAGGAACCCCTCGCCGCGACCGGCACCGACGGCATCGCGCCGCAGATGCCGCTCAACGCCCCGACGACCTCGACCCAGGGTGCCGTCGCGACCGTGATCGACCCCTCGGTCGCTGACACCGTTTCGATGGGTGCCTCCTCCGCACCGACCGAGAGCGCAGCACCGATATCGGCCCGTGCCGGACTGAACCTGATCCGCCGCGTCGCCGACAGCCTCGGTGCCCGGTCGTCAGACAATGAGACAGCCCCGGCAAAATCGCCCTTCAAGGGCGAGAGCATCGACGGTGACGGGTCTTCCGAAGACGATGCGCTCCAGATCCCCGCATTTCTGCGGCGTCAGGCCAACTGAGCACGATCCCGCACCGCAAATCGGACGGGAAAAATCTGACGATGAAAAGGCCGGGTTGAATCCCGGCCTTTTTCATGTTGAATCACTTAACGTGCAAGAATTAACCATTTGTTAGTCAAATTGTTCCGAAGTTCATTCTTGGATAACCATTGTTGCAATCTGACATAAAGTTTGAATTGTCGTGCCGTGTACTGACTGCTACGTGGTAATTGTCTTCCCGACTTACGAGGTTTTTTTCATGCAGCGCACTCTCGCCCGCAAGGCCCGGCTTTCCGGAGTCGGTGTCCACAGCGGCCAGCCTGCGACGGTCACGATCCTTCCCGCCCCCTGTGATACCGGCGTCCGGTTCATCCGCCTCGACATCGAGGATCGGAACAACCTGATCGACGCGCGCTTCGATACGGTCACGGATACGGCGCTGTGTACCTGCATCGGCAATGACGGCGGAGCGAAAGTCTCGACCATCGAACATCTGATGGCCGCACTGGCCGGATGCGGCATCGACAACGCCCTTGTCGAGGTGGACGGCCCCGAAGTGCCCATCATGGACGGCAGCTCCGGGCCATTTCTCGATGCCCTGCTCTCCGCCGGAACCATCGAACAGGATGAACCGCTGCGCGCGATTCGCATTCTCAAGCCGGTCACGGTCCATCTCGGTGACAAGACCGCCGAGTTACTGCCCGCCGAGCATTTCGAGATCGAATACGATATCGACTTCGACGATGCCGCCATTGGCAAACAACACCGGGTCGAGCGATTCACGGGCGATGCTTTTGTCCGCGATTATGCGGATTCGCGCACGTTCTGTACGCTGGGCGATGTTGAGGCCCTGCGGAAGATCGGCTTCGCGCGCGGCGGTACGCTCCAGAACGCGATCGTCGTGGACAAGGGCCGCGTTCTCAATCGCGAGGGCCTGCGCCACCGGGACGAATTCGTCCGCCATAAGATGCTCGATGCCGTGGGCGATCTCGCCCTTGCCGGTGTGCCGGTCATCGGGCGTTATCGCGGTGTGCGCGCGGGGCATGACATGACGAACCGCCTGCTTCATGCCCTCTTCGCCGACCCCACCGCATGGCGTTACGAGGAAGTGGCCGACCGGGGGCTGGTCGCTCTCGACCACGAGACGCAGGACCCGGCGCGCGATCTCGCCTATGCCTGACCGGCTGTCCGGTGCGGCATCCTTGCGTTCAAAGCTCCTCGATTTCACGCGAAAAGCGGTTCCATAGGAGGGACCGCCTGCGCTATGCTTGCCCGCAAACCGCCGATCCGCCCGTTCCGGGTGCGGCGAAACCGACGATTGGGTGACTGCATGTCAAGTTCCGACCTTTTCCGTAGCCGCGCCCTGCGGCCTGCCCTTCTGGTGACGCTGGCCCTCTCGCTCGGCGCATGTGGCGGAAATGTTCCGTCCCTCGGCGTGGGGTCGCTCTTCTCGAAGGAGGAAGCCCCCCTTGAGGCGCGTGAACCGCAGGCGATCTTCGCCGATGCACAGGACAATCTGAAGAAAGACAGGCCCAAGACAGCCGCTTTCCTGTTCGATGAGGTCGAACGCCTCTACCCCTATTCCGACGTGGCGAAAGACGCGATGCTGATGTCCGCCGTCGCCTCGTATGAAGCTCAGGAATACGACAAGGCCGTCCTCGCCGCCGAACGCTTCGTCGGCTTCTACCCCAGCGACGATCAGACCGCCTATGCGCGCCATATCATCGCGCAGAGTTATTACGAGCAGATCGTCGATGTGGGCCGCGATCAGGGCATGACGATTCAGGCCAAACAGGCTCTGGACGAGCTGATCGCCCGCCACCCGGAAAGCAAATACGCCAGGGACGCCTCCATCAAGCGCGATCTGACCGTCGATCAGATCGCCGGCAAGGAAATGGCCGTCGGACGCTATTATCTCAAGAACGGCCAGTATATCGGCGCGATCAACCGCTTTCAGACCGTCGCGAAGGATTACGACACCACCAGCCATGTCGAGGAGGCGCTGCATCGCCTTGTGGAGGCCAACCTCGCGCTCGGCCTGCTGGAAGAGGCCAAGGCCAACGCCGCCGTACTCGGCTTCAACTATCCCGGCTCGGACTGGTACGGGGCCAGCTATTCCCTGCTGACCGGCGAGAATCTGACCGGTGGCCTCTCGCAGGATGCCTGGTACAAACGGATGTACCGGCAGGTGATCCTCGGCGAGTGGCTCTGAGCGAGGCGCGCGCGCCATGCTCCGGCGTCTGTCGATCCGCAATATCGTCCTGATCGACGCGCTCGACCTCGATTTCGATGCGGGCCTCGGGGCCATGACGGGCGAGACGGGGGCGGGTAAATCGATCCTGCTGGACGCGCTCGGCGCGGCGCTCGGCGCGCGGGCCAATGCCGACCTCGTGCGAATGGGCGCGGATAAAGGCTCGGCCACGGCGGAATTTGAACTCGATGAGGATCACCCCGCCTGGGCATGGCTGCGCGAGCAGGGGCACGACATCGAGGATGCCGCCCTCATCGTGCGCCGCGTGATCGGACGCGAGGGCCGCAGCCGGGCATTCGTCAACGATCAGCCGGTCGGCGTGGCCACCCTGCGCGAACTCGGCACGCGGCTGATCGAGATTCACGGGCAATTCGATGACCGGGCGCTGGTCGATCCCGCCGGACACCGGGGTCTTCTCGACGCCTATGGCGGATTGCAGAAGGAACACAGGCGGGTCCATACCCTCTACACCGCATGGCGCGATGCGACGACCCGGCTGGAGGCCACCCGCGCCGAAATCGCCGAAGCCCAGCGCGATGCGGAATTCGTGCGGCATTCGGTCGATGAACTGGCCGACCTCGCCCCGGAAGAGGGCGAGGAGGATACACTCGATACCGAACGCCGCCGGATGCAGCGCGCTGAGTCGATTGCCGATGACGTGAGCAAGGCCATCGCCCAGCTCGGCAATCAGGGGGCCGAGGGCGCGCTGTCGGACACCCTGCGCCGGATCGAGATCGCCGCGCAGAAGGCCGACGGACGGCTCGACGCGGCACTGGAGGCCATCGCACGGGCGATGAATACCTGCGCCGAGGCCCTGTCGGAGGTCGAGCGCGCGGCGGAAGCCCTGACCTTCGATCCCCGGCGGCTGGAACAGGCCGAGGAACGTCTGTTCGCCCTGCGCGCCCTTGCCCGCAAGCACCGGATCGGCGTGGCCGACCTGCCCAACCTCCATGCCGGGCTGGCCGACAAGCTGGCCTTCATCGAACAGGGCGAGGCGAAGTTGACCGATATGGAGGCGGAGGTCGCCACGGCCCACGGTGCGTTTCTCGATGCGGCAAAGGCGCTCAGCCGGGCGCGGCAGGAGGCCGGGGGCGTTCTCGACAAGCAGGTCGTGGGCGAGCTTGCACCGCTGAAACTGGAACGCGCGATCTTCCGCACCCTCGTCGAGAGCGACCCGGACAAGGCAGGGCCGGACGGCATCGACCGCGTGGCCTTCGAGGTGACGACCAACCCCGGCTCGGCCCCCGGTGCCATCGACAGGATCGCCTCTGGCGGCGAACTCTCGCGCTTCCTGCTGGCGCTGAAAGTCTGTCTGGCGCGCAAGGGCGACGGCAAGACGCTGATCTTCGACGAGATCGACCGGGGCGTCGGCGGGGCCACGGCGGCGGCCATCGGGGCGCGGCTCAAGCGCCTCGGCGCAGACACGCAAACCCTTGTCATCACCCACGCGCCCCAGGTCGCCGCCGAAGCCGATCGCCAGTGGCGGATCGAGAAATCGGTCGTACAGGGCGAGGACGGCGAAACCACCCTCACCCGCGTGGTCGAATTGTCGAAAACCGAGCGGGTGGACGAACTGGCGCGGATGCTGGCCGGGGAATCCGTGACGAAGGCCGCAAAGGACGCGGCGCGGAGCCTGCTCAAGGCGGCAAGCTAGACAGGGAGATATTCCATGGCCTTCGACGCCACCATTACCGCGCTGAAATCGGAATACGGCGACCGCTGCGCCACATCGGATGCGGTGCGCGATCACCATGCGAACGGCGAGGCATATCATGCGCCCGTGCGCCCCGATGCCGTGCTGTTTCCCGGCTCGACCGAGGAAGTCGCGGCCATCGTCAAGACCTGCGCGGCGGGCAATTGCCCCATCGTCCCCTTTGGCACCGGCACCTCGCTGGAGGGCCATGTGGTGCCCCTGCGCGGGGGCGTGACCCTTGATATGAGCCGGATGGATTCGGTTCTCGCGGTTCACCCCGAAGATCTCGACGTGGTGGTCCAGCCCGGCGTCACGCGGCGGCGTCTGAACGAGGAGTTGCGCGATACGGGCCTGTTCTTCCCGGTCGATCCGGGGGCGGATGCGTCGCTGGGGGGCATGGCGGCGACACGGGCCTCGGGCACGACCGCCGTGCGCTACGGCACGATGCGCGAGAACGTGCTGGCGGTCGAGGCGGTCATGGCCGACGGTCGCATCGTGCGAGCGGGCACGCGCGCGCGCAAATCCTCCGCCGGATACGATCTGTGCAAGCTGCTGGTCGGGTCGGAGGGAACGCTGGGGGTCATCACCGAACTGACCCTGCGCCTTTATGGTCAGCCGGAGGCGACGGCGGCGGGGGTCTGCACCTTTGACACGGTGGAGGGGGCGGTCGATGCCGTCATCCTGACCATGCAGAGCGGCCTGCCGGTGGCGCGGATCGAGTTTCTGGACGAATTGCAGATCCGGGCGGTGAACAACTATTCCAAACTGGGGCTGGAGGAAAAACCCACCCTGTTCCTTGAATTTCACGGCACCGAAGCCGGGGTCGCGGAACAATCCGAACGCTTCGGCGAGATTGCCCGCGAATACGGCGGCGGGGCCTTCGACTGGGCCACCCAGGCCGAGGACCGCAACCGTCTGTGGCGCGCCCGGCACGATGCCTATTACGCCGTGAAGGCCCTGCGCCCCGGCGCGCAGGGTTACGTCACCGATGCCTGCGTCCCGATCTCGCGGCTGGCCGAGGCAATTCTGGAGACCAAGAAAGATATCGCCGAAAGCGGTATGCTGGCCCCGGTGGTCGGCCATGTCGGGGACGGCAATTTCCATCTCGCCATCCTGATCGACCCCAGAGATCAGGACGAGTTGAAAGGCGCGGAGGCCCTGGCCCATCGCATCGCCGAGCGCGCGCTGGACATGGGCGGCACGGTCACGGGCGAGCATGGCGTCGGCATGGGCAAGATGAAATACATGGCCGCCGAACATGGCGGAGGCTACGAAATCATGCGCCAGATCAAGCGCGCGCTCGACCCGCAGAACATCATGAACCCCGGCAAGATCGTGGACATGAACTGAGAACATTCCCGCTGATCCGGGGTCTGTCTCCGATCAGAGAAAGCCCGGACCGGCTGTGCAGGATTACGTTCCGCACAGCCTCCGGGGCAGCACCCGAAGGCCAGAACCGTGTTCGATATCCCCTCCCTCGACCTCTCCCGTGAACCGGCGCTGCGCGATCTCATCGACGACAAGGCCAAGCCGGTCGGGTCGCTGGGGCGGCTGGAGGCTCTGGCCCTTCAGATCGCGCTCATACGCGGCGAGGAGCGGCCCGCACTCGGCAAGGCCCGCTCGGTCATCTTTGCGGGGGATCACGGCATCACGGCGGAAGGGGTGTCCTCGCATCCCCCCGAGGTGACGGCGGCGATGGTCGGCAATTTTCTGGCGGGCGGCGCGACCATCTCTGCCTTCACGCGGATTGCGGGGGCGCAGTTGCGGGTGGTGGATGCCGGGGTCGCCTCGCCCCTGCCCGCCCATCCCGACCTGACAGATGCGAAGATCGCGCCCGGCACGCGCAATTCGGCGCTGGAACCGGCGATGACCGGCGCGCAACGCGATGCGGCCCTCGACCGGGGCATGGCACTGGCGCGGGAGGCTGTGGCGGAGGGTGTCGATATCCTTGCCCCCGGCGAGATGGGCATCGGCAATACCGCCGCCGCCAGCCTGATCGTCCATCGGCTTGCTCCGGCTCCGCTCGACGCGGTGGTGGGGCGCGGGGCGGGGCTGGATGACCCCGGCCTGACCCGCAAGCGCGCGGTGCTGGCCAGAGCGGCGGCACGGACGGATACGACCGATCCTCTGGCGGTTCTGGCGGAATTCGGCGGGTTCGAGATCGCCATGATGACCGGGTTCATGCTGGGCGGCGCGGCGGAAAACCGCATCGTGATCGTGGACGGCTTCATTGCCGGAGCGGCGGCCCTGGTCGCCTGCCGCATCGCGCCCCCCGCGCGGGAGCGGATGGTCTTCGCCCATCGCTCGGCGGAACCGGGAGCAAAGGCGATCCTCGATGCGCTGGAGGCCGCCCCCCTGCTCGACCTGGGCCTGCGCCTCGGCGAGGGGTCCGGGGCCGCGCTGGCGATCCCCATGGTGCGGGCGGCGGCGGCGATCCTGACCGATCTGGCGGATTATCCGCGAGGGCCGGGACAATGAAGCCCGGAACAATAAAGAGGGAATTGCAGGCCTTTTTCTCCGCCGTACAGTTCCTCACGCGCTTGCCTGTGCCGGACTGGACGGGGTGGGAAGCGGGTCGGCTCGACCGCGCGACCCCGCATTTCACGCTGGTCGGCGGCATCATCGGCGCGGCGGCGGGTCTCGTCTTCCTGATCGCGGGTCTTGTCTTCACCCCGCTGATCGCCGCCTTGCTGGCCACCGGCACCGCCATCATGCTGACCGGCGCATTGCATGAGGACGGTCTGGCCGATTTCGCCGACGGACTGGGCACCCGCGATCCGGTGCGGGCGCTGGCCATCATGAAGGACAGCCATATCGGCGCCTTCGGCGTCATCGCCCTGATCGTGGTCCTGTCCCTGAAGATCGCGGCACTTGCGGCCCTGCCCCCGCTCTTCGGGGCGACGGCCCTGATCGCGGCCCATGGTCTCAGCCGCGCATGGCTCTACCCCACGGTAAAAGCACTGAACTACGCGCGCGATCCGGGCGAGGCCAAGGTCGCCCCCATCTCGCGCATGATCATGCGGGGCGAGTGGGTGCGGGTCGTCCTGTTCGCTTTGCTGGTCTTTGTTCCGATGGTCACCGCCGCCGTCCTCATCGACCCGTTGCGCCTGATCGGCTGTGCGCTGGCCCTGTTCGCCGCCGCCGCCGCCATGCTGGTCACCCTGAACACGATGAAGGTCCGCACGGGTGGCTGGACCGGCGATACGCTGGGCGCGCAGCAACAGCTCACCGAAACCGCCTTCCTGATCGGAGCGAGCGCATGGATATCCATCTGATCCGGCATCCGCGTACCGTCGCCCCGCGCGGCACCTGCTACGGCGCGCTCGATATCGAGGCTGACCCGGAGCGGCTTGCCGCTGATGCCGCCCGCCTTGCGCCCGCGATCCCGGCGGGTGCGCGCTTTCTCTCCAGCCCCCTGCGGCGCGCACGCGCGCTGGCCGAAGCCCTTGCCGGAGGGCCGGTCCCGACCGATGCACGGCTTGTGGAGATGGATTTCGGCGAATGGGAGGGCAGGCTCTGGGATGATCTGCCCCGCACGGAAATCGACGCCTGGGCGGATGACGTGGCCGGTTATGCCATTCCCGGCGGCGAATCCGTCATGACGATGAACACACGGGTTCTCGACTGGTGGGAAAGCGTGGAGATCACGGATACACCGCTCGTCGTCGTCTCCCATGGCGGACCACTCAGACTGCTCGCAAGCCATGTGACCGGCTCGTCCCCGGCGAGGAGCATGGCCTTTGAAATCCAGTGGGGAAACCGGGCGCTGATCTGGCGCAATCCCGGACATACGGTACTGGCGGGGTGGAATCTGCGCTGACTCACGGCCTGTCACGCTTTCGTGCCCTCGCTTGGCACAGGGCCGCCAACGGGATACCCGGCATCGCGAACCAACCGGGAGTAGAGCCATGACCGACACGACCCCCCATTCCGATCCGCCTCTTGAGCGCGCCCTGTTCGCGCTGCGTATCGGCCTCGCCGTCCTGTTCCTCATCTGGGCATTCGACAAGCTGCTGAACGTGGACCATGCAAAAGCGGTATTTGCCGGATTCTACGGACAGAATGCCGAGACGATGCCGAACATTCTGCCCTATGCGCTCGGCATCGCACAGCTTGCCCTCGTGATCGGCTTCACAATCGGCGCGAAGAAGACGATCACCTACGGCGCGCTGCTGCTGATGCATCTTGCCACCACGGTTGTATCTCTCAAGATGCATCTCGATCCCTTCGGATTGCCGAATATCCTGTTCTGGGCGAACTGGCCCATTCTCGGTGCGCTGATCGCCCTGTTCCTGTTGCGGCATCGCGACCGGATGCTGTCCGTATAGATCATCTTGCGCGATAGGCGGTTCCATGGCGTTATCCGTGAATGGAACCGCATACCGCCCCGTTGACGCCCCCCCTGCGCCCGCCGTCACAGGTGATGCGCCTCGCCCGTATGGGCAGCGCCCATCAGAGCCGTCTGAGCTTCATGCGCTCGCTTCTGCGGTCGCTGAAACGCGAGAACTGGGCTTTCGACCGGCCTGTCTGGTCCGTGGATGACCATGGTGTGGGCCATGCGGTCTATCGTGCCATCGGCCCGAGGCGGACTTATTCGCTCATCGCCTTCGCCCATGACCTGCCCGATGACATGCGCTCCGACCGGGTGATCGCGACGGCATGGGATGCGACCTTCGCGCTGTTCGACGGAACACCCGACAAAGACGATATCGCCCGCCTGTCCCGGAACGTGCCCAAACAGGAGGCGGGGCGGATTTCAGACCGCGAATTGTCGCTCTCCCGTGCCAATCGTTCGGTGCGCCTCTGGTCGCATGTGGTCGATAGGCTGGCGGCGGGGCAGCAACCGGACGCGGAACAGATCAACGCGGTCGGCTATCTGATGCGGACCACCGCCGTCTACGGCTCCGGCAAGTTCGGGGCGGCGGATCGGGCGGTGCTGGCCGGGCGCACGATCATGGGCGCGCCCTTCCATGCCGAAATGCTGGCGGTCTGGCTGATCCGCAGCTTCTCCCTCGACCTCGTGGAGCATATGGCACGGGTCAGGGGCGGCGACCGGGCCACGCGAATCGCTGCCCCCCTGCGCCACCGCCTCGGAATCGGCAATTCGACCGGCCTCGGCATGGCCCCGTTCCTCGTCAACCATCCCGCCCTGCTGAATGCGTGGATGACGGCGCGGGAAACCGCCATTGCCAGGGTCCGGGCCTTGCCCGATGCCCCGCCGGCGGCGCAGGCGACCTTTCGTCGGCGACTGGAGCAGGCGCGTGAGAATGCGGCGGACTGGCGCTCGGAACACCCCGTCCAGATACCCAGACTGGAGGCCCTTCGCGCCGATCTCGATCTGCTGGCCGACCGTGTGGCGGGCGGCGCGCTCGATACCGAGGCCCCCTGGGACGCCCTGATGCTCTGGTCAGCGAAGGCCCTGACGCTGGAGGGGCAGGAACAGCTTGCCTCGCTGATCCTGGAACCCCATGGCGATCTCGTGGATGAGCTGACGGCGGAAATGGCCACCGATGAAGCCGACAGTTTCCGCATCGAGGGCACGATGACGGTCGCGGCCCTGCGCTCCCTGATCTCACGCGATTACGACTGGGCGATCGGGATCGACCACGACGCCGCCGACCGCTGCGCGCGGTTCTGGTATGTCTCCGAGGAAAAGCTCGAACCCCGGCTCGGCCAGCGGCACGAGGAACCCGGAGCCGAGCGCGAGCAACCGCTCGACATCTCCCGCGCGGTCCACGCTCTTGATACGGCGCTGCGGGAGGAGGACAATGCGACGCTGATCGCCGATTTCCTCCTGCGACGGGCGGAGTTCCGCCATACCGTCCGCCGGGTGCAGATCGGGGCGACCCGGCCCTATTCCGAAATTCGCGAGAACCTGATCGACAGCGACCTGTTGCCCATCGACATGCTGCGCTGCAAGCTGGCCTTCTTCGGGGCAAGCCGCTTCGATCCCCGTTCGGACCGCTGGGTGCGTATCTGCCTCTATCGCAATGCGCCCTTTCCCGATGACCTTGCGACGATGCCAGAAGACGAGTGGGCCTGATCATGCCGGTGATGACTCTTGCCGAGATTGACGCGACGGGGCGCAAGGCGGCGCGCGGATGCGGCTGTCCCTGGGGGCTGGCCGAAGAGGCGGGCAAATCGGCGCGCTGGCTGGCCTCCCACGGGTTGCCGGGGGCCGAGTCGCTTGCCGCCCTGCTGCAAGACAACGAGGGATGCTGCGTCGGCACGGGCAAGCCCTGCGCGCTGGCCCTCGGCGCGTCTCTGGCGGATCGGGCGGCGACCATCGACGACGAGCCGGTTCGCACGGCCCCGGTCGCCGACCCGCTGCTCGTCATCGCGCAGATGGGATGCGCCGCCGATGCGCTGCACCGCAGTTTTCTTCTCGAATGGCACGGCGGAAGGGCAATCGTAGGCCGCCATACGCTTTCCTTCGAGGGCAGCGCCATGGCATCCGATATGACATGCCGGGCAATTGCCGACCCCGATAACAGAGTGCCCCCGTCTCCCGCCTCACGCACCGTTGCCGGGCAGGCATGGGCGGCCCTTGAGGCCCTTGCCCACCGTGTTCTCGTCCCCGCCAGCGATGCTTCCCGCGCCGGGGCGGGGGCGGGTTTGCAGGACAATGATTAATTATCGAAACAAGTGAATTTCTATCGTTGACACAACACACGAACCAAAATAGAACGAAATGCGACTACTTAACCCTGATTAAGAACAAGGCGTAACTTCAGGCGGAA
The DNA here is from genome assembly GCA_937922185.1 of uncultured Neomegalonema sp. Lineage (GTDB taxonomy): Bacteria > Pseudomonadota > Alphaproteobacteria > Rhodobacterales > Rhodobacteraceae > JAHDDY01. The sequence continues at coordinate 29,246 of CAKZUT010000124.1, forward strand.
CCCACCACGAACCGCTTGCGCCGATTGCATCATTACGGGATGCTTCAAACCTCGGGAGGGGATCGACATGCTGACGAAAAAACAGCACCAGCTTCTGACCTTCATCGACCAGCACATCAGTGAAAAGGGGATTTCCCCGTCCTTTGACGAGATGAAGGAAGCACTGGAGCTGAAGTCGAAATCCGGCATTCACCGTCTCATCTCGGCTCTTGAGGAACGCGGTTTCCTGCGCCGTCTGCGCCACCGGGCGCGGGCGCTGGAGGTGCTTAAACGCCCCGAGGAGATGTCCAAGGCGAACGCGATGCCATTCCGTGTCATCGAGGGCGGTCGGCGGCAGAGCGATCCCCGGTCCGCTTCGGCACCGCCCGCCGGGGTCCGTGAAATCCCGAAACTCAGCAAGATCGCTGCGGGCCAGCCCATCGATGCCGTTCTCGGCGAGCCTGACGACATAATCTCGATCCCCGATATGATGGTACCCTCCGCAGGCGAATTCTATGCGCTGACCGTCGATGGGGACTCGATGACCGGCGTGGGCATCCATCACGACGATACGGTCATCGTGGAGCGCACCGATACGGCCCGCCCCGGCGAGATCGTGGTGGCCCTGATCCATGATGAGAACAAGGCGACGCTCAAGACTCTGAAGATGGAAGGCGACACCATCGTCCTCCAACCGGAAAACCCGGTCTATGAAAAACAGCGTTATGCCCCGGATCAGGTGACCATTCAGGGCCGTCTCACGGCACTGATGCGAAGCTATCGCGGCTGATCATCCCGTCCGGCCTGAAAGGGATGCGCCGTTCTCATGACCGGTGCCTCCCTTGCAGGCCAGTCGAGCGCAAGCGCGCTCGCTCCGTCGAAGGCATCCGCCCCGATGAAAAGACAGGCGCTGTCCGGCGCTGTCCGCAGGTGAGGGGCGATAAGGATCGCCCCTTTTCCGCAATCTCCCGGTCGCACATCCCCTTCGCGCAGGAACACGATGCGCCGGTCCTCTCCCGTCCAGCCGCGACAGCGCCGTTTCGTGCAGGACCATTCCCGCCGCGCATGAGCCGCCGCCCGGTCGGGCCGCGCCTCGCCATCCCGACGCAGCCATGTCTGCGCGGCATAGGTTTCGGCCCGTGATCGGCTGACCCAGAGCCGCCCGTCCTCGCCCCGCCCGGCGATCAGGGCGGCATCACCGGCGATGATGAGATCGGGTCTCGGGGCTTCGGACCAGAGGAACAGGCCGAGCGCGACCGGCGCGATTCCGGCCAGCCGGACCCGGCCCCGCCATATCGTCACCCACAGACCGCCGAACACGATGCAGAACAACGTCAGGGGCGAGGCGGCAACCGCCCCCGCAACAGCGCCCTCCATCCCTCCGAACCACTCCGCCACGCCGAGAATGAAGCCGATCCCGATCCCCAGAACCGTCAGAACCGGGCCTTCCAGACCGAAGGGCGACAGGATCGCCGCGAGCAGGATACAGGGCATGATCCACAGCCCCATGAGCGGCGTCGCAAGCAGATTGGCGGGCAACCCCCAGATAACGAGCCTGTTGAAATGATAGGCCGCAAAGGGCGCGGTCGCGACCCCCGCCAGAATGCTCGTCATCGCCGTCGCCAGAACCCCGCTCGACAACCGGGTCACGATCCCGCCCCTCTGCGCCCGCTCACGCCAGAAATCGCGGGTCGCATCATATCCGGCCACCAGCACGGCAACGGCGGCAAAGGACATCTGGAACCCGGCCTCGAACAGGCTTTCGGGCCGGAACAACAGGATCAGAACGGCGGCCACCGCCAGCCCACGCATCGTCACCGCCCCCCGGTCGAACACGATGGCCAGCAACGCGACCGCCGCCATGACAAAGGCACGCTGGGTCGCGACACTCGCCCCGGACATCACCAGATAAAACGCCACCGCCACCAGCGCACAGACCGCCGCGACCTTGCGGATCGCGAACCGCTCGGAAATCTGCGGCGGCAGGGCCAGCGCAAGCCGCACCACCCAGTAGACGAGTGCTCCGAGCAACCCGACATGCAGGCCGGAGATGGCCAGAAGATGCGCCAGCCCGGAATCGCGCAGGGCATCGCGGGCCTGCGCCGGAATACCGCTGCGATCCCCGACCACCAGCGCCGCCGCGATCGCCCCTTCCGTCCCCCCGATCCGCGCGCGCAGGGACGCCGCAATCTCACCCCGCAGCCTGTCGATCCGCAACCGCAGGGGCAGCGCCCCGCTCTCCACCGGCACCGCCCGCACATCCCCGATCGCATACCCCACACCGCCGAGCCGGTCGAAATACGCCTTGCGCGAAAAATCGAAGCCCCCCGGCTCCGCCGGACCGCGCGGGGCGGCGAGAACGGCGAACACCTGCACCCTGTCCCCGACACGGGGAACCGCCCTGCCCCGCCGCAGCGACACGCGCAGCGTCGCGGGCAGGCGCGCGACGTCCTCCATGGCAACCCGGTCCAGAGTCAGCCGGGGCGCGCCCGCCACCGTCGCATCCACAAGGATGACACGTCCCGCCACCTCACCCCGATACGGCGCGTCGAGTATCGGAGCGGCCACATCGGCCAGCCGCATCTCCGCCGCCGCGATCCCCGCGACCACCGCAACCCCGGCCCAGAAAACATGGGTGCGTACCGGCCTGAAAAAGGCCAGCGACAGCAGAACCGCGCCGACCGCCATGCCGGTCACGATTCCGGCATCGAGGCGCAGCCAGATGCCCAGCCCGACCAGAACCGGAAACCACAGGGCGAAGCGTCGCGCCTGCCCTCGCCATAACCGCTTTACGGAATCGCGTCGCTCGGCCATAACCGCCCCCGTCCCGCCATGATCAAAGCAGGAGCCTGCGATGAGCGCCACCCCTCCCGTCACCCGTTTCGCGCCTTCGCCCACCGGATTCCTGCATATCGGTGGTGCGCGAACGGCCCTCTTCAACTGGCTGTTCGCCCGTCACCACGGCGGCACCTTCCTTTTGCGGATCGAGGATACCGATATCGCCCGCTCCACACCGGAGGCGACCGCCGCGATTCTCGACGGCATGGCATGGCTCGGCCTCGACCATGACGGCGAGGCGATCAGTCAGATCGGGCGGATCGACGAGCACGCCGGGGCGGTGGAACGCATGATCGAGCGCGGCACGGCCTATCGCTGCTATGCCACCAAGGAAGAGATCGATGCCGCCCGCGACAAGGCCCGCGCCGAGAAACGGCCCCTCGGCTTCGACAGCCCGTGGCGCGACAAGGCCCCCGACCCCGCTTCCGACCTGCCCTTCACCGTGCGCCTGAAAGCACCCCGGCAGGGTGAGACGATCATCGAGGATGCCGTGCAGGGCCGGGTGGCCTTCGGCAATGAGCAACTCGATGACCTGATCCTGCTCCGTTCGGACGGAACGCCGACCTATATGCTGGCGGTCGTCGTGGATGATCACGATATGGGCGTGACCCATGTGATCCGGGGGGATGATCACCTGACCAATGCCGCCCGTCAGACCCTGATCTACGAGGCGCTGGGATATACGCCGCCGATCTTCGCCCATATCCCGCTGATACACGGGCCGGACGGCGCGAAGCTCTCGAAACGTCACGGGGCGCTCGGGGTCGGTGAATACCGCGATATGGGCTACCTGCCCGAAGCGATGCGGAATTATCTCGCGCGGCTGGGCTGGGCACATGGCGATGACGAATTCTTCACGACCGAACAGGCGATAGAGTGGTTCGATCTCGGCGGCATCGGCAAATCCGCCGCCCGGTTCGACTTCGCCAAGCTGGAAAACCTGAACGGCCAGCACATGCGCGCGGCGGACGATGCCTATCTCGCCGATGTGGTCGCGCAGACGATGGAAAGCCGTGACGGCCCCGACCTGACGGACAACCAGAAGGATGCGCTGCGCGGCGCGATGCCGGGCCTCAAGGAACGGGCGAAAACCATCATGGAATTGATCGATTCCGCCTATTACATCTACGCCGCGCGCCCTCTTGAACTCGATGCGAAAGCCCGGAAGCTGCTGTCGGAAGACGTCCTCCCGATGCTCTCGGAATTGACTTCGCACTTGCGAGATGCTACCCAATGGCGCGCTGCGGAACTGGAGGAAACGGTCAAGTCTTTCGCCGCAGCCAGAGACATGAAACTCGGCAAGGTCGCGCAACCCCTGCGCGCTGCGCTGACGGGCAGGGCTACCTCGCCCGGCATTTACGACGTGATGATGACTTTGGGACGGGAAGAGACGCTGGCGCGCCTGGAGAACCAGATCGCGGCCTGACTTTCCGGCCCTCCCTTCACAATCGACGACGGCGCCGATCCCGGATGCCCCCCGCAAGGGGCCTGCGAACGGGATGCGTCACCTGACGAAAGGTACGACATGAGCGAAGAAAAACACGGCACCGCAACGCTGACAGTGGATGGCAAGACCGTCGAACTTCCGGTCTATAATGCATCGGTCGGCCCGTCGGTGATCGACGTCCGCAAACTCTACGCCCAGACCGGCCATTTCACCTATGATCCCGGCTTCACCTCCACGGCGGCCTGTGATTCCGACATCACCTATATCGACGGCGACAAGGGCGAATTGCTCTATCGCGGCTATCCCATCGACCAGCTTGCGGATGAGAGCCATTTCCTTGAGGTCTGCTACCTGCTGCTCTACGGCGAACTGCCCGATAAGGCCCAGATGGTCGATTTTGAAAGCCGCGTGACCAACCATACGATGCTTCACGAGCAGATGACGAATTTCTATCGGGGGTTCCGGCGCGACGGGCATCCGATGGCGATCATGGTCGGTGTCGTGGGCGCGTTGTCGGCCTTCTATCACGACTCGACGGATATCACCGACCCCCAACAGCGCGAAATCGCCTCGGTCCGCATGATCGCGAAGATGCCGACCATCGCAGCCTGGGCCTATAAATATTCCATCGGCCAGCCTTTCGTCTATCCGCGCAACGATCTCGATTACGCCGCGAATTTCATGCATATGTGCTTCTCGGTGCCCTGCGAGGAATATAAGGTCGATCCGGTCATGGCGCGGGCCATGGACAGGATCATGACGCTCCATGCCGACCATGAGCAGAACGCCTCCACCTCGACGGTGCGCCTCGCCGGGTCGTCGGATGCGAACCCCTTCGCCTGTGTCGCCGCCGGTGTCGCCTGCCTCTGGGGTCCGGCCCATGGCGGCGCGAACGAGGCCTGCCTCAACATGCTGCGCGAGATCGGCACCCCCGACCGCATTCCCGAATTCATCGCCCGCGCGAAGGACAAGGAAGATCCCTTCCGTCTGATGGGCTTCGGGCACCGGGTCTACAAGAACTACGATCCTCGCGCGAAGGTGATGCAGGAAACGGCGAAGGAGGTGCTGGAACTTGTCGGCGTCGAAAACTCGCCGATCCTTCAGGTCGCGCAGGAACTGGAACGCATCGCGCTGGAAGACCCGTATTTCGTCGAGCGGAAACTCTATCCGAACGTCGATTTCTATTCCGGCATCGTGCTGAACGCGATGGGTTTCCCCACCTCAATGTTCACGGCGATCTTCGCCATGTCCCGCACCGTCGGCTGGATCGCCCAGTGGAAGGAAATGATCTCCGACCCCGCCCAGCGGATCGGTCGTCCGCGCCAGCTTTATACCGGTGCCGATAACCGCGATTATGTGGCGGTCGAGAAACGCTGACCCGGCGCCTCTGGAGCGTATTGTGTTCAGGTTCAACCGGAAGGCATCGGCATTCACACACGTTCTGGTGTGAATGCCGATCCGACTTGAACACAACACGCTTTAAACGGGCGGCTGTCGCTTTTTTTGCGCGATGGCGGTCAGAACACCGCGCGCGGCCCTCGTTGAGGGCGGCGCGCCCGTATCCCCGAAGGTCGCGAAGGCTTCCTCGAAGGCGGCGTGCTGATCGGTGCTGTCCTCAAGGACCGCCATGAGAGCATCCGCCAGCCTCGGGCCGGTGCAGCGTTCCTGAAGCAATTCGGGAATCGCCTTGCGACCGACCATGAGATTGACCAGCGTGAAGCTGCGGACATTCACCAGACGCCGGACCAGCCATTCCGAACTCTTGCGAACGCGATAGCCGACGATCATCGGTGTCCCCATGGCCGCGACTTCCAGCGCCACGGTGCCCGACGCGACAAGGGCGAGGTCGGCGGCCCCGAACGCCGCGAATTTACGGTGCTCGGCCTCCTCCGCCGACATGCCCCCCGCCCGCATCAGATGGACCGGAACATCCCAGCCGGAGACCGTCCGCTCCACCCGATCCGCCACGCCCTCGGCCACCGGCACGATAACCTGCAAGCCGGGAAGGCGCTGCGACAGCAGCAGCGCCGCCTCGCCGAAAGGGTCCAGCAATCGCGAAATCTCGCTCTGCCTGCTGCCCGGTGCGACCAGCAGGACCGGCGCATCGGGCGCGATCCCCAGCGTGTCCCGCAAGGCACGGGGGGCATCATCCGCGAGCGAGGCCACCCGCTCGACAACCGGATGCCCCACATAATCCGCTTCCAGCCCCACCCGCTCGAAATAGGGCGGCTCGAAGGGCAGCAGCGTCAGCATCCGATCATAGATCCTCGCCGCCTTCGCCGCCCGCCACGGCTTCCATGCCCAGACGGTCGGAGCGACATACTGCACGAGTGCCGTGTCCGGGGCCGCGCGCTTTGCCCGCCTCGCAAGCATGGCCGAAAAGACCTGCGCGTCGATAGTGACCAACGCATCGGGCCGCGTTGCCGCCACGGCGGCGGTCGCCTGCCGCATCCGCCGCATGATGCGCGGGATATGCGGCACCACCTCGGCAAAGCCCATGACCGAGATATCCGCCGTCGGGAACAGCACATCCAGCCCCTCGCCCCGCATGGCCGGGCCACCGACGCCCGAAAACCGGATCGGGCCATCGGTTTCAGCCCGCAGCGCCCGCATAAGCGCGGCCCCCAGCCGGTCACCGGAACTTTCTCCGGCAACGATCATGATGTGAGGAGCGTCGGTCATGGCTCGAACCCGAAAAGAAAGAGGCCGCTCTGATCGGCCAGATCGACGGTGCGCGGCGCATCGAGAACGAATACGCCGCCCGCTTCGACCGCAATCCCCGACAACCCCGCCTTCGCCGCCGCACGGATGGTATCGGGGCCGATAGCGGGGCGGTCCACGCGAAAATCCTGACCCCGCTTCGGCATTTTCACCAGAACGCCCCCCCTCTCGTCCCCGGCGCGCAGGGCCGCCACCCGGTCCAGCATCGCCGCTGTGCCCTCCGCCGCCTCCACCGCGAGGCACCGTCCGCCCGCCACCACGACCGCCTGTCCGATATCGAACGGGCCGAGCGCGTCGAGGATCGCCCGTCCCGTCGCGATGCCGTCCTCCTCGCACAGGGTTCCAGCCAGAACGCCACTGCCCGCGACACTGCGAGGGAGAAAGGCTTCGGCTCCGATGACCGGAAAGCCGTGTTCCTCGAACAGATCGGCGACCCCGGAGAGCAACCCGTCATCGCCCCGCCCGAACAGCCGCGCAACCCTCGGCAGCAGGGCCAGCCCCTGCCGGTCGAACCGAACCTTCGTGAGCGAGGGACGGGTCAGCCCCCCCGCCATCGTCACCGCGTCACAGCCCTCGCGTTCCAGCAGGGCCAGCACCCGACCGACCTGCCCCAGCGATACCCGCTCGTTCGGAAAGGACGATGCCCATTGCGCCGCCGCACCTTCCAGATCGACAATGAAGACCGGCTTGCCCTCGGCACGCCGCGCCTCGGCCACCTCCTCCGGTAATCGCCCGGTCCCCGCGAGGATGCCGAGCTTGCGGACCGATGGTTCCTCAGCTTTCAGGGACACAGAACCGGCGGCTGCCACCCGCGAGGATGAAATCGACCATTTCGCGGGCGGCCCCGTCTCCTTCCAGTCCGGCGGCCACCGCACTTGCGCGCTCATGCAACGATCCGTCCTCATCGAGGAACACGGCCTTATAGGCCGCGCGCAGGGCGTGAATCTGGGGCCGGTCAAAGCCGCGCCGCTTCATACCGACCATATTCAGGCCCGCCAGATGCGCGCGGTTGCCGATCACCGAGCCATAGGGGATCACGTCGCGCTCCACGCCGGTCATACCGCCGACCATCGCATGAGCACCGATTCTCGCGAACTGATGAATGCCGCAAAATCCGCCCAGAACCGCGAAATCACCGACCTCCACATGCCCCGCCAGCGTGGCATTGTTCGCGGCAATGACATTCGAGCCGACATGACAGTCATGGGCGACATGGGAACCGACCATGAAGAGGCAGTTATCGCCGACTCGCGTGACGGCGCCTCCCCCCTCGGTGCCGGGGTTCATCGTCACATTCTCGCGGATCTTGACATTCTCGCCGATTTCCAGCGTCGAGCGTTCGCCCCTGAACTTGAGATCCTGCGGGGCCGTCCCGAGCGATGCGAAGGGAAAGACTTCCGTGCCCCGCCCGATCACGGTCTGCCCCGTCACGACCACATGCGATCCGATACGGACCCCTTCCGACAGCCGAACCTCCGGCCCGATAACGGCATAGGGGCCGATCTGGACCTTGTCGCCGATGACGGCCCCGTCCTCGACAATAGCCGAGGCATGGATTTGCGCGGTTTCAGCTATCGCCATTCTGGTTTCCGTTCGGTTCCTGGTAGAGCGATCACGCGGGATCGACGATCATCGCGCTGAACTCGCTTTCGGCACAGACGCGATCACCGACCATCCCCCGGCCAGTAAAACGCCACACATTGCCCTTGTTCCGCTGGACCACGACATGCAGTTCCAGCACGTCTCCCGGCACGACGGGCGCGCGGAACCGTGTCTTATCGACGGTCATGAAATAGACGAGCATCCCCTTGTCGATCATATCGAGCGTCTCGACGACCATGACCGCCGCCGTCTGCGCCATCGCCTCGACGATGAGAACGCCGGGCATGATCGGCCTGCCGGGGAAGTGGCCCGCGAAATGCGGCTCGTTCGCCGTGACGTTCTTCACGCCCACGGCGGATTTGCCCTTTTCGATATCGCGCACCTTGTCAATCATGAGAAAAGGCGCGCGGTGCGGAATCATCCGCATGATCCGCTCCAGATCGGCGGCTCCGTGGCTCTCGGTCATGCGATACTCCGGGATATCCGTACGATGCCCCTCCTTTGCCCCGGAAGCGAAGGACGGGTCAAGCACCGCTCCTACGAATATCGCGAGAAGCCGTGCATCCTGAGCGCCCATTGCAGCGCGATCACGAATCCTTTCGCAAAAGGCAGGATCAGCAGGGACAGGACCAGCACGAGGCCGGGCCATAATGTCATATGAACCCAGTCGGGCCAGTTATATCCCGTCGCGGTGGTCAGCATCAGCGGCACGACGATATGTCCCACGATCAGGATCGTCATCCAGGTCGGCATGTCGTCTGCCCGGTGATGATGGAATTCAAGCTCACAGGTCTCACAGGCTTCCCTGACGCTCAGATAGCCGCTGAACAGCGCACTGTCGCCGCAACGCGGACATTTACGCGCAAGCCCCTTCAACAGCACGGGAACAAGTTTCCGTTCGGAATGATCGGCTGACATCGTTGTTCCCCCGTGCAATCGGCACGCCCCGTCTGTACCGCGCCGGGACGGGATCGAGAAAGCGCCGGAATGCCCTTGCGTCGTCATGTCACCCGGCTTCGGAAATGTTTCCTATGAAAACGACGGAAACCCGCATCGGGCGCGTATTACTCCCCAGAACACGGGATCAATGGAGGCGGACGCCATGAGACGAACGGCTGGTTTCCTCGGTTGCATGGCATCGCTGGCGATGCTTGTTGCCGGAAATGCGTTTGCAGAACAGCGCGGTAGCGAAAACCGCCTTACGAAGCTGTTCGAGCAGATCGACCTCGATGCCAGTGGTACGCTGACCGTGCGGGAAATGCGCGACGCCGCCGCCGCGCGCTTCAATGCGCTCGATCTCAACGGCGATGGCCGGGTCACGGCGGATGAAAGACACCAGAGCCGCAACAACCGCCTGAAAATCCGCTTCAGCCGCGCGGATGCCGACCATAACGGGATGCTGGATCTCCACGAGATGCAGGAAGTGGCGAAACAACGCGCCCGCCGACGCCTCGCACGGCTTGACATGAACGGTGACGGGATGCTCTCGCTGGACGAATTGCAGAAGGGACGGCACAGTAACAGCCCTCTGGCCGGTTCCGAACCGGAAACGCTGACCTTGCCGATGCTGGACGCGCGGATGATGACGATGTTCCGAAACGCGGATGCGGATGGTGACGGGATCGTCACCCTGCGCGAAGCGATGGACGGAGCGGGCGGATGAGCACCGGTATCATGACAGAACCGGTTGCCGGATTCGGCAAAGGCTGGATACGACGCCGACAGGGGGGCGCAACCATGGTCGAGACGGCGGATGCCGCCTCCATAGGGACGGACGCGGATGACGATGACGCGCTGATCGTGCGCTTCGCCGCCGGGGACCAGTCCGCCGCGCGCCTGCTGACCGAGCGTCATCTGGGCCGGGTGCTTGCCCTCGCCACACGGATGCTGCGTGACACGGCGGAAGCCGAGGACGTGGCGCAGGAGGCGATGATGCGCGCCTGGCGCAACGCCGCCAAATGGGAGCCGGGGCGGGCAAAATTCTCGACCTGGCTTCACAAGGTTGCGCTGAACCTTTGCTATGATCGTCTGCGGAAACGCAAATCCGCCTCGCTGGACGATGTGGCGGAGCCGGTAGACGACCGGGCATCGGCCCAGGACGGGCTGGAGGCGGACGAGCGCCTGACGGTACTCAAAGGCGCGATCGCCGCCTTGCCGGAGCGCCAGCGCGCGGCGATCCAGCTGCGCCACTTCGAAGAGCGCGGCAATGACGAGACAGCGGAAATTCTCGGCGTGAGCGTCGAGGCGGTCGAATCTCTTTTATCAAGGGGACGCCGGGCATTGCGTGACAAACTCGCGGGACAGCGGGCATTGTTGCTGGAAGAATGATGGTGATGGATATGATTTCCACGATGACGACAGACGAATTCGAGGAACGCGCCATGGCATACGGTGCGCGGATCGATGGCTGGCCGGAAGAAGACCGGGCACCGGCCCGCGCCCTGCTGGCCGAGTCGGCTGTGGCGCGCGAGATGCTGGAAGAGGCGGCATCGCTCGATGCGATGCTTGATCTCTGGGAAGGCCCGCAGCCGTCCAATGCCCTGCTGGGTCGGGTTCTGTCCGACGCGGCGCTGGTCGCGGGGGAAGCACGGGCGCCAGTCCCGACCCCGGCTCCGGCCCGCGAAGGATGGCTTTCGCGGTTGTTCGGGAACACGCCGGTCTTCAGGCCGGGCATGGCCCTCGCGGCCTGCCTCGCGCTCGGCTTCGTAATGGGCACCGCGATCGAGGACAGCGTGATCGCCCCGTCTTCCTCCGCCGGGGCGGCGCAGGAAATCGGCGTGATCGACTTCGCCTTCGCAATGGAGGATGATAGCGATCTGCTGCTCGGTCCAGAGGCCCTTCTATGACGGATACCGCGTCCTCTCCCCGACGTTCATGGCTCAAGCCCGCCCTTCTGGTGTCGCTGGCCCTGAATCTGTTCCTTGTCGGTCTGATCGGCGGTCAGGTGCTGTCCGAACCCGACGAGACGGTGAAGCGGGCGCAGGCATCGCGGGGCTATTCCCTGCATCCCCGCACGATGATGGAGGCTTTGCCCGAGGACCGGCATGACGATATCCGCGCCTACTGGGCCGAGGCCCACAAGGGCATGGGTCAGGAATGGCGCAAGATCAACACGATCCGGCGCGAGGTCGATGCCGCCCTGCGCGCCCGCCCGTTCGACGCCACAGCCCTGCGCGAGGCACAGCGGCGCGAGGTGGAGGCCAGGGCGGCCCTGCGCTTGAGGCAGAATGACGATATCGCCGGATTTCTGGAAACACTGAGCGACGAGGACCGCAAAGCCGTCGCCGATCTTGCCCTTGCAAGGCTGGACAAGCAGACCGCGTACTGGCGCGAACGTGCCAGAAAGCGCCGGGAAGCCGAGAAACAATAGAAGTGCCGGGCGGGGGACGTCGGACGCCGCCCGCCCTGTCTGTTTACGCCGCCACTGAAGACGGGGCGAGCGTGACCCGGTTCCGCCCTTCTCGCTTGGAGCGATAGAGCGCCTCATCAGCCACCTGAAGCATACTGTCAGGCGTCATCTGGGTGAAGGACATCATCGCGACACCGATGCTGACAGTGATATCCAGCTCATCCTTTTCAGGATGCGTGATCTTGAAGGGCTTGGCGGCGATGGTCGCCCGCAGCCTCTCGGCCACGATAGCGGCACCGGCCAGATCGGTCTCCGGCATGATCCCGAGGAATTCCTCGCCACCGATACGGGCCGTCATGTCCATGCCGCGCAGGTTCACGCGCAGGCGGGCCGCGAATTCCTTGAGAACCTCGTCCCCGACCGCATGGCCGTAAGTGTCGTTCACTGCCTTGAAGGAATCGATATCCAGCAGGGCGACGGCCAGATCATGACCATCCACCTGCGCCCGCTCGATCAGCGCCTTCAGATGCGGCATCGCATAGCGGCGATTATAGAGGCCCGTCAGCTCGTCGGTCACGGACAGCTTGAGGCTGTTATGGACGTTATCGCGCAGACGATCCGCGTAGCACAGGCGCCGAAGCTGCGACCGGCATCGCGCGACCAGTTCGTTATCGTCCACGGGGCGCATCACATAGTCATTGGCACCGAGGTCGAGACTGGCCGAAATCGTCTTGAAATCATTATGATCGACCATCAGCACGATGGCCGATTGCCGTGCATCGGGATGCGAGCGGATTTCGGAACACAGGCGCAGCCCGTCATAACTTTCAAGGCTGGAATTGATGAGGATGATCTCGCTCATCTGCTTGCGGACATGGGCAATGGAATCGTCGCGGTTATCGACGATATCGCATTCGATACCCAGCCGCCCGGAAATCGTCGTTGCCAGCGCCCGCGCCGCATTGGGCCGGTCATCCACGATCAGGACGCGACCCTTGAGCATATCGTCCGAGATATCCGCATATCCCGATTCGAAGCCCAGTTCACGGCACGTCTCGTCGCGCAGACGCAATTCGTCGATCATCATCTTCACCCGCACGAGCGAACGCACCCGTGCGAAGAGAGCCAGATCATTGGCGGGCTTGGTCAGGAAGTCATCCGCCCCGACCTCAAGGCCGCGCACACGGTCGGTCGGCTGATCGAGCGCCGTGACCATCACGACCGGGATATGCGCCGTCATGGGATCGGATTTCAGGCGCTTGCACGCCTCGAAGCCATCCATCTTCGGCATCATAACGTCGAGCAGGATGAGGTCGGGCTGCTCGGCCCTGGCGACCTCAATCGCCTCGAATCCGTTGCTGGCGGTCAGAACAGAATAGTATTCCGACATGAGCTTGGCTTCGAGTAGCTTCACGTTCGGAAGGATATCGTCCACGACCAGAATACGCGCTGACATGATCTCCGGCCTCTCTCCAGCTTGCTTGCAGGGGCGAGTATTACAGACGACTAGTCAAGGAAACGTTTTACCGTCGCGAGAAAATCGGCAACCGCGATAGGCTTTGCAATATAATCCTCGCACCCCCCGTCCCGGATTTTCTCCTCGTCGCCTTTCATCGCAAAGGCGGTGACCGCGACAACGGGAATATGACGCAGATCGTCCTCTTCCTTCAGCCACTTGGTCACTTCCAGACCCGAAACCTCGGGAAGCTGAATATCCATCAGGATCAGATCCGGCGACTCGGTCCGCGCTATCTCCAGCGCCTCCATGCCGTTCTGCGTCTGAAGCGTCCGGTATCCCTGCGCGTCGAGCAGATCATGGAAGAGCTTCATGTTGAGTTCGTTGTCTTCGACAATCAGAACCGTTTTTGTCATGAATGGCGCTCCAGAACTCTCGGCCCCACATCGGGGTTCCGCTATAAGGCCACACGATAGGTTGTATCTGGTTAATTAAGTCTTTCCCGGCCATACGTCGATGATATCACGTACATCGTCTTAATCTGAAACGATCAACGGGAATTCCAAGTGGCCACAAAGCAACACACGATGACGCTCGACCGGGCCACCGTGACGGGATTGCAGGCGCTGTCCCATATTGCCGCTGATGAAGACCTTTTCGGCGCTTTTCTCGATCAGGCGGGCACCGATGCCGGCGATGTGAAAAGTCGGGCGACGGACCCGGATTTTCTTGGCTTCGTGCTCGACTTCCTGATGCAGGATGACGGGCGGGTCATCGGCTTCGCCGCGACCCTGGGAATACCACCGGAGGATGTGCCGATGGCGCGCCGGGCGCTTCCGGGCGGGGATGTGCCCGAATGGACATGACATCATCGACCGGATTGCGCGAGGACGTTGCCGAGCAGCTTGCAACCCTCGATCTCGATGCGGGTCGGCCCCTGCTGGCGGTCGATGTGGATGAGGTGATCGTGGGCCTTGCCGGGCATCTGGGTGACTATGCCCGTGAGAATGGCTTCGATCTGCGCCTGACCGGCTATAAGCTGAACGGTGCCCTGTGGCGCGCGGACGGCACCGAGGCCAGCCGTGAAGAGTTCAATGATCTTTTCCGGGGGTTCTTCGAGACGCAGACACGGCACCAGAGGGTCTATCCCGGCGCGGCGGACGCCCTGCGTACGCTGTCGGAGCGGGTGCAGGTGGTGATCCTGACCAATGTGCCGTTCTATGCGCGGGCGGATCGGATCGACAATCTGTCGGATCACGGCATCGAGTATCCCCTGGTGGCAAATGCGGGGCCGAAAGGACCGGCGCTGCGCTGGCTGTCGGCGCGGGCGGGGCGGATGGCCTTTATCGACGATTCGCCCGCACAGCTCGATTCCTCGGCCACGGATGCTCCGCAGGTTACCCGCATCCATTTCGTCGGGGATGATGCCCTGCGCGGGTGGCTTGCCGACGTGGAGGCGGCGCAGCACCGGGCGGATGACTGGGCGGCATTGCACCGGATTGTGGAAACGGTGCTGCTGGGACGTTAGCCCCGCTTGCGAATCACCCGGCGAGGGCGCATCTCTGCCCTATGGCCATCGAACCCGGATATCTTGATCAGCTACGCGCGCGGGTCTCCATTGCGGAGGCGATCGGCAAACGGCTGGACTGGGATGTGCGGAAGTCCAACCCGGCGCGCGGGGATTACTGGGCTTGCTGCCCCTTTCACGGCGAAAAGACACCCAGCTTCCATGTCGAGGATCGCAAGGGCTTTTTCTATTGCTTCGGCTGTCACGAGAAGGGCGACGTGATCGGCTTCGTGATGAGGAACGACAATCTGCGCTTCGACGAGGCGGTGGATCTGCTGGCCCGCGAAGCCGGGATGCAGCCCCCCGTCCGCGATGCCCGCGCCAGGGAAAAGCAGGAAAAGCGCAAGGGCCTGTCCGAAGCCATGGAGGCGGCGCAGCGTTTCTACCGCGCGCAGCTCGGCGGGGCGGCGGCGCGGGACGCGCGGGCCTATCTGGAACGGCGGGAACTGGACGCCGCCACTATCGGGGAATTCGGCATCGGCTATGCCCCCGGTGGCAATGCGCTGGGCGAGACGCTGCGCGGGCAGGGCTTTACGCCTGCGATTCTGGCCGAGGCGGGCCTGGTCGGCAGCAACGAAAGCGGCTCGACCTACGATATCTTCAGAGAGCGCATCCTGTTTCCCATCCGGGATCAGCGCGGCGGGGTCATCGCGTTCGGCGGTCGGGCCATGCGCGAGGATGCGCGGGCCAAATATCTCAATTCGCCCGAAACTCCGCTCTTCTCGAAGCGCGGCACACTCTACAATTTCGGTCCCGCACGCGCGGCGGCGGGCAAGGGTCAGCGGATGATCGTGGCCGAGGGCTACATGGATGTCATCGCCCTTCACCGGGCGGGGCTGGCGGCGGCGGTCGCCCCCCTCGGCACGGCCCTGACCGCCGATCAGCTTTCCCTGCTCTGGCGCGCCGTGGATGAGCCGGTCATCGCGCTTGACGGCGATGCCGCCGGATTGCGCGCGGCGGCCCGCACGGCGGAACTGGCGCTTCCCCTGCTGCAACCCGGCAAGACATTGCTGTTCGCCCTCATGCCGGAGGGAAAAGACCCCGATGACCTGATTCGCGAAAAAGGCCGGACAGGGA
>CAKZUT010000125.1 GCA_937922185.1 uncultured Neomegalonema sp.
GGCGGCGCTGTCGTAAATCTTGTTTGCCATGGTGTCCCCGTATCTGGCTGTCGAGCCTTACTTAGCGCCTGCATTACGCCGGAGCAATCGAGGGGTGACACGGTATTGGTCAGATATTCACCGCTCCCCCCTATCCTGCGCCCGGATTGGCAGCGGGAGTAGCATATGGTCATTTCGGGCAACACGATGGGCATGATCTTCACGGTCGCCATCGTCTGGCTGATCTTTCGCGGCGTGCAGGAAAGCTTTCTGGCACGGAACGATACCGTCATGCAGCAAAAGCACAGTCAATTCGAGGGAATGCTTTCAACCCTGCTGGGGCGGGCATCCTTCGGCACGATCCAGCCCCGCGCCTGATCGGGCGTCAGCCGCCGAAACGCTTCATCAGGAACTCTGCGGCAGCAACCATACCGCGCTCGTCGATGCCATGGCCGAGACCGGGGCGGGCCATGGATTGCACCGGCACGCCCGCCGCACTCAGCCCCTCTTCGGCCAGCGCCATCGACTCGAACGGCACGACCGGGTCGGCATTGCCGTGGATCAGCAGAACGGGCGGCTTCGACTTGATTTCACCGGCAAGGGTTTCCGGCACCAGCAAACGCCCCGAGAACCCGACGATCCCCGCCAGTGCCTCCGCCCGGCGCATCCCCACATGCAGGCTCATCATCGTGCCCTGTGAGAACCCCACCAGCGCGACCTTGCTCGCGGGCAGCCCGCTGCGCGCGATCTCCGCGTCGATGAAGGCATCAAGGGCCGTGACGGCACTGGCCATTCCTTCCTTCATCGCCTCTTCGGTCGAGCCGTCGAGATAGGGGATCGGAAACCACTGCCGCCCCATCGGGTTCATCGTGCAGGGCTGCGGCGCGTTCGGCGACACGAACTCCGTCCCCGACAACACTCCGCCCAGCGGCCCCGCCAGCCCGATCAGGTCATTGCCGTCGGCCCCGTACCCATGCACCAGAATCACCAGACTCGTCGTCGTGCCCGATGTCGCCGCTGCCCGTGGGCCACTCAGTTCGGTCATGTCACCACTCCATTGTCATTCCCGCGAACGCGGGAACCTCCCACCGCAAGCGCGTCATTCAAGCAGATTCCCGCTTGCGCGGGAATGACAGGGTTACGCGCTCACACCGGCGCGCCCTTTCTCTACGTGGTAATAGCTCCAGAGCACCCGCGCCGCTACCCCGCGCCATGGCGACCAGGCTTCGGCCATCGCGGAAAGGGTTTTCGGATCGGGCCGCTCCACCAGATCGAACAGAACCCGCGCGCTTTCCTGCAACGCCAGATCCTTGTCGGCGAAGATATCCGCCCGCCCGACGCAGAACATCAGATAGATTTCCGCCGTCCACGTCCCGATTCCCGTCACGGCGGTCAGCATCTTCATCGCATCCTCCACCGACCCCGCCGCACAGGCATCGAGATCGAGCGAGCCATCCCGCAACGCCTCCGCAATCGCCCGCGCATAGCGCACCTTGGGCCGGGACAGCCCCAGCGCGCGCAACGCATCGTCGTCCATTGCCAGCACCCGCTCCGGCGCATCCGCCCCGCCCTCCACGACCCGCCGCCAGATACCGTCCGCCGCCGCAACCGAAACCTGCTGACCCACGATAATCTGGAGCAACGGCCCGAATCCCTGCGGGCGGCGACGCAGGGGCGGCATCCCGGTGGCCTCTACGGCCTTCGCGAAACGCGGCTCCACAGCGATCAGATGCGCCACGCCTTCGGCCAGATCGTCCACCGTTTCGATAATTCGCATTGTCGCACTCCTCACGACGAGAGTATCCTCGAAATCCGGTGTCATTCCCGCGAAAGCGGGAACCTCATCGCCACAAGAGAGATACCCGCTTGCGCGGGCATGACAACACTTGGATTCAGGGGCTTCGCCATGACCACCCATGTCGAGCGTTTCGCGCCCAGCCCCACCGGCCCCCTCCATCTCGGTCATGCCTATTCGGCACTTCTGGCCTTCGATGCCGCGCGCAAGGCGAAGGGCCGGTTTCTGCTGCGGATCGAGGATATCGACACCACCCGCTCGCGCCCGGAATACGAGGCCGCGATCCATGATGATCTCGCATGGCTCGGCATCGAGTGGGAAGAACCCGTCCTGCGCCAGTCCGACCGCTTCGACGCCTACGCGGCGGTTCTCGACCAGTTCCGCGAGCGCGGCCTGCTCTATCCCTGCACCTGCACCCGCAAGCAGATCGCCGCCGCCATGAGCGCCCCGCAGGAGGGAAGCGACATGCCGCCCCCCTATCCCGGCACCTGCCGGGGCCGCAGCTTCGCCGATATGGACGGCGATTACGCCCTGCGTCTCGACATGCGAAAGGCCCTCGTCTCGCTCGGCGGAGCCGGGGTCGTGAAGAAACTGCATTTCAAGGAAACCGGACGCGGCCCGAACAGGGAAAAAGGCAAGATCGCCCTCGACATGCCCGCCCTGATTGAAACGGTCGGCGATATCGTGCTGGCCCGCAAGGACATTCCCGCCAGCTATCATCTCTCGGTCATCCTCGACGATGCCTTCCAGCAAATCACGCATGTCACACGCGGCCACGACCTCTTTGCCGCCACTCCCATCCACCGCATTCTGCAAGCCCTGACCGGACGCCCCACCCCGATCTATCACCACCACGACCTGATCCGCGACGACACAGGCCGCCGCCTCGCCAAACGCGACGACGCCCGCGCCCTCTCCACCCTGCGCGCAGAGGGCAAGACCCCCGCCGATATCCGCGAAATGGTGGGTCTGTAGCCGATGGGCAACGCAGGAAACCGAGGGGCCGTCCTCGCCTCGCTCTATGCCGGGTTCGCGTTCGGGGTGTTCTGGATACCCCTGCGGGCGTTGGAGACAGCGGGCCTGGACGGGGCGTGGGCGTCGATGGTTTTCAGCGTCGCGCCGGCCCTCGTCATCCTGCCGATTTACTGGCTCTACCGCCGCCAGCTGCGCGCGGCCAACTGGAAAGGCCTGCTTGGGGGTGCCCTCGGCGGCGTGGCGCTGGGCCTCTACACCCTTGCCTTTCTCTACACCGATATCGTCCGCGTCGTGATGCTGTTCCATCTCAACCCGATCTGGGGCTTTCTGCTGGGGCGCATCGTGCTGGGCGAGGCGATCACGCCGACCCGCTGGCTGGCGGTGGCGCTCGGCCTTGCGGGGGTGACGATCATCATCGGCGTGGAGGGCGGCTTGCCCCTGCCCCGGAACGCAGGCGACTGGATCGCGCTCGGCTCCGGCATTGCATGGGCCTTCGCCTCGATCCTGATGCTGGTGGACGAGGATGTGAGCGTGCCGGTCCATGGCGCGAGCTTCTTCATGTTCTCCGCCATCCTCAACGTCATCGCCGTCATGCTGGCCGGGATCGCCATACCCGCGACCGCCGATTTCATGGCCGTCCTGCCATGGTTCATCCCCGTTACCCTGATCCTGACCGTCCCGGCGGGGTTTGCGACGATCTACGGCCCGACCAAACTCAACCCCGGCGTCGTCGGCCTGCTCTTCATGGCCGAAATCGCTATCGCCACGATCACGGCGGCGATCCTGACCGATGAAACCTTCGGGCTGCGCGAAGCCCTCGGTGTCCTCCTCGTCCTCGTCGCCGGTCTGCTGGTGCCACTGCGCGAGATGCGGGCTACGAAGGGCTGACATATGCCCCACCATCATGCCAGAACGCGCAGTACCGAACCGATGGAGCCACCCATGCACCCCACCCTCGATATTGATTTCGCCCGTTCGCATTTTCCCGCCTTTGCGGAACCGGAGCTGGCCAACTGGGTCCATCTGGAGAATGCAGGCGGCTCGTTTCCGGCGGCTCAGACCATCGGGGCGCTGACCGGCTTTTACACGAAGACGAAAATCCAGCCCTACGGACAGGCAGGGCCGACCGCCACGGCGGGCAAGGCGATGGACTCGGCGCGCAATCGCTGGGCCAAGGCGCTGAATGTCGATCCCGATGAAGTCACCTTCGGCCCCTCCACCTCGCAGAATACCTATGTTCTGGCGCAGGCATTCGGGGCGATGCTGGAGGCCGGGGACGAGGTAATCGTCACACAGCAGGACCACGAGGCCAATTCCGGCGCATGGCGGCGCATGGCCGGGGAGCGCGGTTTCACCCTGCGCGACTGGCAGGTCGATCCCGTCACAGGGCGGCTCGACCCCGCCGGTTTCGATGCCCTCCTGTCCGGGCGCACCCGCCTCGTCTGCCTGCCCCATTGCTCGAATATCGCGGGGGAGGCCAACCCCGTTGCGGAGATCACCGCCAAGGCGCGCTCTGTGGGGGCCGCGAGCGTCGTGGACGGCGTGTCATGGGCACCCCATGAAATCCCCGATGTCACGGCGCTGGGCGCGGATATCTATATGTTCAGCCTCTACAAGGTCTATGGCGTCCATCAAGGGCTGATGACCGTCCGCCGCGAGTTGCTCGACCGCCTGCCCAACCAGAGCCATTTCTTCAACGCGAAATACCCGTCCAAGAAACTCGCCCCCGCCGGACCGGACCACGCGCAGGTCGCCGCCTCATCGGGTACGCTCGACTATATCGACGCCCTCGCCGAGCATCACGGCATCGCCGCCAATGACCCCGGCGAGCGGGTGCGGGCGGTCAACGCCCTGTGGCGCGCTCAGGAGATCGCGGTTGCGGCCCCGCTGCTCGATTACCTCGCCGCCCACCCCCGCGCCCGCCTGCTTGGCCCCGAAACCTGCGATGACCGCCGCGCTCCCACCATCGCCTTCCTGCCGGAAAAAATGTCGCCACAGGCGCTCGAAGCGGCCCTTGCGGATCGCGGCTTCATCGTCGGCGCGAGCGACTTCTACGCCTATCGCCTGATCGAAGCCGTCGGCATCGACCCCGAAACCGGCGTCGTCCGCGCCTCCATGACCCATTACACGCGCGGTCAGGACGTCTCCGCCTTCATTGAGGCGCTGGACGACCTGCTCTGATGGTCTGTCATGCCCGCGAAAGCGGGCACCTCGACGCAACGAATACCGACTCCCTCTTTCAAGGGAATGTCATCAGGTGAGAACATGCCCGACCCCGCCCTGGACGCCACCATCGAACAGGCCCGCGAACTGTTCCATGATCTCGGCCCGATCACCATACGCAAGATGTTCGGCGGGGCGGGCCTCTACCATGAAGGCACGATCTTCTGCCTGATCGCCTTCGAGGAAATCTTTCTCAAGGCAAAGGGCGATTTTGCCGCTGAACTGGAGGCCGAAGGCTCCGCCCCCTTCGTCTATGAAGGAAAGGACAAGCCCGTCACCATGTCTTACCGACAACTTCCCGACAGCGCGCTGGACGATCCCGATGAAGCGGTATCCTGGGCGCGCCGGGCGCTGGCGGCCCTGTCATGAGGGTGATCGGCGGAGATCTGCGCGGGCGCCGCCTTGCGGGGCCGACCGATGACGGGGGCCACGCCCGCCTGCGCCCGACCTCTGATCGGATGCGCGAGGCGATCTTCAATATCCTCGCCCATGGTAACTATCCGGCCTTCGACGGCGCGCGGGTGCTCGACCTTTTCGCCGGGACGGGGGCCATGGGGATCGAGGCCCTGTCGCGCGGCGCAGCCGGGGCGGTCTTCGTGGATGACGGGCGCGAGGCCCGTGCCTTGCTGCGCCGAAATATTGATGCCCTGAATATCGCCGACCGCGCCCGTATTGTATCCGGTGATGCCCTGCGCTTCGCGGGCGCGGGCGGCGGTCCCTTCGATATGGTTTTCTGCGATGCGCCCTATGCGAAAGGTCTGACCGGCCCCGTCATCGACGCGCTGGCGGCGGGCGCGGCCCTTGCGGATAACGCTGTCATCGTCGTGGAAACCGCCGCCGACGAACCCCTCGATCCGCCCCCGGCTCTCGATCTGGCCAGCGAACGGCGTTACGGTGCCGGAAAAATCCGTATCCTGCGGGTGGCGGAGACTACGCGGCGCGATATCTGACCATCGCGACCGGAAGGAACCGAGACGATGACCGAAGCCCTCGACACGCAGTTTCCCTGCGCGCAATGCGGTGCTGACCTGCGCTTCAATGCGGGATCGGGGCATCTGGTCTGCGATTATTGCGGCCATGAGAACATTATTGATATCGACCACCAGCCCATTCAGGAGCTGGATTTCCGCAAAGGTCTCGAAGATCAGCTTTCCAGCGAGCAGATCGAGATCACGCAGGTCACGAAATGCACGACCTGCGGGGCCGAGGTCCAGTTCGAGCGCGATATCCATGCCGATAACTGCCCGTTCTGCGATTCCGTTCTCGTCACCGACACAGGCGATCACCGGCACTTCAAACCCAAGGGCCTTCTGCCCTTCGCCGTTACGCAAAAGGACGCGCAGGCCGCCCTTGAACGCTGGCTCGGCTCCCGCTGGTTCGCGCCGTCGGGCCTCAAGCGTTATGCGCGATCCGGGCAGGAGATGAACGGCCTCTACACGCCCTACTGGACCTTCGATGCCGATACGGCGAGCACCTATACGGGCCAGCGCGGCGACGTCTATTACGTGGATCGCTACGTCACTGTGATGACGGATCGCGGCCCCCGTCGTCAGCTCCAGCGCGTCCCTCAAATCCGCTGGACCCCGGTGCGCGGGCGCGTGCG
This sequence comes from uncultured Neomegalonema sp., assembly GCA_937922185.1. Classification (GTDB taxonomy): domain Bacteria; phylum Pseudomonadota; class Alphaproteobacteria; order Rhodobacterales; family Rhodobacteraceae; genus JAHDDY01. The sequence continues at coordinate 6,576 of CAKZUT010000125.1, forward strand.
CCGCTTCTTCGACGACGTGCTGGTGATCGCGTCCAAGGCCCTGCCCAAGCGTGTGGCCGATGCGCTGGAACCATGGGATCTGCACGCCATGGTTCCCTATACCGAAAGCTATCTCGCGGGCTTTCGCGCCGAGGGCTATACCATCGACCTGCGCGACGGGTTCGCCGCCGCGCGGGGCGAGATGGACCTGCAAATCCGGCGTGACGTGCGCTTTGATATCGGCGGAGACCAGCAACGGGTCCAGCATGTCGAGACCGAATTCGGGGACGTGACCTTCAAGCATGTCCTCCTGCCGCTCTGGATCGCCGCCTATCGCTACCGCAAGAAAACCTACCGCTTCGTCATCAACGGGCGCAGTGGCCGCGTTTTCGGCGAGCGGCCCTACAGCGCGTGGAAGATCATCCTCGCCGTCCTGTTCGGCGCGCTCCTCATGGCTCTTGTTATGGGGGCGCTCTATACTTCCGGCGCACTTGATACGGTGGTAATTGGCAACGGACGCCTTGTCATGCCGGATGACTTATATTTTCGTGTACCGAGTTATTAATAAAGGCTTTGACGAATTCTTCTCTTTTAATGACGATCCTGTGGGTTGCAGTAAAAGTTGGAGAATTGTGGGATGACATCGGCACATCGGTGGACGACGGCAGGCGAAGAGTTCGTACGGCTTCTCACGACAGAATACGACAATGACGGTGCGCTTCACTGGCCGACGGTCATCGCGGCAACGGCTTGCCTGTGCGGCGAGACGGCGCTGATGGCGCATGAGTCGCGGGTGCCTGAGTTCGGCAGCGTCGAGAGCACGAAGGTCGCCGATTTCATGCATAACGGCGAGGCCACGAACCGCACGATCCTCGGCTATTGCGCGGCGATCGCCAAAGAAGCTTTCAATGTCGAGGTCGAGCACCTTCCGCCCTATCGCGACGTGGTTCAGAGCCTCGGGTTGCAGCTTTTGCCGGGGTCTTTCCCCGCGCTCAGCGTCGCCGCCCATGTCATGCCCCATGAAACGCCGATGAATGCCGGTCCCCGCCTTCGCAAGACGGTCTATGAGATCGCCAGCCGCGAAGGTCTGGGCATGAATGATGCGTCTTTCGCCCTCGCCACCGCCGCGATGAAAATGATCGGCACGGCGCAGGATCTCGGCGTCCGCGACCTGACGATCCTCGTACAGCAATGCTGTGTCGCCGGATCGCGCTTCGCGCCCACCCTCGCGCTCGTCGCCAATCCCGCGTTCAGGCGAAACGAGTCGCAACCGACGCAGGCCATTACCGCCCCGGTGCTGAAAACCGTAGAGGAAGCTCCGCGCATTCCGGCGGCGGCGGCGGTGGCGGCGGTCCTGTCATCGGGTGACGGTGCCGGATTGGGCAAACGTCGCTGATGGCCCTATAGCAGGTCTTCGATCCTGTCGCCGATCCTCGCACTGTCCGGTTTGACCGACGCGCCGAATCTGGCGACGAAACGGCCATCGGGCGCGATGAGAAACTTGTTGAAGTTCCATTCCGGTTTTGCCCCCTGCTCCGCCAGCCAGCGGAACAGCGGATGGGCATTCCGGCCCCTGACCTTCTCGATTTCCGTCATGGGGAAATCGAGATCGAAATTGACCTCGCAGAAGGTCTTCACGTCCTCGGATGTCGCAAGTTCCTGCCGGAAATCCTGCGACGGGACGCCCAGCACCACAAGGCCCCTGTCGCGATAACGGTCGTAGAGGGCCTGCAACCCGTCATACTGATAGGTGAAGCCGCAGCGCGATGCCGTATTCACCACGAGGACCGGCTTGCCCACGAAATCCGAAAGCGGCAGCGAACCGCCCTCGATAGCCGTGAACCCGAAATCATGGGCCGTGCGCGTCTCAGCCCGGACCGCCCCGGACAACAGAACCATCGCGATCACGGTCCCCAACAGCCTTGCAGGCAGGATCATCACGGCGGGCATCGCGGTCTCCCCAACAAAAAAGCTCCCGGAGACCATATGGCATCCGGGAGCGGGAATGAAACTGAAGGGGCCTGTGTCAGAGTGACCGGCGGTCACGTCACACGAACGCCGAACCCTCATAGACATTGACCGAGATGCGGAATGCGCCCCAGCCGGGAATGGCCTTGCCGCGTACCACAGGCTCGTTGATCGCCTCGATCCGGGCATCCACGCGGCCTGCGCGTTGCAGCGCCCAGTTCAGGGCGGCGTAATGCTGGTTCGTCACGTAGCCGAGCTTGTCGCCCGAAGCGAGGAACACGGCGATACCGCGCTCGTCCGACGGATGCGGCACATCGCGTTCCAGCGACACCCGGTCACCGGCTTCCGGCATTGCACCGAAGGCGGCGAGGCGATGATAGACCGGCCATGCGATCGGCACATCGGTCAGGCTGAGAATGGGTTTCGCCCCCGTGGCCGGAGCCGCATTCGCGGCGAGGCCGATTCCGGGGGTGGCGAGGACGGCGGAGGCACCGAATAACTGCAAAGCGCTCCGCCGAGAGGGCGTAAAAGTTCGAGTCGTCATGTCCTTCACCGTACAGATGATTGAGGCAAGAATGCGACACTTTGTCACCTCTGCCGATACGTGTCCCGGCTTTCTCGCTTCGCCTCGATCAAAGAAGCCCCTCCTCCGGCAGGAATACACACTCCACGCCGCCAGCCTTTCTGTCTGCGGTTTTCGTACCGCATGGGAGCGCGGTTGGAACGGTCGCAGCCGGGATCAGCTTTTCAGGCGATAGCCTGTGCGGAACATCCGGTGACACAGCCAGAACAGGAAAAGGGCCAGCACCAGCGATACCGCCATCCCCAGCCATGGATTCGTATCACCCTCACCGAGAATGCCGTAGCGGAAGCCGTCGATCAGGAAATGGACGGGATTGATCGCCGAGATCGTCTGCCAAGGCTCCGGCAGAATGCGGATCGAGTAGAAGGTGCCGGACAGGAAGGCCAGCGGCGTGATGATGAAGTTCGTCACCAGCGCCGTGTGGTCGAATTTTTCCGCCCATATCCCTGTGATCGCCCCGCAGAGCGAGAAGATCAGCGCCCCGATGACCGCAAAGCCAAGCGCCCAGAACGGATGCGCGATCCCGCTCCATGCGAAGGGAAAGATCACCACCGCCGCCACCGCCGCCACGGCCAGTCCCCGCACCACACCGCCCAGCGCATAGGCGGTCGTCAGTTCTCCGGCGGAAAGCGGCGGCATCAGCACGTCGATGATATTACCCTGCACCTTTGCCACGACGATGGAGGAGGAGGCATTCGCGAAAGCGTTCTGGAGGATCGCCATCATCAGAATGCCCGGCGCGAGAAAATGCGAAAAGGGAACCCCGAAAACCTCACCCCGCCGCGATCCGATCGCCAGAGTGAAAACCGCCATGAACAACAGCGCCGTCCCGGCGGGCGCGAGCAGAGTCTGCTGGTAGACCTTCAGGAAACGCCGCACCTCCTTGCCCAGCAATGTCTGGAAACCGACGCGATTGAAGCGCCCGAAGCGGCGTTCGCCCTGGGCATGGGGTGAGGTCGATACGGTCACAGGCGTTCTCGATTAATGTAATTTACAGACGAAACGAATCGGTTCGCCTTGTCCCGGAGGAACACGGAATATATAGTGGGATAAGATGTTTTCCCGAAGGATATGGTGTCGAGCGCGATCCCTACGCGCCCGTGTCCTCATTGATTGAGAGATTCCAATGGCTTGGACCGATGATCGCGTAGAGCAGCTCAAAACCATGTGGACCGAGGGGATGAGCGCCAGCCAGATCGCCAAGGAACTGGGCGGCGTGACCCGTAACGCCGTGATCGGGAAGGTTCACCGTCTGGGCCTGTCCAGCCGAAATCAGGGCAAGCCCGACACGGCGGAAAAACCTGCGGAGCCGGTTGCCGCTGTCGCGCCCACGCCCCCTCCGGCGAAGGAAAGCCCGCGCGCGCCCGAACCCGAAGCCCCCGCCCCGGAGGAGACGGTGGCCCGTACCGCCGGAGCCGGAGCCGATGCGGACACTCCCTCCGACCTGCCCGCCGCCGTAAGCGCCCCCGAGGGCATGGTCACGATCCCCTCCGAAAATCAGGTGGATATCGCCGAAATCGACCGCGATGCGCGCAAGCTTGGCCTGATGGACCTGACCGAGCGGACCTGCAAATGGCCCATCGGAGATCCGAGCCGGGGCGAATTCTATTTCTGCGGCCACCCGGTCGTGGCCGGCAAACCTTACTGCAAGGGCCACACGGCGGCAGCCTATCAGCCCATGTCCTCGCGCCGTGACCGGGACCGCGCGCGCAGCATCCAGCGTCCGGCGATTACCCGCAGCGCCTGATTTCAGCGACAGCGGCATCCTTTGGCCTTGCCATGACGGCAGGGCATAATAGGCTCGGTTCATGCACGATGACATGCCGACCGCCGCCGCCATGCCCCGCCCCCTCGCCGGGCTGCGCGTTCTCGAACTCGCGCGTATCCTCGCGGGGCCATGGACCGGACAAATCCTCGCCGATCTCGGGGCGGAGGTCATCAAGATCGAAAGCCCGAACGGCGACGACACCCGCACATGGGGACCGCCCTTCGTGGAGGAAACCGGCTCCGCCTCGTATTTTCACGGTACGAACCGGGGCAAGAAATCGGTCGTCCTCGATCTGGCTACCCCTGACGGGCAGGCCCATGCCCGCGCCCTCGCCGCGCGCTCCGACGTGATGATCGAGAATTTCAAGCTGGGCGGGCTTGCGAAATACGGGCTGGACTATCCGTCCCTCTCGGCCCGCGATCCGCGCCTGATCTACTGCTCGATCACGGGGTTCGGCCAGACCGGCCCCTATGCCCCGCGCGCCGGGTATGATTTCATCATTCAGGCGATGAGCGGGCTGATGTCCATCACCGGCGAGAAGGGCGGCGAGCCGCAGAAACTGGGTGTTGCCATCGCCGATCTCGTCACCGGCCTCAATGCCGTGATCGCCATCCAGGCCGCCCTGTCCGAGCGCGAGACGACCGGCAGGGGCCGCCATATCGACATGGCCCTGATGGATGCCTGCGTCTCGATCCTGTCCAATCAGGCGCTTGCCTATCTGACCTCCGGCACCAGCCCCGTCAGCATCGGCAACGCCCATCCCTCCATCGTGCCCTATCAGGTCTTTGCCGTGTCGGACGGCCATTTCATCCTTGCCGTCGGCAATGACGGACAGTTCCGCAAAGCCTGCACTCTTCTCGGACTGCCCGATCTCGCGGATGATCCGGCCTATGCGACCAACCCCGAACGGGTCGCGAATCGCGGGGCGCTCGTGCCCATGCTCCAGACCGTTCTCCTGCGCTGGACGCGCGACGATATTCTCGCCGCCTGCGAGAAGGCAGGCGTTCCGGCGGGACCGATCAACAGCATCGGCGATGTTTTCGCCGATCCGCAAGTGCAGGCGCGGGGGATGCAGATCGCCCATGGCACCCTGCCCGGTGTGCGGATGCCGATCCTTTTCGACGGGCAACCCATGGTGGCCGACCGCCCCTGCCCCCGCCTCGGCGAACATACCGACGAGGTTCTGGCCAGCCTCGGGGCATAGGGTGCATTTCCTCGATCTCGCCGACCCCGCCTTCTCAACCCGCTCGGAAGCGGTGCGGGCGGCGAGGGATGCCCATTGGTGCGCCCGAACGCCCTACGGCCTCGCGGTTCTGCGCTATCGCGATGTCGGCCTGTTGCTGCGTGACCGGCGTTTGCGACAGGGAAGCCATGCCTGGCCCGTGACCCATGGCCTCACCGGCCCGTTCGCGCAATTCTGGCGGCGCAGCGTCATCGGGCAGGAGGGAACGGCCCATCGCCGCCTGCGCGATCTGGCCGTCCCGGTGCTCAGCGAGGCCTTCATTGCCGGGATGGTGCCCGCCTTCGACACCATCGCCGCCGATCTCTGTACGGCCATGGCCGCCAAGGATCGCTGCGAATTTCAGTCCGCTTTCGCCGTGCCCTTTGCGGGTCAGGCGATCTGCACCCTGCTCGGCCTGCCGCGCGACGACTGGCGGCGCATCTCGCATGACGCTTCCGATCTCGGCCTTGCCATGGGGGTCGAGTGCCGCCGCCATGAACCGGTCTTCGATGCGGCCTGCGAGCGTCTGACTGCACTGGCCCATGACCTTGTCGCCCGCGCGCGCAGGGGTGAGGATCGCCACAGCTATATCGCCGGTCTTGTCGCCCGCGCCGATGCGGACCCGGAAACCGACGAGACCGCGTTGCTCGATATGATCGTCATCTCGATCTTCGGCGGCGTCGATACCACCCGGTCACAGCTCGGACTGGGCATGGCCCTCTTCATCGAACACCCGGAGCAATGGGCGGCCCTGCGCGCGGAACCGACCCTTGTGACGAACGCCGTGGAGGAAATCATACGCGCGCGACCCACGACCACCTGGGTCACGCGCGAGGCGGTGGAGGATATCGAGTTCGGCGGTCAGATGATCCCGCGTGGCACGGTGCTTCATCTGCTCGTCCATGCCAGTGCCCGCGACCCGGCGATCTGCGACGCGCCGGATTTTGACATAACCCGGCGTCGCAGGAAGCATTTCGGTTTCGGGGGCGGCGCGCATCACTGTATCGGGCATCTGATGGCCCGCACGGATATCGCCTGCGCGCTGGCCGCCCTTGCCCGGACCTTCGAGACACTCTCCTATGACGGCGAGGCGCAATGGCTGCCCGACAGCGGCAATACCAGCCCGGTCACCCTGCCGATCCGGTACGTCACGACCGTCCCCGCAGCGCCTTGATAATGGCCCCGACCACGATGGTCAGGGCCATGCAGATCACGATCAGCAGGGCCGACCCCCCAGCCGTTTCCGGCTCGATCCACAGGATTGCGGCAATGCCAAGAAGGATGCCGACCGCCGCGCTGACGCTGAGTTTCGCGATATTGCCCATGTGGAAAAGTCCCCCGGTATGAGAGGCAATGATATCAGCCGGTCACGAATTTCATGAGCTGATCGCCATAGCGGTCGAGCAGTTTTCTCAGCTTCACCTTGAGGCCCGGCTCGGTGAAGCCGTCCTCCCACAGCGTCGCATCGCGCTCGATATGCTCCCGCCATATGCCGAATGCCTCTCTGGCATCCGCTGCGGATTGCACATTTTCCAGATCGGCGACCAGAACGACGGCATCTCTCTGCCCCTTCTTGGCACCGGGGGACCATGCCAGCAGATACGGACCCGCGCCGGGAAGTGCAGCGCCCTGCGCCGCCTCGACCTGCTTGATCGCGACCTTGGCCATGAAGAGATCGTAATACGTGACCGCCAGATCGCACATGCCCTCTTCACGGACGGGCGTATTGAGCCGTTCGAGCAGGTTCTCGGGATAATCGGGCAGGCGCGAAGGATTCTCCGCGAGGATGGGCCAGACGGTGACCATCTGTTTAGTGACCGGCGCATCGCTGCTGCCGGAATCGGTGAGGGTCGCGAAGAAAGCCTCGCAGATATGCATGTGCCGCTGCCTGTCCGCCTCGTCGGCTGTCGCCTGTGAGCGGAAGGCGACAAGACCATAGGCCGCATAATCCTTCGGAGGATAGTTCCCGCGCGCGGCGAACAGGCGTGTGGCGAAGACGAAGTCCGAATCGACCTCTACCATCGCTTCCATGGGGGCAGGCTCGACCATCATCGCGGCGGAGGGCGAAGCCACGACTTCCGCCCTGGCCGACACGACCGAGGCAACTGAGGCAACCGACTCCATCACTCGCGCCGTCTCCGGCGCGGGGGAAAGCGGTGCCAGAGGCTGGGTATCTATCGTGGTCATGGTATATGTCGGTGCGGGCGGCGCTGGCGGCGGCGTATAGGCGGGGACCGGCTGCGACACCCGCGTCGCATCGAAACGCACCCCGGCATATTCCGCGCCCTCGCGGATCAGTCGATCCTGACGCAGCCCGACCTTCATGCAGGCCCGGCTCTCACCCGATGCTTCCCGGCATCCCCATCGCACGATATCCAGCAATGTCGCCTCGTCCGATCCCGTCGCGATCCCTACACCGATGCGGGAGGAAGGCAGGGCGGAATCGACCTGACTCCAGTTCGACCGGTTATTGCCGATCACGTCCTGCCCCGAGACGATCCTGTCTCCCAGAGCACGGTACAGGGCCACCGGAGAGAGCGGGATTTCGTAGCCTTCGACGCCGACCACCGCGACTCCGCTGTCCTGCGCGAGCGCACTCGATCCCATTGTGGCGAGGATCAGTACCGATACCAGCTTACGCACGTTCGTTCTCCCGATTAGATACAAAGTAAACGGTAACACCATACTGCCGGACGCAAAAGCACCTTCGCATTGGCCTTCGTGCCATGCGGCGCTAGAACAGGAGCAGATGATGTGCGGAAATCCCCCTCCATGCGCGGTATAAGATCGCGTCAGCACACGGATGGCGACGCCGAATGGCGGGTTATCCGCGATGTGGTGCCCTATCTCTGGCCCGAAGGTGAGCCGGATGCACGTTTGCGTGTGGTCATCGCGATGGGATTTCTGATCCTCGCGAAGATCGCCACGGTCATCACGCCCTTCTTCTTCAAATATGCCGTCGATGCCCTGTCAGGGGATGGCGTCGAGCTAAGCTGGCGCACGGCCTTTCTCGTCACGCCCGTTGCGCTCGTTCTGGTCTATTGCACGGCCCGGATCAGCACCGTGCTGTTCGCGCAGCTTCGCGATGCCGTCTTTGCGCGGGTCGGTCAGCGGGCGCTGCGGCGCCTCGCGATCCGCACGTTCGGGCATATCCACCGACTTTCCCTGCGGTTTCATCTGGAGCGCAAGACCGGCGCGATGAGCCGGATCATCGAGCGCGGGGTGAAGGGTGTCGATTTCCTGTTGCGCTTCGTGCTTTTCTCCATCGTCCCGTTGATGCTGGAGCTGTTGCTGGTTCTCGCGATCTTCTGGTGGCATTTCGGCGCATGGTTCGCGCTGGCCATTCTCGTATCCATCGGCACCTACATCACCTTCACATTCCGTGTGACCGAGTGGCGCGTGAAGATTCGCAAGGAAATGAACGCGCAGGATCAGGACGCGAACCAGAAGGCCATCGACGCACTGCTGAACTATGAGACGGTGAAATACTTCTCCGCCGAGCGCCGGGAGACCGACCGTTATGACGGGGCCATGGCCCAGTACGAGAACGCCGCCGTGAAGACCCAGACCACGCTCGCCATGCTCAATGTCGGCCAGACGATGATCCTGACCGGCGGGCTGGCGGCAGTGATGGTCATGGCGGGACAGGGCGTGGTGGCGGGGACGCTGACGGTCGGTGATTTCGTCATGGTCAATGCGCTGATGATGCAGGTCGCGATGCCGCTCAACTTTCTGGGTACCGTCTATCGCGAAATCCGCCAGTCCCTGATTGATATGGGCGAGATGTTCACCCTGCTCGACACGCCGCCCGAGGTTACCGACGCGCCTTCCGCCAGCCCCCTGAACGTCAGCGAAGGCCGGGTCATCTTCGAGGATGTCGCCTTTTCCTACGGTCCCGACCGCCCGATCCTGCACGGTCTGGATATCGACGCGAAGGGGGGCAGCACCATCGCCCTCGTCGGCCACAGCGGGGCGGGCAAATCCACCATCGCCCGGCTGCTGTTCCGCTTCTATGATCCGACATCGGGTCGTATCCTGATCGACGGTCAGGATATCCGCGACGTGACACAGGAATCGCTGCGCGCCCATATCGGTGTCGTTCCGCAGGACACGGTGCTGTTCAATGACAGCATCCGCTACAATATCGGATACGGGCGCGCGGGGGCGACCGATGCCGAGATCGAGGAGGCCGCGCGCCTCGCCTCGGTCCATGATTTCATCATGGAACTGCCCGACGGTTACGAAACGGCGGTGGGTGAGCGCGGCCTGAAACTGTCGGGCGGCGAGAAACAGCGGGTCGCCATTGCCCGCACCATTCTCAAGAACCCGCCCATCCTCATTCTGGACGAGGCGACATCCGCTCTCGATACCGCCACCGAACAGGAAATTCAGGCCAGCCTGCGGGCGCTGAGCCGGAACCGCACCGTTTTCACCATCGCTCACCGGCTCTCCACCGTGATCGATGCGGATGAGATCATCGTGCTGGACCATGGCCGCGTGATCGAACGGGGCAGCCATGCGTCTCTTCTGGCCATGGGCGGCACGTTTGCCGATATGTGGAACCGCCAGGAAACTTCGGAGGCAGCGTAACCTGCCGTAAAGGGTTAATAGCAAAAATGGGAGCAACCAAACACAGGACGCTTTCCCATGGCCTTGCAAGACCCCCATGTCCCGAACAGCATCGAGATCATTCTCGACACCCGTGCCGTGACCCCTGAACAGGTGCTCGACCTGCGCCGCACGGTCTGGCCGGACGGCAATATCTGCCGACGGGAAGCCGAACTTCTGTTTGAAATCAACGACACGCTGGAGACGGTCTGCGGCGAGTGGCGCGATTTCTTTGCCGAGGCCATGTCCGCCCATCTTGTCGAACAGGCCGATCCGCGCGGATATATCGGGGAGGACGACGCCCGGTGGTTCCGCGACCGGGTGCTGGCCGACGGCACGATCAAGGGCGAGACCGAACTCGAAACGCTCGTCCAATTGCTGGAAAAGGCCGTCGATGCGCCGCATTCACTGGAGATACTGGCGCTCGAAGCGGTGAAGGACGCGGTCTTGCGGGGGGATCATGCCGTTCTCGGCAATGCGGCCCTCGTCGCCGGTGAGCTGGGTGACCCTGAAGTCGCCCTTCTGCGCCGGGTTCTCTATGCCAAGGCGGCGGGGCGCTCCGAAGCGATCAGCCGAGAGGAAGCCGAGCTTCTGTTCGATCTCAACGATGCGACCCTCGCGGCGGATAATGCCTCTTCATGGTCGGCCCTTTTCGTCAACGCGATCTCGAACTATCTGCTGGTTCACAGCGGATATGAGCCGCCCTCGCGTGACCGGATGAAGCAGGTGGATCGCTGGCTCAACCAGCCGACCGACGGCCTTGCCGGTTTTGGTCGTCGCATGGCCTGCGGTATCATGAATCCGGGGCGCACCATTGAGGCCATGGATATCTTCGGAACGGATACGCCGATGGAATCCGTCTATCGCTCACGGCTGGAGGCGGAACAATCCGGGCGCAAGGTCGCCGGACGTGTCGATGCCGATGAAGCGGCGTGGCTTGTCAAACGGATCGACCGGGACGGCGCGCTCAGCGTCAACGAGGCAGCCCTTCTTCATTTCCTCAAAGCGAGCGATCTGCCGCTCGACGAGTCCCTGTCCGCACTCATGGCCAGAATCTGAAAAGCCGGTCCGGTTCTTCTATCATGTACGAAACTGGCCCACGCCTTGCATTGTATATTCCCGAGCCGGAGCGGCGGCTAGCGTAAGATCGTCGCCCCCTTTTTACGATCCGTCGTCTCCGGTTCGCTTTATACTGTTTACTGTGCAACACGATGAAAAGGCGCGCCCTATGGGGCGCGCCTTTTCACTTATCGGTCTCCCCGGACCTGGGCTCTCATGGCCCCTTCGGGGCTGGTGTTTATTGCAGGCAATGCCACCTGTCTACTGTAATGACACGCAAATACCGGCTCCATGCTGACTTGTCGCAGGCATATCGGCGGATGGGTACCGCTCCTGATATCGCCGAATGGCAACCGGGATAGCGGGCGTGTTCCGTATGGTGTGCGCGTAAAGCGACTTTCGCAGCGCAGCCGGATCGTTTAGAAGGCGCAACGGCTTCGGCCCGCTTCTCGCCCTCAGTCGCAAAACAAGACTCAGATTGGTTTTCGATAATGCGTCTCTCCCGCTACTTCCTTCCTGTCCAGAAGGAAAATCCCGCCGAGGCGGAAATCGTCTCCCACCGTCTCATGCTGCGCGCGGGTATGATCCGGCAGGCATCCGCAGGTATCTATTCCTGGCTCCCGCTCGGATACAAAGTGCTGCGGAAGATCGAGGCCATCGTCCATGACGAGCAGCAGAAGGCGGGCGCGATCCCGGTCCTTATGCCCACCATCCAGTCGGCGGATCTCTGGCGGCAGAGCGGGCGCTACGATGATTACGGGGCCGAGATGCTTCGCATTACGGATCGCGGCGACCGCGAGATGCTCTATGGCCCGACAAACGAGGAGCAGATCACCGAGATCGCCGGGGCAGGTATCCGCAGCTACCGCGACCTGCCGCGCATCCTCTATCACATCCAGTGGAAGTTCCGCGACGAGGTGCGCCCCCGCTTCGGTGTGATGCGCGGGCGCGAGTTCCTGATGAAGGATGCGTATTCCTTCGATCTCGACAAGGACGGCGCGCGGCACAGCTACAACCGCATGTTCGTAAGTTATTTACGAACATTTGAGCGTATGGGTTTGAAAGCAGTGCCGATGCGCGCTGATTCCGGGCCTATCGGCGGAGACATGACGCACGAATTTCTCATCCTTGCAGAGACCGGCGAATCCGCCGTGTTCCTCGACCGTGACCTCGCCGACCTGTCGCTCGGCGAGCGCGTGATCGACTGGGAGGACGGGCCTGCGCTTCAGGAAGTCGTGGATCGTTACACCGCCTCCTATGCCCGCACCGATGAAACCCATGAGGAAGCCGTCTTCGAGGCGGAAATCCCCGAAGAGCGCCGCCTGACCGCACGCGGCATCGAAGTCGGGCACATCTTCTATTTCGGCACGAAATACTCCAGGCCCCTGAATGCCACGGTCAACACCCCCGACGGCGAGGTCGTGCCCTTTGAAAGCGGCTCTTACGGAATCGGCGTCTCGCGCCTTGCCGGGGCGATCATCGAGGCGAGTCACGACGACAGGGGCATCATCTGGCCCGAGGCCGTCGCGCCCTTCGAGGTTGCCGTCATCAATCTGCGTCAGGGCGATGCGGAGGCGGACGGCGCCTGCGATGATCTTTACGCGAAGTTGATCGCACGGGGTCTCGACGTTCTGTATGATGACCGCGACGAGCGGGCCGGTGCGAAATTCGCGACAATCGATCTGATCGGCATCCCGTGGAAGCTGGTCGTCGGCCCGCGCGGTCTCAAGGAAGGTGTCGTCGAACTGGTGAACCGCCGCACGGGCGAGACGGAAAACCTGTCCCCCGACGATGCCATGAACCGCCTCGCCGCCACATACGGTCGGGCATGACGAGGATGGATGCGATTTGGCGCTAGAAGACGACCGCCCCGCCCCCCGCAAGGCTCCCACGGAGCGCGTTTCCGCGCTGCGTGGCCTTGCCGAGCGCGCGGCGGAGGCTCAGGAGGCCAAGAAAAGGGCGCAGCAGCAGGTCAGGGCCGCACCGGAAGCGCCCCGGCGCGAACAGCCTGCCCCCCCGCCTGAACCGGCGTCTCCGCCACGCGAGCGGCCTTCTCTCGTGCGCTCGATGATGAAGAATATCGAGAACGCCCCCGCCGCGCCGGTCAGCACCACCGAACCGAAACCCGCGCGCATTCCGCCCGAACTGCCCCGACGGCCCCGCAAGCCCAGAGCCGCCATCCCCGCATCACCCGATCTTTCCGGTGCCTTCGACAATGCGCCGGGTGATCGCGTCCAGCGCGTTCGCCGTGCCGCCGAGCGCGTCCGCCAACGCGCGACCCCGCTCGCAGCCCCGGAAACCCCGGAGGCCGCCCCGGAAACGGCTCCCGAAGCCCCCGTCCGGCGCGGGGCCTTCGTTCCCAAGCCCCTGCGCGAGGCAGGAACCCGCGCGTTCGCCGGATTTGAGTGGGATATCGCCTCCCGCTATCTGCGCGCCCGCCGCAAGGAGGGGTTCATCTCCGTCATTGCGGGTTTCTCCCTTGTCGGCATCGGTCTGGGCGTTGCGACCCTCATCATCGTCATGGCCGTGATGACCGGCTTCCGTGAGACGCTCATCTCGCAGATCCTCGGCGTAAACCCCCACCTCAACGTCACCTCGCAGCAGGAACGCTTCGAGGATTATGACACCCTCGCCATCGCGATCCGACAGGTAGACGGCATCATCCATGCGGCCCCCACCATCGAGGGGCAGGTGCTGGCCAGCAGTGCGAACGGCCACAGCGGCGTCATCGTGCGCGGTATGCGCCGGGAAGACCTCGCCAAGCTGAAGGTCGTCACCGACCCGGAGGCGAGCCGGGGATCGCTCGACACCTATGGCGGCGATGACGGCGTGGCCATCGGCGACGGCGTCGCGCGCAAACTGGGTCTGGGTATCGGCGACAAGATCACGCTTATCTCGCCGGACGGCGATCTCACCCCCTTCGGCATCACGCCCCGCTCCAAAAGCTATCCGATCGCCTATATCTTCAAGCTGGGGCTGAGCCAGTATGACGCCGCCTTCGTCTATATGCCCCTGCGTGAATCTCAGCTCTATTTCAACAAGAAGGGGGTGGTGGACTCGCTGGAGGTCACCGTCGCCGACCCGGAGGATGTGAACGATTACGTCCAGCCGATCCGAAGGGCCTCGAACCAGAGTATCGGCGTTTATACGTGGAAGGATTTGCAGGGCAGTCTCATCGGCGCGCTGGATGTGGAGCGCAACGTGATGTTCCTGATCCTGACCCTCATCATTCTCGTCGCCGCCCTGAATATCATCTCCGGCCTCGTCATGCTGGTGAAGGACAAGGCCCGCGATGTTGCGATCCTGCGAACCATGGGCATGTCTCGCGGTGCGGTCCTGCGTGTCTTCTTTATCTGCGGGGCCAGCATAGGTGTGATCGGGTCGGTGTTCGGCACCATCCTCGGTGTGCTGTTCTGTCTGAATATCGGCTGGATACAGGACAGGGTGGAGAGCGTCTTCGGCCCGGTCTTCCCGTCCGATGTCTATGGCCTGTCCGGCCTTCCGGCGGTTCTGGAGCCGGGGGATGTGTTGTTCACCCTCTTCATGGCGCTCTTCCTCTCCTTCATCGCCACGCTCTATCCGGCATGGAAGGCGGCCAAGCTCGATCCGGTCGAGGCCCTGCGGTATGAATAGGCTCCCCCATGAATAAACCAGAGGCCGGTCCGGCCTTCGAATTGCGGGGCATCGGGCGACGCTACAAGGAAGGCGAGGGCTGGCTGACGGTGCTGCGCGGCGTCGATCTTGCGCTGGAGCCGGGCGAGGTCGTCGCTCTCGTCGGCCCTTCCGGTTCGGGCAAATCCACCCTGCTGCATATTGCCGGACTGCTCGACCGTCCCGACAGGGGCGAGGTGCTGATTTCCGGTACGCCCTGTGGGGCGCTCGACCCGGATGAACGCACGATGCTGCGCCGCACGGCAGTGGGGTTCGTCTACCAGTTCCACCATCTTCTGCCCGAATTCACCGCCGTCGAGAATGTCATGATGCCACTGCGTATCGGCGGCGTTCCCGATGCGGAAGCGCGCAGGCGCGCCATGGCCATCCTAGACCGTCTCGGCCTCGCCGAGCGCGTCAGCCACCGCCCCTCCGAGCTGTCGGGGGGTGAGCAACAGCGCGTGGCCATCGCGCGCGGTGTCGTCACCGAACCGAATATCCTGCTGGCAGACGAACCGACCGGCAATCTCGACCCCGAAACCTCCACGCGGGTCTTCGATGAACTGGTCTCGCTGGCCCGGACGCAGGGCCTCTGTGCCCTGATCGCCACCCACGATATGGACCTCGCCGCCCGCATGGACCGCGCAGTCGTCATGTCAGGCGGTCGCCTGCGGGCGGCGTAGGCGCCGGAAGCAGCCGAAGCGAAATGCTCCGGGACTCGGTCTCGGCACCTGCCGCCGTTGCAGAAGCCACATCCAGATAAAGAAAAAAGGGGGAGGCTTCGAAGCCCCCCCCCTTTCGAAGATTTTGCTGACCGATCCCCAGCAAGCAGGTTTTCACCGCTTATCGGTTGGCCCCTGCAAAGGCGCGCGCTCGGACCTGTACGACGCAAGCCGCACCTCATATTTAGAGACCGCAAGGCGTAAGTGCGGTC
>CAKZUT010000126.1 GCA_937922185.1 uncultured Neomegalonema sp.
CGCCTCTCCCTTGGCCCTGAGAATACCGTCCCGCATCGCCCGCTGTTGCGTGATGTCGAGCGAGACATAGACATTGCCCCCGTGCGGCGTGCGCGTCCGGCTGACGGCGAAGACGGTTCCGTCGGCCCCCTCGACCTCGACTCCGCCGGTAGCGGAACTGTCCAGGCTGTCCGCGATCCGGTCGATCAGCATGGCGGTCTGATCCGCCGTGCACTCCTGCGAAACCGGCTTCTCGCCCATGAGGATATCGAGCATCCGGTCAAACCGGGTGTTCTTCGCCGTGCAGACGCCGTTCGCCTCCAGCGCCGCGATACCGGCCCCGGCATGTTCAAGCGTCGTCTCCAGTAATTCCGTCTTGCTCTGGAGGGCCGCCATCGCTTTCGCATGGGCGATGGAATAGCGGATGGTCCGTTCCAGCGTGCGGGCATCGAGATCGCTCTTGTCGATATAGTCCGACGCCCCCGCCTCCGTCGCCGCGACGTCGATATCGTGCTGCCCCACCCCCGTCAGCAGGACGAGAGGCGCGAGAATGCCCCGTTCACGCGCCATGGCGATGAACTCAAGACCGGTCCTGCCCCCGATGCGATAATCAATGAAGCAGATATCGCACTCACCCGACTCAAGACGCGCAAGACCAGGCTCGTACGCCTCGATCCATTCCAGCGTCACGGAAATCCCCGGAATGTCCTCAAGGACTTCGCGCGTGATTTCGTAATCGTCTTCATCGTCCTCAATCAGGAGGATAGTGAGGGCATCACTCATATGTCGGGTCCGATCAGGCCGCACGGTCGGTGCATTCAGGCGGCAGGGCGACAATCTCGACCCAGTAATGCCCGATCGCCTTCACGACCTCGATCAGCCCCTCGAACGTCACGGGCTTGGTGATAAAGGAACTGACGCCCAGCCCATAGGTGCGGATGATGTCCTCCTCAGCCTTCGACGTGGTGAGGATGACCACCGGGATGCGGCAGAGTTCGGGGTCTTCCTTGATCTTCGCAAGCGCCGTGCGCCCGCACATGCGCGGCATGTTGAGATCGAGCAGGATGACGCCAGGATAGGCCGTGCCTTCGAGATGCGCGTATGCGCCGGTACGCCGCAGATATTCGAGCAACTGCTCGCCATCCTCGACGAAATGGACCGGATTCTGGAGCAGACTTTCCTCGAATGCCTCTTCGATCAGCATCCGGTCGTCGGCATCGTCATCGGCCACGAGAATGGTGATAGGTGCAGGTTCTGACATCGCGTTGTCTCTCAATCTTCAGCTTGCTGTTTCTGTTTGACCGGCAGCGTGACGATGAAGGTCGCCCCTTCCCCCTCCACCCCATCGGCGTCGATCAGACCGTTATGGCGCTCGACGATCTTGCGAACCGTGGCCAGGCCGATGCCCGTGCCCTCGTATTCGCCGCGCCCGTGCAGGCGCTGGAAGATCGTGAAGATCTGGTGCTTGTACTTGTTGTCGAAGCCGATGCCGTTATCGGCCACCCACAATATGCAATTCTCCGAAACAGTGCCGGATATTGCATCGGAGATGATTTCAGCCGAGACGGTCACGACGGGTTTCACACCGGGCTTCTGGAACTTCAGCGCATTGCTGACGAGATTCTGGAGCAATTGCCGCATCTGCGTCCGGTCGGCCTCGATAACCGGCAGATTCTCGAAATGCACTTCGGCCCCGGTCTCCTCGATCCGTATCTGAAGATCGCCCACGACGCCCTCAAGGCATTCGTTCAGATCGATCCTGCAAAAGGGCTTGGCGTTGGTCGTGACCCGCGAATAGCTGAGCAGGTCGTTGATGAGCAGGCGCATCCGGCTCGTGGCGCTCTGCATCCGCTCGACGTATTTCCGGCCATCTTCGGGCAGGTCATCGCTGTATTTTGTCTTCAGGCGATCCCCGAAGGTCTCGATCTTGCGAAGCGGCTCCTGAAGGTCATGCGAGGCGACATAGGCGAAGTCCTGAAGTTCCCGGTTCGAGACTTCCAATTGCCGCATGTAACGCTCCAGTCGTTCCTGCGAGCGTTTGATGTCGGTGATGTCCTGATAGGTCGCGATGGAACCGCCCGTCGTCATCGGTTGATGCGTCACGGAGATCACGCGCCCGTCGGCAAGATGCTGGTTGAGGGTCGATTGTGTCTTCAACCGCGCCTGATCGGGGCGGGCGGAGAGGGCGCGCTGTGCATCGGCGTCGGTGTAGTTGCCGATGCTGATCGAGTGTTCCATGATCTCGTTCAGCCTGATGCCCGGCTTCACCACATCCGCCGAGAAACCGTATATGTCGAGATATCGCCTGTTGCATACCAGCAGGGTCTGATCGGACGCGAACATGCACAGGCCCTGCACCATGTTGTCCAGCGCGGCCTCGAAATGGATATTGCGGCTCCGCAACTCGTCACTGACCCGCAGGATTTCGAGTTCGCGGTTCTTCAGTTCGGTGATGTCGGTCCTGATCCCGACGATCCCGCCATCTTCGGTGCGCCGCTCATGCGACCGGACCCAGCGACCGTCGGCCATGAGCTGATCATGCGGCGCTTTGGGATTGAGATGCTCTTCGATGCGCCAGCGCAAGAATTCATCGGGTGCCATGCCTCCGAAACAGAAACTCCGCCGCCCCACTCCTATTTCGAGCATATCCCTGAACTTGCGTCCCGGCGCGATGATATCCGCGATATGCGGGTTCAGCTCGACATAGCGGTTGTTATAGGCGATCAGCCGATCTTCGGCATCGAACAGGGCAAAGCCATCGGCCATGGATTCGAGGGCGTGGGACATCCGCGTCCGTGCCGCGTTCGCCATCATCTCAAGCTGGCTGGTCTCGGGGCATTCAGCGCCCTGTGAGGTCGCGACACGCACCGTCTCGACCACCTGCCGGTTATCGAGCATCCGCCGATGGACATAGAGGGCCACCCCCGTGGACGGCATGAACCGGAAGGAATACCCCCCCACCGCCGACAGGCGCTCCAGCCCACGACGGATGGTCGCTTCGGTTCTGTCATGATCGTCCGACACGCGCTCGATGCTGATCCGCGCCAGATCTTCCAGCGCCACACCGGGGCGCGCATCGGAGAGGGAATAACCGCATAAATCACGATACCGGGCATTGCAGAAAACCAGCCGACGGTCGGCATCGAACAGGGCCAGGCCCGCATCCGTGCCCTCCATCAACCCTTTCAGCGCCGAGAGGTCAAAGGCAGGTGCCTCCGGGGACTCGCCGGAAAAAGGGGCAGTAAAATCGTTCATGGCGGGCCTTTCCGGTTCTCCGAGCGGTCCTGTTCAACCGTCACGACCTTACCCCAAACGAAATAAGGAAACGTGAAATGCACAGACGGTTGCCGGTAAATACGGCGGCAGTACCCGCAAGGACAAAAAGGTGAATAGACCCGGTCATGCACGTAAAACTTCCGGGGCGGGAACATGGCGTGCAGAACATCTTGTTCATATGGCTGTGATCTATTGCGAAGTGTCGTTGGCGCTGTTGCCGCGCGTCCGCCACAGGAAGCGATCTTGCAGACCTCCCTCACCTCCGAACAGGCCAGAACGGCGGCCTCGTTGCTGATTGCCGGGGCGATTCTGGCGGGGCTGACCCTGCCTTCGCTGGCGGCGATGCTGGCACCGCATGTATTCACGGCACTGTTCTTCCTGGTGGTGTTCTCGCTCAATACCCAGGCGCACAGCCCCGTCGCCCTGCTCCGCAAACCCGATTCCTTCACCGGCCTCTTCGTGCTCTGGCAGATGGCGGGCATTCCGCTGCTGGTGACGATCTTCGTCCTGATGGCCGATTGCGACCCGGCGGTCACGGCGATCATGATCGCGATCTCGACGGCGGGGTCCGTCTTCGCAAGCCCCGCACTGGTTCATGTCATCGGTCTCAACCGTCAGATCGCCGTTCGGGGCATGGTCATCTCGACCTGCGTGATGCCCGCCTCGCTGCTGGTCTTCGGCGAGATGAACGGCGTGTTGCCAGTGGATCTGAGTTTTCTCGAATACGGGATTCATATCCTCACGTTCATCGTCGTGCCGATCCTGATCTCGACCGTGTTCTGGAGGACGAAGGCAAGGATGTCCCACAGCACGGCACGGTCGGTACAGCGCGTGATGCACTGGGGATCGACCGCCGCCCTGATGGCCTTCTGCACGGGAATGATGCAGGAGATTCACATCCGAAAGACCGCGCATTTCGATGTACTTGTCTTCTACGCGATCCTCGCCGTCACCCTGACCGTGATGATGTACGCCCTGACGGTCGCGGTCTTCTACCGCTACGGTCCCGACCGGGCGATGACCGCCGGCATTCTCGTGGCCAACCGCAATGTCGCGCTCAGCTTCGCGTTGCTCAGTTCGGTTTTTCCGCCGGATGTGATGACCTTCGTGGCCGTCGCGCAGTTCCCGATTTTTCTGACGCCCTTCTTCATCCGGTCGGTCAGCGCCCTGCGTCCGGCACAGGTCAGCGGTGCCATGGCACGATGACAGCATCGGTTTCCTGTTGCGTATCGACCCGCGCTGCGTCCATAACGCGCTCAAGGGGTTCAGACACCACCGGCAAAAGGAACCGATCATCATGACCACGGAAAAGCCCATCACTATCTATTCAAAAGAACTGATCTTCGCCGTCGCCCTGGTCGGCCTCGTCATCGTCTATGTTCTCTTCTCGCAGATCTGGAACGATGACGGCCTCATCAGCAGCATCTGGTCCTGGTCCCGGCTTCTGACCGTTTTCGTAGCGGCAGGTGTCGGTTTCATCATCGGCTGGATGATCTTCCCCCGCCTCCCCGCAGGCCGGGCAGACGCGCGCGACTGATACGACCCTATGCCGTCCCTGAGACCGCAGGGTACAGGGACGGCATGACCGGAATCCGTTCCCGGCACTGCCTTTGCCGGGTTCTGCTGAATCGGTCGCCCCGATCCCGATGATCCTGTCCCGCATCGTCCGTTGCCGTTGGATTTCCGGCACACGGGAGAGGGTCGGAGAGGCGGATCGTCCGCCTTCCCCCTCGAAAGATCATCCATGCTCCAGGTTTTCGGCCTCGTCGTCCCGCTGTTCGGGCTGGTTGTGCTTGGCTATCTCAGCGGTCGGTTACGGCGTATTCCGGTCGAAGGGCTGGCATGGCTCAATTTCTTCGTGGTCTATATCGCCCTTCCGGCCCTGTTCTTTCGCCTGCTGTCCACCACGCCGGTCGAGGAATTCAGCAACACCGCTTATCTCGCCACCACCACCGCCGTGACATTCGCCGTGTTCTGGGCCTGCGTTGCCGTCGCGCGCTGGCGATCAGGGGATATCCGCGAGGCGGCGATTCAGGGGTTTGCGGGATCGTATGGCAATATCGGCTATATGGGTCCGCCGCTGGCCATCGCCGCTTTCGGGCCGGAGGCGGGCGTCCCCGTCGCGCTGGTCTTCTGCATCGACAATTCCATGCATTTCGCCCATGCGCCCCTGCTCATGGCGCTGGGCGGTGAGCGCGGGACGAGCATCCCCCGCCTGATCGGCGGTATCCTTTGGAAGATCGTCAGCCACCCCTTCATCATCGCCACGGTCGTCGGGATCACGGCGGCGGTCTATGCATGGCAGCCCCCCGCCCCCGTGAACGACCTGCTGGAGCGTTTGTCGGCGGCGACCGCGCCCTGCGCCCTGTTCGCGATGGGCGTGACGGCGGCCCTGCGTCCGCTCAGGCGCGTGCCGGTAGAGCTGGTCTGGCTGGTGCCGATCAAGCTGCTGGTTCATCCGCTGGCCATGTATCTGGTCGTGAGTCGGGTGCCGGACCTGCCGCTCGTCTGGCTGCATACGGCGGTGCTGATGGCCGCCCTGCCCGCCGCGACGAACGTGTTCGTCATCGCCCAGAGCTACGATGTCTGGAAGGAACGCGCATCGAGCGCCGTGGTCATCTCCACCCTGATCTCCATCATGACGGTGACGGGGTTCCTGTATCTGGTGCAGGAGGGGGTGGTGTAGTAGGATGATCGCATGACCGTGCAGAACCCCGCCCCGAAGCCCCGCGCGACCTATCAGGACGTGCTGGACGCGCCGGATAACTGGGTCGCCGAACTGATCGACGGCGTCCTCTACATGCAGGCGCGGCCTGCACCGAAGCATATCGTGGCGGCGTCCGCACTCGGTATGCTGCTGGGAACCCCGTTCCAGCTTGGACGCGGCGGACCGGGGGGATGGTGGATCGTCGATGAACCGGAACTCCATCTCGGCGACGATGTGCTGGTCCCCGATCTGGCCGGATGGCGGCGGGAGAGGATGCCGAAATTGCCGGATACCGCATGGTTCGGGACGGCCCCCGACTGGGCCTGCGAGATGCTGTCGCCCTCGACCCGGCGGCTCGACCTGTTCGCCAAGCGGCCCCTCTACGCGGAGCATGGCGTCCGCCACCTCTGGATCATCGACCCGGAGGAACGCACCCTCGAAGCCTTCACCCTGCGGGACGGGGAATGGGTGCTGACGGCGACGCTGGCGGACGATGCGGAGGTGGCCCTTGCGCCGTTCGAGGCGGTGCCGTTCGCGCTGACGGGGCTGTGGGGAGAGTGAAGCAGGCCGGAGCGGGGTGATATGGGGCCGGTATCGACATCCGGGCAGATTGCGATAATCGCCGTGTTCACCGTCGGCCTCATGGTATTCATCTGGTTCGCCGCCCATGGCAATTCCGCGACACCGCAAACCGGGAAGGAGGGGACTGTCCTCGCCTATCCACGACGCGGGGTGATCCGGCGGGCATCGCTATTAAGCGCGGCATGGGCCGCTCTGATCGTCTTTTCCCCGAGAGATGGCTTCTTCGACGCCATAGAGATGGCTTTCGCGCTGTCCGCCGGGACCATCATCGTGTTTTGCAGCCTGTTGAGAAACACGACGCGCCGCTATGTCTGGGATGACGAGGCCGTCGAGATGTGGAGCGTGTTCGATCCACTCCACCGGTTTCCTTTCACGGCCCTGCGAGGGCTGTACCATGACGAGGAGGACCGGAAATTCGTCATGGATTTCGGGAGGCATGGCAAGTTGAACATCAACGACGATTACGAGGGAAGCGAGGCGCTGGTGGCTCATGCGCGGGCCGCCCTGGCCAGCAGATAAGCACTTTGCATTGCAGCCGGGTCCGCTTTCGCTGCCTCTCGCCAAATGGCCCGAACGCGAAATCCGACACTCTGTTCAGTTAGAATGCAAATTGCTCTGGTCGCAAATCCGCGTTTCCCCGT
>CAKZUT010000127.1 GCA_937922185.1 uncultured Neomegalonema sp.
CTGACGCGGAGAGACCCCGGACCAGCAGCGCAGGACCGCGTCCCGCGCAGCATCCGGGGAAGCGCAGTAACGGTCAGCCATAAAGGCGGTTGGTATGACAGGTATAGAGCACACTGAATTTCATACGAATCACCATTCACACCAAGACGTGTGTGAATGGTGATACTCCTGATTCAGATAGAATTCAGAGTGCTCCAGCCCCCTACCCCGCCAACACCGCCACCATCTCCTCCGCTCCTAGAAAATCGTCCACGAGACGGGCCTCCGCCGATCCGCCGACCCATTCCCGGCCCACTTCCATGAGCAGCGGAGCGGCAAGGGGAGAGACGCGCCGCAGGGTCACGGGGTCGATGCGGCCCCGGATGCGGTCGGTCAGGTCTTCGATCCGGTCGAAATCGACCATGCCGCGCATGGCCTCGCGGCGGGTGATGTCGATCATCAGGTGACCGGGATCGTATTTCATCAGGGTGTCGTAGAGGATATCCGAACTGACCGTCGCCTGCTTGCCGGATTTTCGCATACCGGGAAAACGGCGCTCGATCAGCCCCGCGACCACCGCCGAATTGCGGAAAGTGCGCTTCATCATGGTGGTATCGGCCATCCAGCGTTCCAGCCCCTCGCGCAGGCCCGCCGGATCGAGCAGGGCCTCGGGGTCCGCCACGGGATCAAGAGACCAGACCATCAGCGCATAATCATTGGCGACGAAGCCCAGCGGCCCCAGCCCCGCCTCCTCCATGCGCCTGGTGAGGATGAGGCCCAGAGTCTGATGCGCGTTGCGACCCGCAAAGCTCCAGAAAACCGTATGGGCGCGGTCCCGGCACGGAAACGCCTCGACCAGCAGGCGATCCTGTGCGGGCATCCGCGACACCCCCTCTTGCAGGCGCAGCCACTCGGCAATGGGGTCCGGCAGGGTCTTCCACCGCTCCGCATCGCCCATGATCGCGATCACCCGGTCGGCAAGGGCCGTCGATATCGGCATCCTCGCCCCGGCGAAGACCGGCACGCTCGGCTCCCTGCCGCCATCGCGCGTCACCTGCACCGTCATCTCGCGCAGGGAGCGGTAGCGTACCGTCTCTCCCCCGATCAGGAACGTATCGCCGGGGCGCAGGGTCGCGGCGAAAGCCTCCTCCACCTCGCCCAGTTTATACCCCCCCGCTCCCCGCCCGGAAGAAAGGCGCACCCCCAGCGTTTCAGCCTCCACGATGGTACCGACATTCATTCGCAGGCGACGGGCGGCGCGGGGATCGCGCAACTGCCACACCCCGTCCCGCTCCAGCAGGCGCTTCCAGCGGTCATAGGCGCGCAGGGCATAGCCCCCGGTCGCGCAGAAATCGAGACAGCGATCAAAATCCTCGCGGGTCAGGTCACGGTAAGCCCCCGCAAGCCTGATCTCGGCATACAGCGCGTCGGCCCCGAACGGCCCCGCGCAGGCAACGAGCAGGATATGCTGACACAGCACATCGAGCGAACCGGGGACGGGCGGCGCGCCGTCGATCTCTCCCGCCAGCACCGCCTCCACCGCAGCCACGCATTCGATGAAGTCAAAGCGGTTGGCGGGCACCAGCAGGGCGCGGCTGGGGGTATCGAACCGGTGATTGGCCCGCCCGATGCGCTGAACCAGCCGCGCGACCCCCTTCGGCGCGCCGACCTGAATGACCAGATCGACCGCGCCCCAGTCGATGCCCAGATCGAGCGAGGAAGTGGATACCACCGCGCGCAGCTCTCCGGCGCTCATCGCCGCCTCGACCTTCAGGCGGGTTTCCTTCGCCAGCGACCCGTGGTGCAGGCCGATGGGCAGGGCGTCGTCGTTCACGGCCCATAATGCCTGAAAGAACAATTCCGCCTGCGCGCGGGTGTTGATGAAGACAATGGCCGTGCGCGCCCCGGCAATGGCATCCATCACCGCCCGCGCCGCATATCGCCCGCCCATCCCCGACCAGGGCGGCGGCCCTGCCTCGTCCAGAATGCGGATATCGGGCGTCGGGCCGGGGGGCGCGCGGACGATACGGGCACCCTCCGGGTCGAGCCATGCGCCGAGGGCCTGCGCGTTCTTCACCGTGGCCGAGAGGCCGATGCGGCGATGACCGGGGGCCATCCGCCGCAGACGGGCCATGCCCAGCGCAAGCTGATCGCCCCGCTTCGTGCCCGCCAGCGCATGGGCCTCGTCGATCACCACAGCGCGCAGCCCCCCGAACAGATCACCGGCGAAGGGATCGGCCAGCAAAAGCGCGAGGCTTTCAGGCGTGGTCAGCAGGATATGGGGCGGCGTCCTGCGCTGGCGCTGTCGCGCGCTCTGCTTCGTGTCGCCCGTGCGGTCCTCCACCCGGATCGGCAGGCCCATCTCCCCTATCGGTGTTTCGAGGTTGCGGCGGATATCGGCGGCCAGCGCCTTGAGCGGGCTGATATAGAGAGTGTGCAGACCCTCATGCCCGCCCCCCGCCAGATCGACCAGCGAGGGCAGGAACCCCGCCAGCGTCTTACCGCCCCCCGTCGGCGCGATCAGAAGCTGCGTCCGCCCCGGTTCGGCTCCGGCCAGAAGGTCAAGCTGATAGGAATGCGCCGTCCAGCCACGATCCGCGAACCACCCGGCAAAGGGCGAGGGCAAAAGGGTCGTCGGAGGGGATAGGTCCGTCACCGCATCTCTTTCAATCCAATCAGGCAGCGCCCTGTGCCGGTTTTCGGGAAAGCGCCCTTTCGCCCTACCCGCTCCGCGCTGTACCATCGGCCCGCGACAGAGACAGGTGCGGCCCGACGCGGGCGTGTCCAGTCCCGATCACATGAACCATGGGTGGAGCGGCACCATGAACAGCGATATCACGCCCGGCCCGAAACCGGTCGCACAGCTTTCGGGCGCAT
Source organism: uncultured Neomegalonema sp. (assembly GCA_937922185.1). Classification (GTDB taxonomy): domain Bacteria; phylum Pseudomonadota; class Alphaproteobacteria; order Rhodobacterales; family Rhodobacteraceae; genus JAHDDY01. Next base: position 2,857 of record CAKZUT010000127.1, read on the forward strand.
CCCGTGCAGCCCGGATGATGCGCGCATGACCCTGCCCCGCATCCTTCCCGAAAGCCGCGCCTTTCACGCCTTCATCGAACCCGCGAGACCGGGGGGCGCATGGTGGCGCGTTCTTATCGGGCTGTCGCTATGCGTCATGCTCTGGCTGGGCTTCGGGTTCGTTCTGGTGGGAATGGTGGCCAATGGCGCTCTCGCCCCCCTGGGAATCGGGGCGGAAGCAGGCATGGCGATGGGGGTGCCGGGCCGCCGGATGCCGCCCGAGGCGGTCCTGCTGTTCCTGCTGACCTTCACGGGATTATGGATCGGGTTGTGGGTCGCCGTAAGGCTGGTGCATCGACGCCGGTTCCGCACCCTGTTCAGCCCCGGAGGGCGACCACAGGCGCGTCCTTTTCTCAACGGGGCCTGTCTGGCCCTCGGTTTTCATATCGTGAGCCTTGGTGTCTACACCGCCGTCCTCGGCACGCCGGAGCGCACCGCACTGCCCGTATCGGTCTGGAGCCTGTGGCTCGCGCCCGTCGTACTGGCCATCATCATACAGGCAACCTCGGAGGAATTGCTGTTCAGGGGCTATATCCTCCAGCATTTCGCGGTGTGGTCGCGTCATCCGTTCGTCTGGGCCGTGGTGCCAGCCGCCCTCTTCGCTATCCTGCATTATGACGCAGGCATGGAGGCCGGAATGCGCTGGCGGATGCTGGTCCATATCCTGATCATCGGTGTGGTAACGGCGGCACTGGTCTGGCGTACCGGCGGGCTGGGGGCGGCGGCGGGGCTGCATGTCGCCAACAATATCGTCGCGATCTGCGGCTTCGGCATCACGGGCAGTGCCTTCGGATTCGAGCTATGGGTGTTCCCCGCCGACACGATGACACGCATGTTCGCCTTCGACCTGACACTCGGAATGCTGATGCTGGCCGGAGTCTTCATCCTTTTCCGAACGGAGCCACACCGATGACACGCCGCGCGATCCTTGCTTTTGTGGTACTGGCCGGCCTCCTGACGGCGGCGGGGTGTGCGATCACGCCCGACCTGTCGCGCGAGACGCTGGAGGCGCGCTATCTCGCCGGACCGGGGGATATGCGTGACATCGACGGGACGCCCCTTCATGTGCGCGATACCGGGCCGAGGGATGCACAGGCCGTGGTGATGATCCACGGCGTCGCCTCCAGCCTGCACACATGGGAGCCGTGGGCGCGGGCGCTGGAGGACGAGTTCCGGGTCATCCGCTTCGATCTGCCCGGATCGGGCCTGTCCCCCCCGGACCCCACCGGCGACTATACCGACGCCCGCACCCTTGCCCTGCTCGCCGCCCTGATGGATGACAGCGGCGTCGAACAGGCGGCCCTGATCGGGAACTCTCTGGGCGGGCGCATCGCCTGGACCTTTGCAGCGACGCATCCCGGACGGGTAACGCGGCTGGTCCTCGTGTCCCCGGACGGATTTGCCAGCCCTCCCTTTGAATACGGCAAGGCCACCGACATTCCGGGCGTCTTCGATCTGATGGAATACGTGCTGCCGCGTTTCGTGCTGCGCTCGAATCTCGAAGTGGCCTATGCGGACCCCGACCGGCTGGATGACGCGACGCTCACCCGCTACCACGATCTGCTGCGCGCGCCGGGCAGTCGGGGGGCGCTGCTGGAGCGGTTTCGCCAGACCATTCTTGTCGATCCCGAACCGCGCCTTGCCGGGATAGAGGTGCCCGTGCTGCTGCTCTGGGGCGAGGAGGACGGCATGATCCCGGTCACGAATGCCGCCGATTACGAGCGTGTCCTGCCGAATTCGGCCCTCGTGCGCCTGCCGGAGATCGGCCATGTCCCGCAGGAGGAAGCGCCGGACCTGTCGCTCGTGCCCGTGCGGGACTTTCTGTCGGCCCGGTGAGCGGCCCGATACTGATCAGCCGCCATCAAGGGGGACCGGGCCGGATTGTCCATAATGCCGGAACCTCCGGTAATTTCTGATAAATCGGGTGCAATTCCACGGATTTCCGTCCAGATTGCACTCACAACTGCATTTCGTTGAAATGCTCTCCCGACTGCATGAGGGATTGGCTTGCCATGACCATCTCCGATATCCGGGCATACGGGGGTCGGATCGCAGTGCTTTTCCTGTGTTTTCTGATCGCCGCGATGCCCTCGGCAAGCCGGGCAGACAGCGCGACCGTCGCCGTCGCGGCCAATTTCGCAACGACCATGGCGCAACTGGCCAGCCGGTTCGGGGAATCCGGCGAGCATGACATCCGCATCGTTCCCGGCTCCACCGGAAAACTCTACACGCAGATCATCCATGGTGCGCCCTTCGACGTCTTTCTCGCCGCCGATACCGCCCGGCCCGAACGCCTTGTCGCCGAAGGGCTGGCGGCGCAGGACGCGCAGGTCACCTATGCCGTCGGGCGGCTGGCCCTGTGGAGCCGCACCGGCGCACCGTCGGAGTCGCTGCTGCGAAACGGGGCAATCGAGCGCCTCGCGCTCGCCAACCCGGCCCTTGCTCCCTATGGCGTGGCGGCGATGGAGGCGCTGAGCCATTACGGCCTGACCGGCGCGCGCGCACCGGCCCTCGTGATGGGGGAGAACGCGGCCCAGACCGTTGCCATGGTGGCCACCGGCAATGTCGATCATGGCCTGATCCCGCTGTCCATGGCACAGGCGCTGGAGGCGAAAGGCGGGTTTCATGCCCTGCCCGCCACCGTCCATGCACCGATCCGTCAGGATGCCGTGCTGCTGAAGCGTGCAGAGGACAACCCCGCCGCCGGAGCCTTCTTCACCTTTCTGCAATCGGAGGCCGCCCGCGCGATCATCGTCGCCGACGGCTATGGGGAGATGGAGCCTTGATCGACCCCGGCCCCCTCTGGCTGACGCTGCATCTGGCGACGGTCACGACGGCGCTGTTGCTGGTCATCGGCACACCGCTGGCCTGGTGGCTGGCCACGACGCGCAGTCGGGCGAGGCCGTTGATCGAGGCGATCACCGCCCTGCCCCTCGTGCTGCCTCCCACGGTTCTCGGATTCTATCTGCTGATCCTGCTCAGCCCCAATTCGACGCTGGGCGGGGCGTGGGTGTCGATGACGGGGGAGACGCTGACCTTCTCGTTCACCGGGCTTGTCGTTGCCTCCATCCTCTATTCGCTGCCCTTCATGGTCCAGCCCTTACAGGCCGCATTCGAGCGGGTTGGGGCCATGCCAATGGAAGCCGCAGCAACCCTGCGCGCCTCGCGGTTCGATGCTTTCTTCAGCGTGGCCGTGCCGCTGTCGGCGCGGGGGTTCCTGACAGCCTGCGTCCTGACCTTCGCCCATACCGTCGGCGAGTTCGGCGTGGTGCTGATGATCGGCGGCAATATTCCCGGCGAGACCAGGGTGATCTCCATCGCGATCTACGAACAGGTCGAGACGCTTCGCTATGCGGAGGCGCATATCCTGTCGGCGGGGATGCTGCTCTTCTCGTTCATCGTGCTGGCGGTAGTGTATGCGTTCAACCGGCCCCGGATGCTGACATAGAGGTGCCGGAGAGCGGCGGCTTCGCACAGACCCGCTCATAGGCGAACCGCTCCCCGAGGCCGCCCGCATACTGATAGATATCCAGCATCGCCTCATAGGCGGGCGCGGTGATCTCCACATGGGGCGTCCAGCATCCCAGCTTCTGATACGTCCCGATACAATCGGCCAGCACCGCCTCGTCAATCTTCGGGAAAAACGGCTTCATGGCCGATGCGATCTCGCCCGCGCTTTCCCCGTTCATATAGAGACGCGCCTGAGTGTAGGCCCGCGTGAAGGCCGCCGCCCTGTCCGTCTCCAGCCACTCCGGCATCGCGGCAAGTGACGAGAACCCGCACGGCCCGACCATCGGCCCGACCTGCGCCACCACATGCCCCGCGCCGTCGGCCTCCAGTTGTTGCGGAAACGGCCCCTGCTGCTGCACGTAGCGGCCCTGCCCCTCGCGGAAAGCCCTGTCCATATCGGCGGCCCCGCCCGGAGTGATCGCCCGGATCGCCGTGAAGTCGATCCCGGCGCGATGACAGGCCCATTTGAACATCACCAGCGGCTGTCCGCCCCCGAACAGCACGACCTCGGCCCCCTCCAGCGTCTTCCAGTCGAAATCCGGGTCAGGCTCGCGCCCTGTCAGGAAGAAGCCGTCCATCTCGTTGACCTGCGCGAAATGCACGGCGCGCGGGGTCTCGCCCTTGTCGAGGGCCATCAGGTTCTGACTGAGCGTCGATTGCACGACATCCGCAGTGCCATCCTCCAGCGCAGCAAGGGCCGAGACGCCGGGCTTTGCGACCGACCAGTCATGGTCCAGCCCCTCCTGCCGCAGGAATCCGCCCGACATGGTGGCAATCAGAGGGGCATAGAATGCCGAGAACAGAGTGAACTGAATGTTGATTTTTTCCACGGGAGCGGTCCTTTCGACTGCGACTGTACGAGAGTGTGGCAAAGGTTGACCGCCACGCACAAGCCTATAACGTCAGAGGCAGAGCAATCCAGAGTTGCCGTATAGGGAGAAATCGAACAATGGCCATTTCCAGTTTCGTCAGAACCACCCTCGCCGCCGGCGCGATCAGCGTCGCCGCGATGGGCAGCGCCGCCGCTGCGGATATCCCGTGCAAGACCGCCAAACTCATCGTGCCATGGGGCGCGGGCGGCGGCACGCACATCATCTTCTCGCTGTTCGAGGAAACCATCAACAAGATGGACGGCCCGAACGTGCAGGTCGTGACCATCAGCGGGCAGGGCGGCAACAAGGGCGCGAAGGAAGCGAAGAAAGCCAAGCCCGACGGCTGCACCCTCTTCGCCATCCACCAGAGCGCGATCGTCAGCTATCTGGCGGGCCGCGTGGACTTCACCTGGGACGCCTTCGACATGGTGGCGCAGGTTACCTCCACACCGGAAGTGATCGGAGCATCGGGTGATGCGCCCTGGAAAGACTTCAAGGAAGTTATCGCCGAGGCGAAGGAAAAGCCGGACACCATTCCGCTCGGCGCGACGCTTGGCTCGACCAGCCAGTTCATGTGGCTGCTGATCGAGGACGAGAACGAGGGCGCAAAGTTCAAGTATATTCCCTTCGACGGCACGAAACAGCGCGTGACCGCCCTGCTGGCCGGAACGATCAAGCTCGGCACGGTCAATATCCCGACCGCCGAGAAAAACGTGAAGCAGGGCAAGCTCAAAGCCTATGCCATCGCGGCGGATGAGCGCCTGCCGCAGTTCCCGGACGTGCCGACCCTCAAGGAACTGGGCACCGACATGACGTATTCGCTCGACCGGGGCATCGTGGTGCCCAAAGGCACACCGAAAGACGTGATCGATATGTGGGCGGGCATCTTCAAGGCCGCCGCCGAGAACGAGGAACTGGTGGAGGCCCTCAAGAAAAAGGGCACCCCCGTCGTCTATCGCGACGCCGATGACTACGCCGACTGGTTCGCGGAAGAATACGAGGCCCATGAGAAGGTCGCGATCAAGATCGGCATGTTCAAGAAATAGCACCGCACAGCGGCGCTGTCCCTGACATGACAGGGGGGTCTCGACGGTTCCGGTGGACACTCACTCCGCTGCGTACCGACGAGGCCCTGCCGCTGCACGGAGCCATCAAGTACCAGAGGCGCCAGGTGAACGATTTCGCATCCGGGGCCTCTCCGCTGCGAAATCAGCCCCGGATGCGCCGCATCATTTCACGGTGCGGCGCATCCGGGGAAGCGGAGCCTGACCTGGCGCGCATGGGTCAGGTGCGTGGCAGCGTTACCAGTGAAAGGCCGTCTCCCTGATGACCACCATGAGCCGCGACACCATCGTCTCGATCATCCTGCTGCTGTTCTGCGGCTTCCTGATCTGGGCGGGCTATCAGATTCGCGATCCGCAATTCGGCGAACTGCCCCCCGCCGCATGGCCGAAGGCCGTGTCCTGGGTGCTGACAGGATTCTGCATCGTCTATTTCGTGCAATCCCTGCTGGCCGACCGGGCCGGGGCGGAACCCGCAACCGTCACCGACGGGCGCGAACCGGGACTGGCGGGCTGGTTCCGCTGGTATTTCAACCCCATCGTCTGCCTCGCGCTCTACTTCACCTTTCTCGCCACCCTGCCGTATTTCGGCACGCTGATCGGCGGCATTCTGCTGGTCTTCGCACTGCTCAGCTTTCTCGGCGGCGTGACACCGCGCCTGATCGTGAACCATGCGATCATCGCGGTGATTTCCGTTGGCGCGATGTGGCTGCTCTTCACCTACGGCCTGCGCGTCCTGCTACCGCGCGGCGAACTCTTTCCCGGTATCTGAGGAACACTGCCGATGATCCTCGACAACGTTATCACCGCGATTCTCGAACTCGCCAATCTCAAGACGCTGCTGCTGATGACCGTGGGTGCCATGGCCGGCCTGCTCGCCGGAGCGATCCCCGGTTTCACCATCGCCATGGCCATTGTCCTGACCCTGCCCTTCACCTTCGGGATGGAGGCATCGCAGGGGGTGGCGACGATGATCGGTGTCTATGTCGGCGGATTGTCCGGCGGATTGATGTCGGGCATCCTGATCGGCATCCCCGGCACCCCCTCCTCCGTCGCCACCACTTTCGACGGTTTTCCGATGGCGCGCAAAGGCGAACCGGGCTTCGCACTGGGCCTCGGAGTGTGGTCGTCCTTTTTCGGGGGGATCATCGCAACGGTCCTGCTCGTCACCATCGCACCCCAGCTTGCCAAGGTGGGGCTTGAATTCCAGCCCTGGGACTATTTCGCGCTGATCTTCTTCGCCCTGACCGTCACCGCCAGTCTGGCGGGCGAGAACATGATAAAGGGGCTTATCTCGGGCGCACTGGGTCTGATCGTCGCCTGTGTGGGCGAGGATGATATCAACGGAGTGCAGCGGTTCGCCTTCGGCAATGATTTCCTCGGCGAGGGTTTTGCCTTCCTGCCCGTGCTCATCGGCCTCTTCGCGTTCTCGCAGCTCATGTCCGACGTGCGCGACACGGCGAAGGCCCGCAAATCCCTGACCGATATGGGCGACGTGAGCGTGCGGATCGAACATCGCCGCGCGATCACGACGATCTTCCGCGACTGGATCAACCTCGTTCGCTCCTCCCTGATCGGCGTGTTCACGGGTGTCCTGCCCGCCGCAGGCTCGGCGATCTCGAATATCCTCGCCTACGATCAGGCCAAGAAAGCCTCCCCGACACCGGAGAAATTCGGCACCGGCCATTCGGGCGGGATTATCGCGCCGGAGGCGGCGAACAATGCGACGGCGGGCGGGGCGCTCATCACCATGATGGCGCTCGGCATTCCCGGCGATATCGTCACCGCCGTGATGCTCGGCGCGCTGCTGATCCATGACGTGATCCCCAGTCCGGCCTTCATCTCGGAACAGCCGACCATTGCCTATGCGATCTTCATCGCATTCTTCTTCGCCAATTTCCTCGTCCTCGTATTGCAGACGGGGGCGCTGCGCGGGTTCGTGCTGGTGACAAAAGTGCGGATGTATGTGCTGGCCTCGATCATCCTCGTCTATTGCGGGATCGGTGTGTTCTCACTGAACAACATCACCAACGATATGTGGACCCTCGCGATCTTCGGCGTCATCGGCTACATCATGCGGAACCTGAAATTCCCGCTCGCACCGATGATCCTCGGCGTCGTTCTCGGCCCCATCGCGGAGCGGTGGCTGTCGCGTTCGCTGGCACTCTCCACTGATATCTCGGAATTCTTCACCCATCCGTGGTCGTTGTTCTTCATCATCGCCAGCCTCTTTTCCATCGGGTTCAGCCTGTATCAGCGGGACCGGGGCAAGAAGGTCTGGACGCTGTGGTATGCGCCGCTGCTGATGCTGGCCCTGACGATCCCGCTGGTCATGATGGGCGGCACGGTACGGCCTGTGCTGGCGGGGCTGATGGGTCTCTGGGCGGTCTGGATGCTCGTCAGATTGCCGCGAAACGCCCGCGCGATGCAAAGCACCTGAGCCGTAATTCCAGTGTCATTCCCACGAAAACAGGACACTTTCCCCGCACGACGGGATTCCTGCTTCAGCGGAAATGACAGGCTATCCGAGGAACACCGATGATCTACGACCACCGCACCTATACCTGCCGACCCGGCACGATCAAAAAGCAGCTTGCGCTCTATGCCGAATACGGCTGGCCGGTCCAGCGCAGGCATCTGGGCGAGCCGCTGCTCTACGCCGCGACCGAAACCGGGGATGTCAATTCCTACGTCCATATCTGGGTCTATGAGGATGCCGCCGACCGCGCCCGCAGGCGTGCCGCGCTTCAGGCTGATCCGGGGTGGGTCGATTACCTGAAACGCAGTGCGGATGCCGGGTTCCAGATGGCCCAGCGCAACAAGATCCTGACCCCCGCATCGTTCTTCGCGCAGGGCTGAACATCCCGCCGGGCAGGCGGAGGCCGGGTCAGGTCTTTCTGGCCCATGGATTATCAGGACGGGCCGGGGCCGTCTTCGCAGCGGTCTGCCGGAGGACATCGGCGGCCTCTCCGGGTGCCGGCAATTCGGTCACGATCACATCGGGATCGTTGAAGATATCGATCTCCCCCAGATCGACATAGAGATTGCCCTTCTCATCCCGCTTTACGCCTTCGGGCAGGGCATCCGGGTCGCGCGCCTCGCCGATTTCCAGCTCATAGGGGGCGAGCATGGTGACATAGCGCATCTGCTCCCCCCGGAGAGCGGCCCAGAGATGATAGAGACTCGTCATGCTCAGATTATCTTCGAGCAGCGGGTCGTCATCGGCGTTGAAGGCGCTGCTCATGGCAATGGTGATGCCCAGCGGCTCCAGCGTGTCGTCGTCCCTCACCCAGTAGACGATCCCGCCGGACATGCCCCCCGACACCGGCACCTGATCGTTGTCCAGCACGACGATATAGGATTGTCTGCCCTGATCGAGCGAGGGCAGATAGACCGAACCCCGCCGGATTTCCGGCAGGCGGGTACAGCCTGCGGGAAATCCCCGGACCTCGACGCGCATCCCGCGTTCGGGCCGGGGCGGCGGATCGGCGGGCAATTGGATACCGGCACAGGCCGCATCGAGATAGATCGGGCCGTCCGGCCCTTTCAGGTCAGGGCACCGCTCGAAGCGCACACTGCGCTTCGCATCGGGATGCTTCGGACTCCAGTCCCTCATCTCCTCGATGACATGATGCGCCGTCAGCATCCCTCCCCAGTGAGACCAGAAACTGCCCCATGTATTCACACCGTGATTGCCCCGGAAATAGAGACCGAACAGTCCGTGATCGCCGTGCCGTGCGGTGTAATCGGTATCGCGCGTCAGCGATTCTGCGGGTGACGGGGTGGTCAGACCGGGCGTTAGTATCCGAGGCGGCATCACGCCCTCCGCTGATATGAGAAAAGATATTCAGCCCAGTACACCGATACGCTCGAAGAACCAGTATCCCGCGATCAGGGCAATGACCGCCGAAGCCGGAAAGACCACCGCCCGACGATACCACGAACGCCCCGCAAACCAGCCGACTGTCACGAAGCAGGCGGCGATCACGGCAAGCTGACCCAGCTCGACCCCGACATTGAAACCGATCAGGCCACTGACGAACTGTCCCTTCGGCAGGCCAATCTCCGCCAGAACCCCCGCAAACCCCAGACCATGCAGCAATCCGAAGACAAAGACGGTCAGCAGGCGCCAGCGATGCAGGCGATCCGTCAGCATGTTCTCCACGGCGATGAAGACGATGGAGGCGGCAATCAGTGGCTCGACAATGGCGGGGGAGAGCGTGACCAGACCGAGCGTGGCCAGCGCCAGGGTCACAGAATGGGCCAGCGTGAAGGTCGTCACCTGCCATAACAGGGGCGATACCCGGCTGTTGAGCAGGAATAACCCGATGACAAACAGGATATGATCCAGCCCCTTGGGCACGATATGGGCGAATCCGATGGGGATATAATCCACGAAGGTCCGCCACGCCCCGCGCGGCTGTGCCGCCTCGCCGAGTGGCAGGCTGACCGTATCGCCCGCCACGGCATAGGCGGAGTCGAACGGCTCATCCTCCCCCGCCTTCGTCAGGCGCAGGACACTGGCCCCGAAATCGGGGGCAAAACGCCAGCCGAGGGCTTCCCCTCCCGGCACCGGTCCCGACAGGCGGATCGTCGTCTGGCGGGCGCGGGCGGTGTCGCCCACGGGCGGCACGTCGATATCCTCCAGC
>CAKZUT010000128.1 GCA_937922185.1 uncultured Neomegalonema sp.
GACCATTCATCGAAGAACGCCCCCCCCGGCTGCGCCCGGCGACCGCGCTGACGCTTCTTCCCGACCTTATGTCGGGGATCGAACAGCCCGAAGACCGGCGCGCGCTCCGCATCCGACGCGCCGCGTGACCCGCCCGACGCATCACCGCGCTTGCCCGTCACCGGCGATTCCATGGTCCGCGTCGCGATGACGATCAGCCGCCGGACGCAGGCTTCCGAGGGCAACAGAATCTCCAGCACCCGCCGCTTCACCGCCCGCGCGATACTTCCCGTCTCCGGCACCATCCCCAGCATCACCGCCACCAGCCCCAGCAGGGCGGTGCGATTGATCTCGATGAGGCTGTTCCAGTGCATAGGGCTTCCGTTTGCGCTTCGTTCAAAAAGAACGAACCATAAACAAGCTGAAAGATCAACACCGCGCGCTGCTTCGGCCACGGCCCGACAGAGCCATCAATCGCCCCCGTCCCCGTGATCCGGGTATCGCCGCCGCATCCGACCCCCTATTCTCTCATATCGGGGAGGACGGGCATGACCGATGGAATCGACACGCGCGCAGCGCCATTACTGCGCGCACGGCGGTTCGCGCCGCTGTTCTGGGTGCAGGCGCTCGGGGCGTTCAACGATCAGGTCTTCAAAACCGGATTCCTCGTCCTGCTGACCTATCGGCTGGCGGCGGAGATGGGGCTGAACGCCTCGCTGCACAACACCCTCGCCGGGGCGCTGTTCATCATCCCCTTCGCTCTGGTCGCACCCACTGCCGGGATGGTGGCGGACGGGGTGGACAAGGCGCGGATGATGCGGATCATCAAGGCGCTGGAGATCGGACTGATGATCGTCGGGGCCGTGGCCTTCCATATCCAGAATCTGACGCTGCTCTATACCCTGCTCTTCCTGATGGGGGCGCAATCGGCCCTCTTCGCACCGATCAAATACGGGATACTCCCGCAATATCTCGCCCCCGCCGACCTGGCGCGCGGAAACGGGATGATACAGGCCGCGACCTTCCTCGCTATCCTGCTGGGTCAGATCGCGGGCGCAAAGCTGGTGCTCACGGCCTTCGGGGTCACGACCATTTCGGTCGGGGTGATCGGCATCGCGATCCTCGGATTCGTGGCCAGCCTGTTCGCCCCGCCCGCCCCGCCCGTCGGCACCCCACCGAAAGTGGACTGGCTTCTGCCCAGAGCCATGTGGAGCATCGTGCGCGACGGGCGGGCCGTGCCGGGGGCCTTCCGCGCCATTCTGGGGATCGCGTGGTTCTGGTTCACGGGGGCGGCGTTCCTCGCCCTGCTGCCGCCCTATGCGCTGGAGGGATTGCACGGGACGAACGGCGTCTTCGTGCTGCTTCTCTCGACGTTTTCCGTGGGGGTCGCCATCGGCGCTCTCTTCTGCGCGCGCCTGTTCGGCGAGCGACCGACAGTGCCCATGGCGGCATGGGGCGCGACAGGCATCGCGCTGGCCTCTGTCGTGCTGTGGCCTGCGACGGCATACTGGCGCGCGGGGGTCGATTTCACGGGGCCGCTGATCGGGGTCGCGGCCTTTCTCGGCGATCCGCTTAGCTGGCCGATTCTGGGATGCTTCACCGTGCTGGCCGCCTGTTCGGGCCTCTATGTCACGCCCCTGAACGTCGTCTTGCAGATCGAGGCACCGCCGGAGGCACGGGGACGCTTCGTCGCCTGCTCCAATACGGTGGATGCGCTGGCCATGGCGTCCTCGGCCCTGCTGGCTGCCATTCTGGTCGGGGCGGGCCTGCGCCAGTGGGATGTTTACGCACTGGTCGGCGGCACCGGCTTTCTTGCGGCTCTGTGGGCCGTATCGGTCCGCGACAGATCCTGACGGTCAGCCCAGCGCCCCGGCTTCGGCGGCAAGGCGGGTCACGGTGTCCCAGTCGCCCTGCACCACCGCCCGTTCGGGCGCGACCCACGACCCCCCGACGCAGATCACATTGGGCAGCGCCAGATAATCCGGCGCGGTCGCCGCATTGATCCCCCCCGTGGGACAGAAATGCAGCCCCGCCAGCGGGCTGGCCCAGGCCCGGAGAACCGGCACACCGCCATTGGCCTCCGCCGGAAAGAATTTCAGCACCGACATGCCCCGCTCCGCTGCCGCCATCGCCTCCGAGGGGGTGGCGACACCGGGCAGCATCGGCAATCCGGCCTCGTCGGCGGCATCGAGTATCCGCGCGCTGAACCCCGGCGAGACACCGAAGCGCGCCCCCGCCGCTACAGAGGCCCGCACGTCATCGGCATTCATCAGCGTGCCCACCCCGACCACGGCTTCGGGCACCGCATCGGCGACCCGGCGGATCGCATCGAGGGCCACCGGGGTCCGCAGCGTGATCTCCAGCGCGCGCAGCCCCCCCGCGACGAGGGCCTGTGCCAGCGGCACCGCCGTCTCGGCATCGTCGATCACCAGCACCGGCACCACCGGCGCGAGGCGGCAGACATCCTCGATGGTCATCATGGGTCATACTCCCCGATTGCCGCGATCAGCCCGGCGGTGGAGGCATCGGGGTCCGGCCCCGCCTCGCCGTTCAGTACGGGCAGCAGGGCGGTGGCCAGTTCCTTGCCCAGTTCGACACCCCACTGGTCAAAGCTGTCGATATCCCATATCACCCCCTGCACGAAGACCTTGTGCTCGAACAGCGCGATCAGCCGCCCCAGCGCGAACGGATCGAGCCGCCGGTGCAGAATGGTCGTGGAGGGCCGATCTCCGGGGAACGTGCGGTGCGGGGCAAGCCGGTCTATCTCCGCCGGGTCCGCCCCGGCCATTCGCGCGCGCACCTCCTCCTCGCTGCGCCCGAAGGCGAGGGCCTGCCCCTGCGCCAGACAATTGGCCAGCAGCGCGGTGTGATGGTCACTCGCCCCGTCGCGGGAGGTGGCGGCGGCGATGAAATCGACCGGCACCACATCGGTTCCCTGATGCAGAAGCTGGAAAAACGAGTGCTGCGCGTTCGTCCCCGGCTCGCCCCAGATGACGGGGCCGGTTGCGGTGCCGACCGCCCCGCCGCCCCGCGCCGTGCGCTTGCCGTTGCTCTCCATGTCGAGCTGCTGGACATAGGCGGGAAACCGCTCCAGCCGCTGGTCATAGGGGATGAGCGCCACGGTCGGCCAGCCCATCGCATTGCGCCGCCATATCCCGATCAGGGCGAGGATCACGGGCAGGTTCCGCTCCGGCGGGGTTTCCCGGAAATGCCGGTCCATCGCCTCCGCTCCGGCAAGGAAGGCGCGAAAATCCTCCGCACCGATACCGATGGCGACCGGCAGACCGATGGCCGACCACACCGAATAGCGTCCCCCCACCCAGTCCCAGAAGCCGAAGACGCGCGAGGCCTCGATCCCGAATTCCGCCGCGCCGTCGATATTGGTCGAGACGGCGGCCATATGCCGCCCCGCCTCCTCGCCCACCGCCGCGCGCAGCCAGTCGCGGGCAGTGCGGGCGTTCATCATCGTCTCCATCGTCGTGAAGGTCTTCGAGGCGACGATGACGAGGGTACGGGCCGGATCGAGTGCCTTGAGCGTATCGGTCAGATGCGCCGAATCGACATTCGAGACGAAATGCAGGCACGGCCCGTCACGATCCGGCTCCAGCGCCCGCGCGACCATGGCGGGGCCAAGATCGGACCCGCCGATCCCGATATTGACGATATCCGTGAACGGCCCGGATGCGGCCCCGTATCGCCCGGCGCGCACATCCTCGGCAAAGGCGAGAAAGCGGTCGAGCGTGCCCGCCACATCGTCGCCCTCTGGGGCCTCGGCCCCGCCGCGCAGGGCCATGTGCAGCACGGCGCGGTCCTCGGTCAGGTTCCACTTCGCGCCCGAGACCATCGCCTCGCGCGCCGCCTCGATCCCGGCATCGCGCGCCATGGCGAGCAGCGCATCGAGCGCGGCGGCGTCGATCTTCTCCTTCGAGCAATCGACCAGCAGATCGTCCATGCGAAAGGAAAACCGCGCAAAGCGATCCGGGTCGCCGTCGAACAGCGCCCGCAGGCTCGTCGCCTGCATCCGCGCGGCATGGGGGGCGAGGGTATCCATCATTCTGCGTCCTCTCCGGCGACGATACGGGCAGCAACATCCTTAATACTCGGATGGATCATCGTGCTCTCCTTACGGCGTTCCGTCATGACACCCGATTTCGGGAAGGTAGTCCATGACACGTATTCTGCCTGCGATCAGGGGGCATGGAAGATGACGGGCGCGCGGGCGGCGTCGAGGATGGCGCGGATCGGGGCTTTCGTGCGGTCGTCTTCCGCCATGGCCCGGTCCAGCGCCGCGCGTTTCTCCGCGCCCCTGATGAGCAGATAGGTCTGCGCCGCCGATACCAGCGCGCGGGCGGTCAGGGTGATGCGCGCTTCCTCCGCGCCCGGCGGCGAGACGGTGGCCGTACTGAGCGCCGTATCGGGATCGAGCAGATCGGCCAGCCCCGGCGTACCGGGAAACAGCGAGGCCGTGTGCATGTCGTCACCCATGCCGAGGACACAGATATCGAGGGGCAGCAAGGCGGCGACCGCCCCCTCCGCGCCACCGCCGAGAAGCGGCACGAAAACCGCTTCGCCGGCCCTGCCCTGCAACAGATGTCGCGACACGAGCGACTGGTTGGACCGGGGATGCCCGACCGGCACCTGCCGTTCATCGGTGAGCGTGACGAAGACCTTTCCCCAGTCGAGGGTTTCAGCCCCCAGCGCGGCGAGGAACGGCGCGGGCGTCGTGCCGCCCGGCACCGCGATCCCGGCCTGTCCGCGTGTCCTGATCGCAGAGCGCAAATCGCTTGCGACCCGCTTCGCGAGGGCGGGGCCGAGATCGGCTTCGGGCAGGGTTTCGATCCTCATGCCTCTATCTCCCGCCAGCGTCGTCCATCCCGGTGCAACAGCATCAGCGCATCCTCCGGCCCGGACGATCCGGGATCATAGGGGCGGGGCGGCGGGGCCGATTGCCATGCGGCGATGATCGGGTCGATCCAGCCCCAGGCCGTCTCCACCTCATCGCCACGCATGAACAGGGTCTGATCGCCCCGGATCACGTCCATCACCAGCCGTTCATAGGCATCGGGCATCCGCATCCCCGTGGTCGCCAGCCGCTCGGCAAAGCTCATGTCCAGCGTCGTATCGGTCAGGCGCATCCCGCCGGGGCCGGGGTCTTTCACGGTCATGGACAGGGTGATCCCCTCATCGGGTTGCAGCCGGATGGCCAGCATGTTCGGCAGGGGGGCCACGCCGGGAAAGATCGAATGAGGCACGTCCCGGAAGCGGATCGCGATTTCCGACACCCGGTTGCGAAGCCGCTTGCCCGTGCGAAGATAGAACGGCACCCCGGACCAGCGCCAGTTGGACACCCGCGCCCGAAGGGCCACGAAACTCTCCGTCGTGCTGTCCGGGTTCTCCGCCTCCTCGCGGTAGGATTTCGCGGTGCCGTTCGCCCGGTACTGGCCGCGCACCACATCCGCCGGATCGTCGATCGGTTCCAGTGCGCGCAGGACTTTCAGCTTCTCGTCACGCACGGCATCCGGCTCGAATCGCGCGGGCGGTTCCATCGCGGTCAGGCACAGAAGCTGGAGCAGGTGATTCTGCACCATGTCCCGCATCGCGCCCACATGATCGTAATAGGGGCCGCGCCCCTCGATCCCCACGCTCTCGGCAACGGTGATCTGGACATGGTCGATATGCCGGGCATTCCACAGCGGCTCGAACAGCGCATTGGCAAAGCGCAGCGCCATGAGGTTCTGCACCGTCTCCTTGCCCAGATAATGGTCGATCCGGTAGATCTGGCTCTCGTCGAACCCTTCGGCAAGCTGCGCGTTCAGCGCCCTGGCCGAGGCCAGATCGCGTCCCAGCGGCTTTTCCACCACGATGCGCGTATTCGGTTCCACCAGCCCTGCCCGGCCTATGCCCTCCGCGATCATCCCGAAAAAACGCGGCGCGACGGAGAGGTAATAGGCGCAGGGACGCCCATCCGTGCTGAGCATCCCGCGCAGATCTTCCCATCCTTCGGGCGTGCTGACATCCAGTTGCAGATAGTCGAGACAGTTCAGGAACCGCCCCCGGATATCCGCATCCAGTGCCTCCGCCGGGACAAAAGCCTCCAGCGCCTCCGAGGCGAGCGCCCGGAACCCCTCCGCATCCAGCGCGCTGCGCGCCGTGCCGATGATCCGCGCCCCGTCCGGCATCTGTCCGTCTGCGAGCCGGTGATAGAGCGCCGGGATCAGTTTGCGGCGGGCCAGATCGCCGGTCGCGCCGAAAACGACGAGATCGAAGGGATCGACGGGGATGACACGGGCTGTCATTGCGGATTTCTCTTCCCAAACCGGGCGCAGTGCCGCCCTTTCCGTTGCTTTGCCAGATAGTGTACAAGCCCGTCCAGCCAACCGGCACTTTAATGGAGACCTTTATGTCCGATTTCGTGATCGACGCCCCGATGCCTCCTGCCCTGTCCGTCATGGGGACCGATCGGCGCTTTCCGGTGCGCCGGGTCTATTGCATCGGGCGCAACTACGCCGCCCATACCATCGAGATGGGGGGCGACCCGGATCGTGATCCGCCCTTCTTTTTCCAGAAGAACCCCGACAATCTCGATGAAAGCGGCGAATTTCCCTATCCGGTGAAATCATCGGATGTGCATCACGAGCTGGAAATGCTCGTGGCCCTGAAATCGGGGGGCCGTTCGATCCCGGTCGCGGGCGCGCTCGACCATGTATACGGCTATGCCGTCTGCCTCGACATGACCCGGCGTGACCTGCAAGGCGAGGCCAAGGAACTGCGCCGCCCGTGGGAAATCGGCAAGGCTTTCGAGCGGTCGGCCCCCACCGGCCCGCTGTACCCGGCCTCCGATATCGGTCACCCCGCGCGCGGCGCGGTCAGCCTCACGGTCAACGGCGCGGCACGCCAGACCGGCGATCTCGACCAGATGATCTGGAAGGTGCCGGAGATGATTTCCTATCTGTCCGACTATTTTGAACTGGCGGCGGGCGACGTCATCCTGTCGGGAACCCCTTCGGGCGTCGCGGCGGTGTCGAGGGGCGACACGATGGAGGCCAGCATCGAGGGCGTGGGGTCGCTCACGGTCAGGGTGGTGTGACGCGCACGG
>CAKZUT010000129.1 GCA_937922185.1 uncultured Neomegalonema sp.
CCGCACCGAAACCATGCATGAGCGCAAGAAGGTGATGTTCGCCAATGCCGATGCTTTCATCGTGTTGCCCGGTGGCCCCGGTACGCTGGACGAAACCATCGAGACACTGACATGGCGGCAACTCGGATTGCATGAGAGACCGCTCGTTTTCGTGGATACGAACGGGTACTGGACGCGCCTGCTGGATCTGTTCGCGCATTTCACCGAACAGGGATTCATGCATATGCGGTTCAACGATTTCTATGCCGTTGCGAAGACGCCGGAGGAAGCGGTCGATCTGGCGCTGGGATAGAGGCCGTTCCGCCCGTCAGGCGATATCCACGCGATAGCCTGCGCGGGGGAAATGAACATGGATCGTGCCGGTTTCGGGGTCGCTGCGCCGGAGGGTGACCGTATCCGCCGTCGCGCTGACGATGACCCCCTGCACGGGTTGCTCGCCGCCGTCGAGATCGGGTGAGACGGTCACTGCCATGCCCGGAGCGAGGCCCTGCGGGTCGAGAGGGTCGGTTATGCCCGGCGTGGTCGTCGGCTCGGCGGCTCTGGCGACGGCGATGGCCTCCCCGGCGCTCATGGGGGTCATGGTGCCGTGGCCGAGGGCGGCGATGTCGGCCTCCCACCGTTCGAGCCGGGCGAATTCGGACAGGAAGGCCGGGCCGCGATCCCAACGGCCCCGGATGAACCAGACGGCGTGGTAGAACTGGGCATCAATGGCGGCGGGGGCATCGCCGCTGATGAATCTGCGTCCGTCGGCAAGCTGATCGTCGAGCCAGTGCAGGACAACGCGCATCTGTGCGGCGAGATGAGGGAGCGCGCTGTTGGCCTCCTTCAGGCCCCGCGCCCAATCCGGCCCGAAATAGAGACGCCCGCGATCTTCGGCGAATTCCGGCGGCAGGGCATCCCCCGCCGAGCCGAGCACGATCCTGACGCTGAGATCGAACAGCGCGCCGTCGGTCCAGCGACCCAGACACCGCAGCAGGCCCGATTCCGGCGTCGGATAGAAGGACGGGGACGGGTGGCGGCGCTCCAGCGCGTGCAGGATGCACTGGGAATCGCAGTAGATATCCGCGCCGATCTGCATCACGGGCGTGCGGCGATAGCCACCGGTCAGGACGGTCAGCATGGGTTTCGGCGGGATGCGGGGTATCTCGACCGAACGCCATGCCAGCCCCTTGATACCGAAGGCAACGCGCGCTTTCTCGGCGACCGGGGACTGGGGGTAGTTATGCAGGATAATGTCGGGATCGGTCATGGGGGCGCTCCTGCGTTGGTATGATGGCATGGTAGAGCATGAAGGGCATCGCGCAAGCGGCGTTCAGCGGCGGCGCATCAGGTCATGGCAATAGAGCGCGACCCCGGCCCAGATGATGCCGAAGGCAGCGAGGACCGGCAGGCTGAGCACCTCGCCCATGATGAGGGCGGAGACGAACTGAAGAGTGGGGTTGAGGTAGAAGAGAACACCGACGGTCGAGAATTGCAGGCGTTTTGCCGCCTCGACATACATCACCAGCGGGATGCCGGTGAACAGCGAGCAACCGGCGAGCAGCAGTGCCGTGCGGGCATCCGTCAGGAACGCGCCGCCCTCCACATAGACCAGATAGGCCAGCAACGGCCCCGATACGAGGGTCAGTTCCCATAACACACCGACCAGAGGGCCAACGGCGATGGTCTTGCGGATAATGCCGTAGATCGCGAAGGTGACCGCCACGATGAGGGCGATCCACGGCATCGTGCCGCGCTCGGCGGCGATGAGCAGCACCCCCGCCACACAGAGCGCCGCCGCGATCCATTGCAGGCGCGTGATCCGCTCGCGGAAGACAATCGCACCCAGAAGCACGGCGAGAATGGGGTAGATGTAATAGCCGAAACTGGCCTGCGCGGTCTGGCCAAGCTGGATGGCGAAGATGAAGACGAACCAGTTGACCGAGATGAACGCCGTGGCGGCGACAAGGGCCAGCATCGTGCGCCCCTCGCGACCGGCCTCCAGAAACCGCTGCCACCGTCCGGTCAGCATGGCATAGACCGCGATGACCGGCATAGACCACAGGATACGGTGGGCGACGACCTCCATGGGCGGCACATCGTTCACGAGGGCGAAGAACAGCGGCGACAGGCCCCAGATGACAAAGGCCCACAACGCCAAAAGGACGCCCGTGCGGGCGTCCTTTCCTGTCATCGGGACGGCAGTGTCGGTCAGGCCGCGCCTGCGTTCGACAGGCGCTCGGCCACATTCTCCCAGTTGACGAGATTGTCGAGGAAGTTCTCCAGATAGGCGGGCCGCTTGTTGCGGAAGTCGATATAGTAGGAATGCTCCCACACATCACAGCCGAGCAGCGAGGTCTGGCCCACGCATTCGGGGTTGACGCCGTTGGGGGTGGCGAGAATGGCCAGCTTGTCGCCGTTGAGCGTCAGCCAGACCCAGCCCGAACCGAACTGGCCCGCGCCGCCCTGCTGGAACGCCTTCTTGAAGTCACCGACGCTGCCGAAGCTGTCGGTGATGCGCTTTTCAAGCTCGGAGGGCATCGCGCCGCCGCCATTGGGCTTCATCCAGTTCCAGAACTGGATGTGGTTCCATGCCTGGGTGGACTGGTTCATCAGGCCGGTATTGTCGGCCTTGTAGGCGGCGACCATGATCTCCTCAAGGGATTTGCCCTCGTGGTCGGTGCCCGCGATCATCTCGTTGGTCTTGTCGATATAGGCCTTGTGGTGAATGTCGTGGTGATACTGGAGGGTTTCCTCCGACATGCCACCCGAAGCGAGGGCGTCGTGTGCGTAGGGCAGGTCAGGCAGTTCAAAAGACATTGTGCGATATCCCCTAGATTGTCGATGACGGGCGCAAGGGATGCCCAAGCGCCTTTCGTGCCTGATCTATCGCGTTGGCGGAGAAGATCAAAGGGTCGATGGACGTCGGATGGAAAAAGGATGCATGGATTTGCGCGATAGCATGAAGGGGCCACCGAGGCCCCTTCCGCTCTTTTCAGGTTTGGCTACAGGATCGGGGGCGGATGATCACTCCAGTTCCCGCACATCCGTCAGCTTTCCCGTTACCGCCGCCGCCGCCGCCATGGCGGGCGACAGGAGGTGCGTGCGACCGCCCCGACCCTGACGCCCCTCGAAATTGCGGTTGGAAGTGGAGGCGCAGCGTTCGCCGGGGGCGAGTTGGTCGGGGTTCATGCCGAGGCACATGGAGCAACCCGGCTCGCGGATATCGAAGCCCGCCCCGGCCAGCTTCTCCGACAGCCCCTCCTTCTCCATCTGCGCCTTCACGAGGCCCGAACCGGGGACGATCATGGCGCGCAGGCCGTCCTTGACCTTGCGGCCCTCCATCACGGCGGCGACCTCGCGCATATCCTCGATGCGGCCATTGGTGCAGGAGCCGATGAAGATCGTATCCACCTCGATATCCGAGAACCTCGTCCCCGGCGTCAGGCCCATATAGTCCAGCGAACGTTTCACGGCATCGACCTTGCCGCCCTCGAAATCCTCCGGCGCGGGCACCACGGCGTCGATGGGCAGCACATCCTCGGGCGAGGTGCCCCAGGTCACCACGGGCGCGATATCCTCGGCGCGGATGGTGATAACCTTGTCGTAATGCGCGCCCTCGTCGGATTTCAGCGTTTCCCAGTAAGCGACGGCCTTGTCCCAGTCGTCGCCGGTAGGCGCTTTCGGGCGACCCTTCACATACGCGATGGTCTTGGCATCCGGCGCGATCAGGCCCGCGCGCGCTCCGCCCTCGATGGCCATGTTGCACACGGTCATCCGCCCTTCCATCGACAGCGCCTCGATGGCCTCGCCGCAATATTCGATGACATGGCCGTTGCCGCCCGCCGTGCCGGTCTGGCCGATCACCGTGAGCGTGATATCCTTGGCCGTGACACCCAGAGGCAGCTTGCCGGTGATCTCGACCTTCATGTTCTTCGATTTTTTCTGGATCAGCGTCTGGGTGGCCAGCACATGCTCGACCTCCGACGTGCCGATGCCGTGGGCAAGCGCCCCGAATGCCCCGTGAGTCGCCGTATGGCTGTCACCGCATACGATGGTCATCCCCGGCTGGGTCATGCCCTGCTCCGGCCCGATGATATGGACGATGCCCTGCCGGATATCCATGACATCGAACATTTCGATCCCGAATTCGGCGGCGTTCGTCCGCAGCGCCTCGACCTGAATGCGCGACATCTCGTCCTCGATGCCCAGCGCCCGGTCGGAGGTGGGGACATTATGATCCGGCACGGCCAGCGTCGCTTCCGGGTGGCGCACCGTGCGGCCCGTCATGCGAAGCCCCTCGAAGGCCTGGGGCGACGTCACCTCATGCACGAGATGCGCGTCGATATAGAGAAGGCAGGTGCCGTCATCGGCTTCATGGACGACATGGGCGTCCCAGATCTTGTCGTAGAGCGTCTTCGGTGCAGCCATGATCGTGTCTTTCGGCTTCTGGGAAAGGAGGTTTCGCGCGTTCTTAACAATATCATCGCCCCCGTACAATGCGCTTGCGAGGGCACGATGCGGCGACCCCGCAGCGCCCCGCAAGCCCGGTCCATTCCCGCAGAACCAAGCAAAACCGCTGTGGAACCACAGTCATCACAAGCGGTGCGAAAGTTCCCGAACGACGATTTCTTGCGATTCGGGGATTCCTGACGCAAGGTCATGTCAGGGCATCACGAGAAAAGCCCGGAAAAATTATGGGAGGATACTATGGGATTTCTATCCAGTCTCTTCGGCGGCGGCGGTGCGGCGGCGGCACCTCAACATTCAGGGTCGGGGATCGACACAAGCGGCGTGAAGATCCATCCGGCGGTGGATCACGGCGTGAAACCGGGGGCCGACACTTTCACGGGCGGCACGATCTCGTGCCTCTGCACCCAGAATCCGGTCGAGGTCTCGATCAGCGCGCAGACGGCGCATAATCACATCTGCGGCTGCACGAAATGCTGGAAGCCCGCCGGGGCCGATTTCTCGCAAATCGCCGTCGTCGGGCGGGACCATGTTTCGGTCACGGCCAATGCCGAAAAGCTGCATATCGTGGACGAGGCGGCGGCGATCCAGCGCCATGCCTGCCGCGACTGCGGCGCGCATATGTACGGGCGGATCGAAAATACGGCGCATCCCTTCCATGGCCTCGACTTCGTGCATACCGAATTGTCGCGCGACGCGGGCTGGTCTCCGGCGGAATTCGCCGCTTTCGTATCCTCGGCCATTGAGGGCGGTGTCAGCCCGGATCGCATGGACGGGATTCGCGCAAGGCTGAAGGAACTGGGCCTTGAACCCTATGATGCCCTGTCACCGCCGCTCATGGACCTGCTCGCCACGGACGCGGCCAAGAAAAGCGGCGTCCTGAAAGCCTGATAACAGTGTCGCGGAGGGCGACCGCTCAGGGGTCGCCCTTTGCCGCCGGACGCGCTAACTCTGCGGCAGATATTTCACGCCGGAGAGTTTCCCCATGACCGAAATGTTCCCCATGCTCGACGGGGTGATCCTGCTGTCGAACATTCTGCTGTTCGTTCTCGGGCTGATCGTCCTCGCCGTTCTTGTGCTTTTCGTCATCGATATCACCCAGACGAAAGATGCCGTTCGGCGCAACTATCCGGTCATCGGGCGCTTCCGCTATCTGTTCCAGACCCTCGGAGAATTCTTCCGGCAGTATTTCTTCGCCATGGACCGCGAGGAAATGCCCTTCAACCGGGCCGAACGCGACTGGATACACAAATCCGCCCATGGCGAGGACAACACGTCCGCCTTCGGCTCGACGCGCAGCCTGACCCCGCCGGGCACCGCGATCTTCGTCAATGCGCCCTATCCGGTGATGGACGAGCATGACACCATGGCACCGGCGGTCATCATCGGCGAGGGAACGCCGAACCCTTATGCCGCCCGTTCGCTCATCAATATCTCCGCCATGAGCTATGGCTCGATCTCCAGACCCGCCATCCTCGCCCTGTCGCGGGGGGCCAAACAGGCCGGATGCTGGCTCAATACCGGCGAGGGCGGCCTGTCGCCGTTCCATCTGGAGGGGGGCTGCGATGTGGTCTTCCAGATCGGCACGGCAAAATACGGCGTCCGCACGAAGGACGGCGCGCTCGACGAGACAAAGCTGCGCGAGGTCGCGGCCCATGCCAGCGTCCGCATGTTCGAGGTCAAGCTCAGTCAGGGCGCGAAACCGGGCAAGGGCGGCATGTTGCCCGGCTCGAAAATCACCCCCGAAATCGCGCAGATCCGGGGCATTCCCGAAGGCGAGGATTCGATCTCTCCGAACCGCCACCCCGATATCCCCGATAACGCCGCCCTGCTCGATTTCATCGACCGGGTTCGCACCGTCACGGGCAAGCCCACGGGCATCAAGACAGTGATCGGTGCCGAGGACTGGCTGGAGGAACTCTGCGAGGAGATACACCGGCGCGGTCCGGCCTCGGCCCCGGATTTCATCACGGTGGACAGCGGCGACGGCGGCACCGGAGCCGCCCCCATGCCGCTGATGGATAATTGCGGGCTGCCGATCCGCGAGGCGCTGCCCATCGTGGTCGATACGCTGGTCCGTCAGGGCCTGCGCCAGCGCATCAGGGTCATCGCCTCGGGCAAGCTGGTCACGCCCGCCGAGGTCGCCTGGGCCTATTGCGCGGGGACCGATTTCGTGAATTCGGCGCGCGGCTTCATGTTCGCCCTCGGCTGCATCCAGTCGCTGAAATGCAACAAGAATACCTGCCCGACCGGCATCACGACCCATGACAGACGCCTGCAAAAGGGCCTCGACCCGGAGGTCAAATCCGTGCGGGTCGCCAATTTCGTGAAGCGGATGGAACACGGCGTAAATCTGATCGCCCATTCCTGCGGGGCCGATCATCCCCGCGCCCTGCGCCGCCGGCATGTGCGGCTGGTTCAGGGGGACGGGCGCTCGGCACAGATGAACAGGCTCTGGCCCGATGCGGAGGACGGGGCGGCGGCATAGCGGTTGTGGCACAGGCCTTTCTCGACGACACCGTGAACCCGACTACATCAGCGCCATGAGTCGTTTCACCCGTCCCTTTGAAGACGCCTTCCCTCCCTTCCGGCCCGATCCCGACCCGCGCCCGCCCGCCGACCTCATGGCGTTCCTGCGCTGGGCACTGGGGGAGTTTCGCTGGGTGCTGGTGGGTCTGGGCATCGCCACCCTCGCCTATGGCGCGCTCGATGTCTGGGTCGCGTGGTATCTCGGCGAGCTGATCGACATGGCGACAGAGACCGGGCGCGAAGACTTTTTCGCCGAACACGGCTGGTCCGTCGCCATTGCCGCCGTGGTGTTCTGCCTGCTCAGGCCCCTCGCCCAGATCATACAGGGCGCGTATCAGACCCTCGCCCTCGGCCCCAACCTGTCGGTGCGCGCTCTCTGGCGGCTGCACCGGCATACCCTCGGCCAGACGCTGGGCTTCTTTCAGGATGATTTCGCAGGGCGCATCGCCTCGAAACAGATGCAGACGGCGGGGGCGCTCGTCACCGCGACGATGGACACGATCATGGCCCTGGGGATGCTGGTCGTCTATGTCTTCGTCATGGCGCTGGTTCTGCTGGGCACGAGCGGGTGGCTGGCTCTCCTGACGCTGATCTGGTTCGTGGGTCTCGGCCTCTATATCGCCTCGCAACTCAGGGTCATCCGCGCCGCCGCGAAGGCCAGGGCAGAGGCGCGCGCGGCGGTCAACGGGCGCTTCGTGGACAGCTTCACCAATTTCGCGACCGTCAAGCTGTTCGCCCATGAGAACCGCGAGAAGGATTATGCCCGGCGGGGCCTCGCGACGATGCATGACACGGCGATCGATTTCGGACGCGCCTCGCTCAACGTGCGGGTCGGCCTCAATATCATCAATACTCTCGGCAGCGCGGCGATCATTGCCGTGGCGCTCTGGCTGTGGTCCGAGGGGCGCGCGAGCATCGGCGATCTCGGCGCGGCCACGGCGATGATCCTGCGCGCGACCCAGATGAGCGGATGGGTGTCCTGGAGCGCCATCGGCGTCTTCGAGAATCTCGGCACCATCGAGGACGGCGCGGGCACGCTGGCCAGAAAACACGGCATCGTCGATGCGAAGCCTGCCCTGACCCTGCCCGCCGTCAGGGGCGCGATCCGCTTCGAGGACGTGACCTTCCAGTATGACCGGGGCGTCGGTGGCGTCAGCGGCCTCTCCCTCGCCATTTCTCCCGGTGAGCGGGTCGGGCTGGTCGGGCGCTCGGGGGCGGGCAAATCCACCATCGTCAGTGCGCTGCTGCGCCTCTACGATATCGAGAAGGGTCGCATCACCATAGACGGCTACGACCTGCGGACCCTCACGCAGGAAAGCCTGCGCCGCCAGATCGCGGTGGTGACGCAGGAAACCGCGATGTTCAACCGCTCGGCTCTCGATAACATTCTCTACGGCTATCCCGGCGATCACGACGCGCCGGAAGCCATCCGCGCGGCGAAGGCAGCCGCAGGACAGGCCCGCGCCGACGATTTCATCCGCGACCTCACCGACCCCCACGGGCGCAGCGGCTACCACGCCCATATCGGCGAGCGCGGCGTGAAGCTGTCCGGCGGTCAGCGCCAGCGCATCGCCATTGCCCGCGCCATCCTCAAGGACGCCCCTATCCTCGTGCTGGACGAAGCCACCTCGGCGCTCGACTCGGAGGTCGAAGCCGAAATCCAGTCCGAACTGACCGACATGATGCGGGACAAGACCGTCATCGCCATCGCCCACCGCCTCTCGACCATCGCCCATCTCGACCGCATCGTCGTCCTGGATGCGGGCCGTATCGTGGAGGACGGCCCCCACGACGCCCTCCTCGCCAGGGACGGCCTCTA
>CAKZUT010000130.1 GCA_937922185.1 uncultured Neomegalonema sp.
ATTCCGATCCGACCTGAACACGACACGCTTCAGAGATCCGCGATCAGGTCGGGTCAGGAGTGCGCCGGGGGGCAGCCCGCTTTCCGGCGCATCGCCCGATTGTCCCTCCACCGATACCACGCGACGGCGGCGGGCAGGAACCACGGATTGCCCGTGTAGAAAGGCCGTGTCGGGAAGGACAGGCCATCGAACGCGGTCCCGCTGTCGGTCAGGCCCAGCACACGCCGCCCCGTCCGCATTCCGAGATAACTGGCCATCGCGATGCCCGACCCGCAATACCCCATCGCGTAATGAATGCCGTCCTCCACCCCCGTATGCATCAGATCATCGAAGGTATAGGCCACCGTTCCGAGCCATGAATGCGATATCCGTGTGCCGGAAAGCTGCGGGAACAGGCGCAGCATCTCGGTATGCAGCTTCGGCCCGCTGAGCCGGGGGTCGGTTTCGCCCGACGAGACGCGCCCGCCGAAGATGACGCGCGTGCGATCCGGCGAGGCGCGGTAGTAATAGACGACCTTGCGGGTATCGCTGACCACCCGGTCCGTGGGGAATATCTCGTCCATCAGCGCGGGGGGCAGGGGTTCGGTGGCGATCATATAGCTGCCGATGGGGATGACCCGGCGGCGATGCCACGGGGTCGCGCGTCCTGTATAGCCATTGGTGCCGACGATCACGTCACGCGCCTCGATGGTGCCGTCCGGGGTCGAGATCCTATAGCCGCCCCGTTGCCGGTCGATTTTCAGAGCGGGGCAATGGGCGCGGATATCGGCCCCTGCCGCCAGAACCCGATCCAGCAATCCGCGATGATATTTCGCCGGATGCAGGGCCGCATGGCGCGGATAGACGACCCCGCCATGATAGAGGTCACTGCCCAGTTCGCTGAGCTGCTCGGTCCGGGGCACGGCATGGGCACCGTCGTCCTCGCCGGATTCGGGAGTGGCGATCGACCGGGCGAGGGCTTCGTAATGCTGCGGGGAATGCGCGGCGTGATAGCGCCCCGCGACACGGAAGTCGCAGGCGATCCCCTCATCCCCGATGAATGCCCCGATCCATGCCAGCGAGGCCGCGCCCTCGTCATGGATCGCGCGGGCGCGCTCCTGCCCGTGCCTGCGGGTCAGCTCGGTGACGGTCGGCTTGATGCTGGTGCTGACCTGCCCTCCGTTCCGGGTACTGCACCCCGAACCGGCGTCACCGGCCTCCAGCACCAGCGTCTCCCGCCCGCCGCGCGCGGTTTCCAGCGCGGCATTCAGGCCGGTATAGCCCGATCCGATCACCACCACATCCGCGCGCTGACGG
Source organism: uncultured Neomegalonema sp. (assembly GCA_937922185.1). Classification (GTDB taxonomy): domain Bacteria; phylum Pseudomonadota; class Alphaproteobacteria; order Rhodobacterales; family Rhodobacteraceae; genus JAHDDY01. The sequence continues at coordinate 1,297 of CAKZUT010000130.1, forward strand.
AAGGCGGATTTCGGCAGGTCACGCGGGGCGGCCTGATCCCACCAATAGGGCGTCTCGCGATAATCGGGCATGAACAGCGTCACGGGGCACCCTCCGGCATGACGATGGATTCGCGGCCCCCGCCGCCCCGGCTCCGGTGATTGCGGGTCATCAGGACGGGCTTCCGAATCCGTTCCTTCCCGGAAAATCCGGGGCCAGTATGCGGGCATTCGGCATCTTCAGCCATAATCGCAGCATCTTGCGCGGCAGGGCCGGATCGTCCTCGAAATCCGTCCGGGAATGCAGCACCGCGTAATTATTCGCGAATTGCAGATCCCCCGGTTCCAGCATCATGTCGAGCCGCAAACCGGCATCCTGCGAAACAGCGTCGAAGGCATCGAGCGCCGCTTTCTCCACCGCCGACAGCGTCTCGCCCCGCTCCTCGTGCCCCAGTTCGATATACTGGCGCAGATACCGGCAGGCCAGCTTGCCCCCGTGCCAGCTGAACAGCGGAGAGCGCCCGACCCCCTCGGTCGAGAGATGCGCGTAATGAAAGGGCCGGTAGAGCACACCAAGCAACTCCCGGTGCTTCTCCAGCAAGGCGTTATGGATCGACGCCGCGCTCACGAGGCTGCTCAACCCCCCGCGCTTTGCGGGCCGTACACACATCAGGCCCACCACGTCGGACGGATCGGTATGGTAGGGCAGATAGGCATTGGTCTGGTAGACCCGCGTATCCTTGCGCGCGGGATCGCCGACATTCATCACCGTGCCGAGCAGGTCGCCTGCGGGGTTCTGTGTCACCGGTTTGCCCATATGCAGGCCGATGCCATAGGTGACCGTCGCGATCTCGTCATCGGAATACCGCCCCGTCGGCACCCCGCGCAGCACTGCGAAGCCGGGGCCGTTCTCCAGCCGCCCGGCGATATCGGCCAGCAGAGGCGCGAGGCCGGGCAGGGGGAAATCCTCTCGCCCCATCGCCGGGAAGGCCGCTCCCCGCCTGCGCGCCACGTCCAGCGCCGCGTCGATCTGCGCGATATCCTCCGCCGACAGCGTTACGCACCATGCGGGGTCATCCGCCAGATCGCGGCCCCGCCATGCCGCAGGCCCCGTGATCGTCTCCGTCAGCACGACATTCATCACCCGCCTCCCTGCGCGTAGATCGCCAGCGCGACCACCATCAGCATCGAAAGCGCCATGGCGATATTGATCGCCCGCTGCGTCCGCGCGGGCAGTTCCAGCCGCCGCAGCGTGACCCCGGCCCATAGCCATGCCAGATGCAGCGGCACCCAGATCGCGTTGAAGATCAGTACTTTGATCGCTGTTTCCGTCCACAGCGAGTCCGGCATGAAGGCAAAACCGGAAAAGAACGTCATATTGACCGCATAGGCCTTCGGATTGATCGGTTGCAGCGCCAGCCCGTTCCAGAACCCCGGCGCGCGATCCGCCTCCATGAACGCGACCTTCGATCCTGCGAATGCGATCCTCGCGGCCAGATAGACCAGATATGCCACCGATCCCCAGGCCAGCACCACCCGCAGCCACGGCACCGCGAGCGCGGATGCGGCCAGCCCCGAGATCACCAGCAGCGCCACAAGATTGTTCCCCACGAACAACCCGCCCACATAGGCCAGCCCCGGCCTGTACCCGAAGGCCGACCCCACCCCGGCGGTCGAGAGAACCCCCGGCCCCGGCGTGATGATCAGAAAAAAGACAGCCAGCGCGAATTCGATCATGGGGGGCGGTTATCCTAACGTATGAACTGATCGACGTAATCCGCGCCCAGGCCCACCTCGTCGAAATGCTTCTTGCACAGGTCGATCTTCGTGAAGACGTCCTCATACCCGAGAACCTTGCCCCAGGGATCGACGTAGCACATCACGCCGTTGACCTGAAAATACGTGATCATCTCCTCCACGCCCTCCGGCACCACCAGCGTATGCGTCTCGCCGGGCGGTTCGTAGACATAGCTGCCTTCCTCGGCCATCCAGTCATGCTCCAGATAATGCCACCGCCCCTTCAGCACGAAGCCATGCACCGGCTGCGGATGCCGATGCCGCGACAGCACCCCGGATTTGCGAACCCGCAGCAGGTTCATCCAGTACCCCTGCGAGCGGTTCAGGCAGAGCGGGCGGAACCATACGTTCTCCGTCTGCGGCACCCACAGGCGTTCATCCTCCGGGATCGCCTGCGGAATGACGATTTCCTCCTGCGCTTCCTTCGGAAACGGCAGTTGATAGGGGGTCCGCGCGTCGTATTCGGGTGTTGTTCCGTCCATCTCAAGTCTCCCTATAATGCCAGATAGCCGCCATCGACCGGATAGACCGAGCCTGTCACGAAACTCGCCTCGCCGGATAGCAGCCATTTCACCAGCGCCCCGACCTCGCGCGTCTGTCCCCAGCGGTTGAGGGGTGTGCGGGCCATGATCGCGGCCTCGCGGTCGGGGGCCTCGCGCAGCCCCTGGGTCATCTCCGTCTCGATCCACCCCGGCGCGACGGCGTTGACGCGGATACCGTCCGCCGCCCATTTCCCGGCCAGCGCCTTGGTCAGTTGCGCGACACCGCCCTTCGATGCCGAATAGGCCGGGACCAGCGGCCCGCCGAAGGTGCTGAGCATCGACGCCGTATTCACGATCGCCCCGCCGGAAGCCGCCAGCAGAGGATGCGCCGCCAGACAACACCGCATCGTCCCCGTCAGATTCACGTCGAGAACGCGCCGGAACACCTCGATATCGTATTCCTCATTGCGGATCAGGAT
>CAKZUT010000131.1 GCA_937922185.1 uncultured Neomegalonema sp.
TTCTGGAGGAACCGCCGCCCGACTGGGTGGTGGCGGATGGTGTGCCGCTGATCTCCTCGTAGGGGGAGGGTCAGTGTGCGCGGGGGCCGGGGCGGCGAAGGGGGGGGAATCGAGCGGAGGCGGTCAGGCAGGGATGCGGCGATTGACCAGATCGTTATAGTCCTGCGCCAGACCCTTCACGAAATCGCCGACCTCGTAGGTATGCGGGCCGATCTCCTCCACGGGGGTCACTTCGGCGGCGGTGCCGCAGAGGAAAGCCTGCTCGAACCCGCCCAGTTCATCGGGCATGATCGCGCGCTCGTGGACGGGGATCTGCCGGTCCCTGAGCATTCCGATCACGGTGCGGCGGGTGATGCCGTTCAGAAAGCAATCGGGATCGGGGGTGTGGATCTCGCCGTCCTTGTAGAAGAAGACATTGGCCCCGGTGGCCTCGGCCACGCGCCCGCGCCAGTCGAGCATCAGGGCATCGGTATAGCCCTTCGCCTCCGCAGCGTGTTTGGACAGGGTGCAGATCATGTAGAGACCGGCGGCCTTGGCATGGCAGGGGGCGCTTTCAGGAGAAGGACGCCTGTATTCGGCCATGTCGAGCCGCACACCCTTCACGTCGCCGAAGAGATTCGGCCATTCCCATGCCGCGATGACGAGGTGAATTCTGGTTTTCTGTGCCGCAACGGCCATCATTTCCGATCCGCGCCACGCCACGGGGCGGACATAGGCTTCGGTCAGGCCGTTCGCGGCGAGGGTCGCGGTTTTCGCCGCCTCGATCTCATCGACCGAATAGGGAATCTCGAAGCCCATCATCCCGGCGGAACTGTGCAGGCGTTCGGTATGCTCACGGCTCTTGAAGATTTCGCCGGAATAACACCGCTCTCCCTCGAAAACCGACGAGGCGTAATGCAACCCGTGGCTGAGCACATGCAGCTTCGCATCGCGCCATTCCACCAGCTCCCCGTCGTACCAGATAAAGCCGTCACGGTCGTCGAAGGGGATGATCTCTGCCATTGTGGTGGTCCTGCATTGCGCCAGAGCGGAAATTTGAATTGTTTTGTTGCGCGAGAGCTATCAAGGGCGTAGTTTTATGTCAACAGTCCTGACATAAATCGTGAAGGCGGTGATGCCCGATTCCCCGACTCTGCGCGCCCTGCGCCGCCATGGCGATGACCGCCTTTTCCTGACCGGGCGAAAGCTGCGGGAAGGGGCGGAACTGATGTTCTTCGCCTATCGCGCCTTCACCAGCGATCCCGACCGCATCCTGCACGAGCGGGGATACGGGCGCGCCCATCATCGCGCATTGCATTTCATAGGCCGCAGGCCGGGGATCAGCGTCGCGGGCCTGCTCGATATTCTCGGCATCACCAAGCAATCGCTCGCCAGGGTGCTCAGGCCCCTGACCGAGGACGGCCTGGTGGACAGCATCCCCGGCGAGAAAGACCGCCGCCAGCGCCTGCTGACCCTGACCGAGCAGGGCCGCGCTTTCGAGGGCGCCCTCGCCGAAGCCCAGCGTGAGCGTCTGGCCCGCGCTTTCCGCGAGGCGGGGCCGGAGGCGGTGGCGGGGTTTCGCGCCGTGACGGCCCTGATGATTGACGGGGACGCCCGCGATGATATCCTCGGAATGGTTTATGATGCACCGGATGCCACCGAATGACCGATCCTTCCCACATCCTCGTCGTCGATGACGACGACGGTATCCGCACATTGCTCAAGAAGTATCTGGCCCGGAACGGATATACCGTCACCGCCGCACGGGATGCGGCCCATGCGCGGCGTTTGCTCGACCTGCTGTCCTTCGACCTGCTGGTAATCGACGTGATGATGCCGGGAGAGGACGGGCTGTCCCTGACCCGCGCCCTTCGCGAGACGCTGGAGACGCCGATCCTGCTGCTGACGGCCAAATCGGAGCCGGATGACCGCATCGACGGGCTGGAATCGGGGGCCGATGACTATCTGCCCAAACCCTTTGAACCCCGCGAATTGCTGCTGAGGATCGCCGCGATCCTGCGCCGGGTGGTGGAGCCGGCCATCGTCACCGAAAAAGCGGAGCCGCCCAAGACCCTCTCGCTCGGCATCTGTCGCTATGACATGGTGCGGGGCGAATTGTGGCGCGACGGTGCCCCCCTGCGCCTGACCACGGCGGAGGCGACGATGATGCGTATCCTCTCGAAACAGCCCGGTCAGCCGGTCTCCCGCTCCGCGCTGCTCGGCGAGAACGGCACGGAAGACGAGGGCGGCGCACAGGAACGGGCGGTGGATGTGCAGGTGACGCGCCTGCGCCGCAAGATAGAGGAAGATCCCAAAGCCCCGCGATATCTACAGACGGTGCGCGGCGCCGGGTATATGCTCGCGCCGGATTGATCGGGGGAAGAGGGACGATGGGAAAACAGGGAGCGCTCTACAGGATGCTGGCCGTGATCGCGGTCGTGATCCTGATGCCCGTGGTCGCCGGATGGCTGCCCGGAGCGAGCCTCTTCGGTTTTCCGTGGGCGGCGTTCATCCTGCTGCTGGGCGGACCCCTGCTGTTGATCGCCCTCGCGGGCGGATCGGCACCTGCCGGGGATGACGAGCCGGATCGCGCGGAGCCATGAACGCCCCCTCCGGCAAGGGCATCGCGCTCTGGATCATCGCGACAATCGGGTGGCTGGCCTTCACGGCACTGCTGGAGACCATGGGCGTTTCGCCCTGTCTGTTGCTGTGGCTGCATATCCTCGCCATGGGGGTCGTGCTCTGGCGGATCGGGCGCGTGACGCTCGTGAGCGAGAGCGGCGCTTTTCTTTCCCCCGTCCGGGACGGCCCGACGGCCCTGACACCCTACGGAGCCGCCGCCGCCTGGATTTCCGGCTTCGGCACGGTCGGCGTGGCAAGCGTCATGCTGATGCAGGGTCCGGTGGCTTATATGCTGATCGGCGGCATCGTCGGCGGCATCGTTCTCGTGCAGACCGTGATCGCCCCGTGGCTGGCCGATTCCGGGGCGCGGTCACTGTCTGACTGGGTGCAATGGCGGTTCGGGGAGCGGGCCGGGCCGATCATGACGGTGCTGCTCGTCCTGACCGGGATCGCGATCCTGACGCTCCAGTTCGGATTCGCGGCCCTGCTGGCGGAGGCGGTGCTCGGAGTGCCCGGCTGGCAGGTGGTGCCGCTCGTGGCCGTTCTCGTCCTGCTGGCTCTGCTGCCCGGCGGGCTGGAGACGATGCTCCCGGCGCAGGCGGCCCTGTATCTGGTTCTCTTCGTGGGTATTCTGGTGCCCGCCCTCTGGCTCGCCATGGCGCAGACCGGGATCGTGGTGCCCCATCTCGCCCCCGGTGCCCTGCTGCATGAGATTGCGGTGGCCGAGGAAATGCTCGCGCTGACGCGCACGATGCCGCCGGGGCAGGCCATGGTTCTCGGCCTGACCGTCCTGCTGGGCACCCTTGCCCTGCCCCATACCCTCAGCCGCTGGACCGCCGAGCGCGACGGGATGCAGGCACGCTGGTTCGCGCAGCGGGGCACGGTTCTCGTGTTTCTCATCCTCGCCGCCGTGCCGCTATTCGTCATCGCGGTGCGCGCGGAGCAACTGTTCGCGGCCCTCGGTGAGGGTATGACGGTCACCTCCGGGGAGACGCCCCGTGCCGCGCTGGCTCTCGCCATGGCGACCCTCGATCCGCCCGCATGGCTGATCGCGGCGATCTGCGCCGGGGCGCTGGCCGCCGTTGTCGCCGCCTCGGCCAGTGCCGCGTTTCTCGTGACCACAACACTTGACGGCGATCCCGGACGGGAGACGGCGGGGGGGCTTCTGTCCCGCTGTCGCTGGGCCGCAGCGGGGGCCGTCGGGCTGGCCGTATTGCTGGCGCTGGCCGTGCCGATCAATCCGGTGGCGGGATTCATAGGGCTGATGACACTGGCGGCATCGGCCTTTCTCGCGCCGCTCGTGCTGGGCCTGCTCTGGTTCGGGATGACAACGGGGGGCGCGGTGGCCGGACTGCTCTGCGGGGCGATGACCTGCATCATTCTGGGCGCGCAGGGCTGGGGCGTCATGGATGGGCTGGCCCTTTGGGGGCTGGCCGCCTCGACCCTCGCATCAATCATCGTCTCGGTGATCTGGAGCGAGCCGACCCTCTCACCGCCCCTGACCCTGCCCCCGGAATCCTGAAAGGCGTCAGGAAGGGCGGGCCGCGTCGGTCTCGGCGATGAAGGACAGGATCGCCCCGCGCGCCTCCGGCTCGTCGAGAAAGGGAACGTGCCCGCGCCCGCGCACCGTTACGGCGGTCATGTCAGGCTTCGCGCGACGCATTTTCTGCACCGTCTCCCCGGATAGCAGGTCGGAATGTTCCCCGCGCAGCAGCAGGACGGGCGTTTCCACGAGACTGCGGAACTGCGGCCAGAAATCCGCCCCCATCGGCCCCGCCTCCAGCACCGCATCGCGCAGGCGCAGGTCGTAATCGAGAATCGGCACCCCGTCATCGTCGCGGAAAGTCCGCTCGGCCCAGGCGCGCCATTGTGCGTCGTCCAGCCCCTCGAACTCAGCCCCGTTCGATGCCTTCATCGCCGCGACCGCATCATCCCAGTTTTCCAGCGGTTCGGGCGGAATGCCAAGATAGCCCATGATCCGGGTCAGGCCCGCCGGTTCCAGCTCCGGCCCGATATCGTTCAGGACGATTCCGCCGATCATATCAGGCCGGACACCGTGTACGATCATGGCCGCCAGCCCGCCGCGCGATGTGCCGACGATGATACAGGGACGGTCGAATTCCTGCGACAGGAGTGTCAGGACATCGCCGACCTCGCGGATCAGATTGTAATTGGAATAGGTCTCGTCGTAATCCGACCGGCCCCGGCCCCGTGCATCAAGGCAGACGACCCGCCGTTCGGGGGCCAGCGTCAGGGCCAGATCGTGGAAATCCCTGGCGTTGCGCGTCAATCCGGCGAGGCACAGGATAGGAGTACGGGTCGCCAGGCGCGAGCCGTAATCCCGGAAAGCCAGCGTTATCCCATCTGCGGTTCGCAAGCCCCGCTCGATGAAACCCTCTTCTACAATCGCCACCACAACCACCACTAACCCAGTCCCACACCGGACTGACAGTGACGCACTGTAACGTGAAGTACAAGAGTAACGATTTTACATTGACGACATTCTCTGCATGTAAGTCTTAACCCCGGACAAGCCGCGCGCGGTAAATATTCATCCCCTCCAGAACTCGCTGGACGTAGTTGCGGGTTTCGCGGAAGGGGATGCGCTCGATCCAGTCGATCAGGTCGATCTCGCCCTCGCGGGGGTCGCCGAATTCCCCCAGCCAGCGCGATACGCGGCCCGGCCCGGCATTGTAGCCCGCGATGGCCAGCGGATAGGAGCCGTCGAACCGCTCCAGCAACTGGGCCAGATAGCATTGCCCGATGCGCGCGTTGTAGTCGCGGTCGGTGCTGAGACGCGAGAGGCTGTAGGACAGACCCGCCGCCCGCGCGGTGATCTTGCCCGTTCCCGGCATCACCTGCATCACGCCCCTGGCACCGGACCGGCTGCGCGCCTTCGGATCAAAACCGCTTTCCTGCCGCGCAACGGCCAGCGTCAGCGCGCGCTCGGGCGCATCCTCGCCCTCACATCCCTGCCGGGGCAGGGACAGGATGGGGTGGGATATTTCGGGGATGAAAATGCCCTTGCGGCGCAACTTGCTGCCGAGGCCGACGCTGATGCGGAACGCGCCCAGACCCTCGGCATGGAGGCCCAGCGCCTTGGCTTCGTTGGGTGTGCCGCATTTCTCCAGCGCATGGTAGAAGAACAGCCGGGCCTGCACGATGGCCCCGCCCGCCGCCAGCGCCGAGCCGACATCGACCGATCTGTCCGTCACGCAAGGACCGCCGCGCGCCTCGATCCGGGCAGGCACTCCATGCGAGAGATTGCCGTGCAGGCGCTTGGCCGAAAGCTGTCCGTAGAAGGCGCTGGGATATTCCGCCGCCCTTCTGTGCCACTGGATCGCCTGTTCCGTCTGCCCCATCCGCGCACTCGCCTCACCGGCCCAGAAGGCGGCGCGGGAGCGGCTGACGGGGGTGACCACGCCGTCATGCAGGCGCTTGAAATGACCGAAAGCCTTCTGTGGCTCGTTCAGTTTCCGCAGGGCCAGCCACCCGGCCAGCCATTCGAGTTCGGCGAAATCGATGCCTTCGCTGAGGCCGTTTCCGGCGGCGAGGACATAGGCCCGGCGCGAGTCACCGTCCTTGAGCGCGCCCCGCACGAAAGCCTTGCGTTCATCGGCCCAACGCTCCGGTTCACCCAGCCGTCCCGTCGCGGATGACCTGACCATCATGGCCTCCGCCGAGGCGGTGAGACCCTTTTTCTTGCGCCAGACCATACGGGCATAGGCGAGGCCGGGATCGTCCATCAGGGCCGCAGGCACCCGCCTGACCAGACCGTCCACATTCCCCTTCGAGCGCAGCAGCGCGATGCGGGCCTCGCCCAGCCTGCGCGTGGCCGTCGAAACCCGGCCCAGATGCCGCTCTGCCGCCGTGAGATAGGATTTCCAGATCAGGGCATCGAGACGCCGCTCATGCAGGGGACGCAGGGTCGCGCCGAATGCCGAGAGCAGGGTGCGCTCATCCGATGCCGACAGGTTCTTGGTCAGCCACGCATCGCTCGCCACCCGGCGCGCATCGGTGATACGCCCTGCATTCTTCAGGGCCATGGCATAGCGGGTGGCGGCAACGCCGGTGCGGGGGGCAAAGCGGTCGAAAAAGCGGATGACCCGCGCCCCGGAAACGGCCCCGCCATCAAGGGCGTATTCGCCCTGCACCTGAATACGCGCCTCCGACGGCCAGCCGGGATGGGCCTCGACCCAGGCGGCCATGCGTCCGAAATCGTCGATTCCGGGCTGGCGCAGCCGCAGCCATTCATAGGCCTCCTGCGCGGCGGGATCGCGCACCTTGCGCGCCGCATCGCGGGCGGACACCCATTTCGATTTCTTCGTCTGTTCAACCATACGGGTCAACAGCGCGCGCTCGGGCGGAGTGAAGCTGGCCGCATCGACCTGCCCGCCCCAGAACGTCAGGATGGACGCGAAGGCAATCATCGCGTGCCGCTTGAGGGTCATGACCTGTCCATCCATGGCGTTTACGGTGTTCAGGAAACGATACCAGATCGTCCCCGCCGGGAAAAGTAACGAAGGAAACAGGGATTCATCGCGCCCTGTCGGGCGATCCGCCACGGAAAAGCGTTTTGCGCGCGTCCGATTTGCCCTAGGGTCCGGCGCGCACGTTCCGTCGCTATTCAACATCAGGGGCATTTCCATGGCCGATTCCACAAGCACGTCCTCCCGTCTGAAAGGGTCATTCGTCGCGCTGGTCACGCCCTTCAAGGGCGGCGACGTGGATGAGGATGCCCTGAAGACGTTAATTGAATGGCATATAGAAAACGGAACCCACGGCCTTGTGCCCGTGGGCACCACCGGCGAATCCCCCACTCTCGACCATGCCGAACATGAGCGCGTCATCGCACTGACCGTCGAGACCGTGGCCGGGCGCATCCCCGTCATCGCCGGGGCAGGCTCGAACAGCACGCGCGAGGCCGTTTCCTTCGTGAGGCACGCGGCGGAGGTGGGCGCGGATGCCGCTCTCGTGGTCACGCCCTATTACAACAAGCCGAACCAGCGGATGCTGATCGAGCATTACACCACCCTGCACCAATGCGCCGATATCCCCATCGTGATCTACAATATTCCGGGCCGCAGCGTGATCGACATGACCGATGCGACCATGGCCGAACTCGCGAAACTGCCCCGGATCATCGGCAATAAATGCGCGACGGGAGATCTGGCCCGCTGCGGGCAGGAGCGCCTCGATTGCGGCCCCGGTTTCGCGCTGCTCTCGGGTGAGGACGCCACCGCCGTCGGCTATAATGCGATGGGAGGACAGGGGTGCATCTCCGTCAGTGCCAATGTCGCGCCCGCCGCCTGCTCGGCAATGCAGAAAGCGTGTCTGGAAGGCGATTACGCGACGGCGCTGGACTGGCAGGACAAGCTGTATCCGCTGCACCGGGCGATGTTCCTCGAATCCTCGCCCGCGCCCGCGAAATACGGTCTTTCGCTGCTCGGCCTCTGTTCGGAAGAGGTCCGCGCCCCCATCTATGGCTGCACGGAAGAAACCAGGGCCGCGATTCGTGAGGCGATGAGCGGGCTGGGATTGCTGTCCTAGCAATGTCATGCCCGCGAAGGCGGGTGTCGTCTTCCGTTCGACGGGCTTCCCGCTTTCGCGGGAATGACGCCTTCATAGGTAAGAGATAATGGCCGCGAAGAAGAAACCAGCCGACGAGAATAACAAGGTCGTCGCGGAAAACCGCAAGGCGCGCCACAACTACGCCGTGGAGGACACCGTGGAGGCCGGCATGATGCTGACCGGATCGGAGGTGAAATCCCTGCGCGAGGGGCAGGCAAGCATCGTGGAAAGCTATGCCTCCCCCGAAAAGGGCGAGATGTGGCTCATCAACAGCTCGATCCAGCCCTATAAACAGGCCAAACATTTCAATCACGAGGATCGCCGCCCGCGCAAGCTGTTGCTCAAGCGGCGCGAGATCGAACGGCTCAAGCAGGCGCGTGACCGGCAGGGCATGACCATCGTGCCGCTGAAACTCTATTTCAACGACCGGGGCATCGCGAAGCTGCTGCTGGGCCTCGCCAAGGGCAAGAATGTCGCCGACAAGCGCCAGACCGAGAAAAAGCGCGACTGGAACCGCGAAAAAGCGCGGCTGCTGCGCGACAAGGGCTGAGGATGTCGCGGGAGAGAGCGGCTATCCGGTCCTGCGCTCCCGCTCCTCCAGCCAGTCGGCGAGGATGACCACGTTATCGGTCGCAGGCGGATCGGGAAGCGGCACAACCGCTGCCGGCAACGGAGGCAACGGCGTCCGAACGGAGCGGGACTCGTCGGATAACGGCGGGCGTGGCACGCGATGTCGCCGCATGACCGGCACCTCCGTCTCGATATCCACCGAGGGCACGGCGCAACCGCGCACAACCATCACGACCCAGACGATGACGGCGAGGGTAGCGAACAGACTGATGGTGATCACGGTGAGACTCATGCGAGGAAGTTAATACAGCGTCAGGGTATCAGGCAACGCCTGTATGATTAACCGATCGTTAACGGCACCGGGGCCGGACCGCGCTCAGATCGTGAAATCCCGCCGGTCCTCGATCTGCTGTGTCACGCGCTTTGCCCTGGCCTCGCGCCAGAGATCCTCAATGGTGGTATCGTCCAGCGTCTTCAGGAAAGCCTCCTCCTGCGCGGCGCAGAAAGGGGCGACTACGGCCTCGTTCAGGGGCGAGGTCGATCCATAGCACTCCTCGTCGGAAGCCACGGCCCGCACGATATCGCCCACCGCGATGCGCCGCCGTTCCCGCGCCAGCGTGTAGCCGCCCTTCGGCCCCCGCACCCCGCGCAGGATGCCCGCTCTGGCAAGCTGTTGCATCACCGGCTCCAGATGGCGCTGGGGGACGCCCTGACGTTTCGTGATCTCGCGCGCCTGCACGGGATCGGGCTGGGCATGGAGGGCCACATCTATCACGGCCTCAATGGCCAGCACCGCCTTGCGCGAAAATCCCTTCATGTCCCCGTCGAGCCGAAGCCCGCCTCCCCGCGTGGACTGTCAGGCACCGGCCCTTCGGCAAAACGCGCCATGGTCACGGGCGCGATCACGAGCTGGGCGATGCGATCACCCCGGTTCACGCGGAATGGTTCGGCCCCGTGATTGACGAGGATCACGCCGATCTCGCCCCGGTAATCGGCGTCGATGGTGCCCGGCGCATTCAGGACGGTGATGCCATGGTTCAGGGCCAGACCCGAACGGGGCCGCACCTGTGCCTCGTAGCCCTCGGGCAAAGCAATGGCGAAGCCCGTCGGCACCAGCATCCGCGCGCCCGGCTCCAGCACGGCCTCTCCGGCGGCGCACAGATCGGCCCCCGCCGCACCCTCGCTCGCCCGTTCGGGCAATGCCAGCCCGTCGCCATGGGGCAGTCTTTGCAACATCACCTCGGTCATGCCATGGCCTTCGCGATCCGCCCGGCCAGCCGCTCGGCGACCGCATCCTTGCCCATACGCGGCCAGTCCTCGGAGCCGCCCGCATCAATCACCGTCACGCGGTTCTCATCGCCGCCGAACACCCCCTGAGACACGTCATTGGCGACGATCCAGTCGCAGCCCTTGCGTTCCCGCTTGGCGCTCGCATAGGCGATCACGTCCTGCGTCTCCGCCGCGAACCCCACCACCAGCGGGGGCCGTTCGCCCTGGGGCAGGGCTGAAACCGTGGCGAGGATATCCGGGTTCTCGACCAGGGTGAGAGAGCGCCCCGCCCCGTCGGCCTTCTTGAGCTTCTGATCCGCCGCATCGGCCACGCGGTAATCGGCCACCGCCGCCGCACAGACCACCGCATCGGCGGGCAGAGCCGCAAGGGTCGCCGCCATCATCTCCCGCGCCGTCTCGACCTTGCGCGTCTCGACACCGGGGGGAGGATCGAGCCGCACGGGGCCGGAGATCAGCACCACCTCCGCCCCCCGCGCCGCCAGCGCCGAGGCCACCGCCTGCCCTTGCTTGCCGGAAGAGCGGTTCGCGATGTAGCGCACCGGATCGATGGGTTCATGGGTCGGCCCGGAGGTCACGACGATGCGACGCCCCGCCAGATCGCGCGGCCCCCCGCCCAGCTTTGCCTGAATCGCCGTAAAGATCGCCTCCGGTTCCGCCATCCGACCGGGACCGTATTCTCCGCAGGCCATGTCGCCCTCGTCCGGCCCGACCACCGAAACCCCCCGCACACGCAGCGTCGCGAGATTGGCCTGCGTCGCCGCATGGTCCCACATCCGCACGTTCATGGCGGGCGCGATCAGGACATCCTTGTCGGTCGCCAGCAACAGGGTCGTGGCCAGATCATCCGCCAGACCGGCGGCCATCTTCGCCATCAGATCGGCGGTCGCGGGAACCACCACGACAAGATCGGCGGCGCGCGAAAGCTGGATATGACCCATCTCGGCCTCGTCGGTCAGGTCGAAGAGGTCGGTGAACACCTTCTCGCCCGACAGCGCGCCCACGGACAGGGGCGTCACGAACTGCCCCCCGGCCTTCGTCAGCACCGTCCGCACGCCGATGCCTGCGGATTTCAGCAACCGGATCAGCAGCAACGCCTTGTACGCCGCGACCCCGCCGCCGATGATGAGGAGAACCGATTTCCCCGCCTGCATGAAGTACCCTTCCGAATGGTTGACGGAGCGTATCGACACCCCCGCCCCCGTTCAAGCGTAGCGGATACTCATTCCCCGAACAGGTCGCTGTGAGTGCCGGGGCGTCGAACAGGCGGGTGCCGTTGTGGAACGGGATCACCGCATCTAAGCGTTTTCCGCGACCCCATGCATGGCGATCAGGAAGGCATATTCCTCGGCCTTTTCGCGCAGGTACTCGAACCGGCCCGACTTGCCGCCATGGCCCGCGCCCATGTTGGTCTTGAACAGCAGCGGCGCGTCATTGGTGCGTTTCTCGCGCAGGAGGGCAACCCATTTCGCAGGCTCCCAATAGGTCACGCGCGGGTCGTTGAGGCCCGCCCGCACGAACAGCGCCGGATAATCCTGCGCGGCGACATTATCATAGGGCGAATAGCGGCGGATCAGATCGAACGCCGCCGCGTCCGCGATGGGGTTTCC
>CAKZUT010000132.1 GCA_937922185.1 uncultured Neomegalonema sp.
TATTTCTGTCTGGTCGGCAGTGTCTTTGCCGTGCTGGCGAAATACTCGGTGGACCTGTGGGATACGCTGCATCAGGGGTCGAGCATGACCATCGGCACCATCGCGACCGAGGACAAGCTGTCGAACGAGTTCAAGGTACCGCTGCTGGTGATGATCGCGGCGTTCTATCTCTATTTCCTGACCGTCTGGCTGATCCGGGTGCGGAGTGAAATCCGGCTGCGGCGGATACAGGCGATCCGGCAGGCGGCGGTGGTGGAATGATGGGTGAGAGTCATTCCCGCGCAGGCGGGAATCCCGTTCAGTGGCAAGAGATTCCCGCTTTCGCGGGAATGACAAGAGGGGGCGCGACATGATCCCTGAATACGACAAATACGCGGCCTATATCTGGGCCTGTTACGGGCTGACGGCGCTGGTGCTGGTCGGGTTGGTGGTCTGGAGCGTGATGCGGGCCGGGCGCGTGAAGCGCGAACTCGACAGCCTTGACGGGGCGCGTCGGCGGGCGAAGGCGGGGATGCGATGAAACGGTTTCTTCCGGTTGCCCTGTTTGTGTTCCTCGCGGCGGTCATGGCCTGGGGCCTGCTGTGGCGCGGGGACAAGGAAGCCCTGCGCTCGACCTTCATCGAGAAACCGGCTCCTGATTTCGCTTTGCCGAGGCTGCTGGCCGGGGATGAGACGCTGACGGTGGCGGATCTGAAGGGTGATGGCCCGGTGGTCGTTAATTTCTGGGCTTCATGGTGCGCGCCCTGCCGGGTGGAGCATCCCGAACTCGTGAAGCTGGCGGCAGAGGGTGTGCGGGTCGTGGGCATCAACTACAAGAACGAACCCGAAGACGCGAAGATGTTTCTCAACCGGCTCGGCAATCCCTTCGAAGCGGTGGGCGTGGATGAGAGCGGGCGCACGGGCATCCGATACGGGGTCGCGGCCCTGCCGGAGACCTTCGTTCTGGATGCCGAGGGCACCATCGTCTACAAGCATGTGGGGCCGATAAATCCGGGCGAGCTGGACGGCATGATCAGGCCCGCCATCGAGGCCGCGCGCCGGTAAGGCTTGACCCGTCCGATATCGGGCGCGAACAATCGGGGGGTCGCAAACCGCCCGGAGAGTCGTCATGGACGCCCCAGCCCTCGTTTCACAGGCCGACTGGATTGACCGTGCAAAGGCTGTGTTGCCGGGTGGTGGCTTCGGCAATTTCGACCCCCACATCGTCATCCGCGAAGGCAAGGGAAGCCGCGTCTGGGACGAGGACGGGACCGAGTATATCGATTATCTGATCGGGTCCGGCCCCATGCTGGTGGGCCATGGGCACCCGGAAGTTCTGGACGCGGTGGCCGGGCAGATCGGGAAGGGCCTCACGTTCTTTGCCTCCAACGCGCGCGGCATCGAACTGGCGGAGGCTATCGTGGCCTCGGTCGCCTGCGGACAGCAGGTGCGCTATACGGCCTCGGGCGGCGAGGCGGATATGTACGCCATGCGCCTCGCGCGGGCCTTTACGGGGCGCGAGAAGATCATGAAATTCGAGGGCGGCTATCACGGCATGTGCGCGGAGGCGCAGATGAGTCTGGCCCCCGCGCGGCTGGTGAATTTTCCGCAGGCCGTACCGGATTCGGCAGGCATCCCCGAGAGCGTGCGGGCCGATATGCTGATCGCGCCGTTCAATGATCTGGAGTTCGCGCGGTCGCTGATCGCCGAGCACGGGCATGAGATCGCGGGCATCATCGTGGAACCGCTGCAACGGCTGATCCCGCCTGAACCGGGCTTTCTGGAAGGGCTGCGCGAGGAGTGCGACCGGGCGGGGATCGTATTGATCTTCGACGAGGTGGTGACGGGCTATCGCCTCGCCTATGGCGGCGCGCAGGAGCGGTACGGCGTGACGCCCGATCTGTGTACGCTGGGCAAGATCGTGGGGGGCGGCTTTCCGCTGGCCGCGATCGCGGGGCGGTCCGATATCATGGCGCATTTCGACAGGGCGAAGGTGGGTGCCGAAGGATTCCTGATGCAACTCGGCACGTTGAGCGGTAATCCCGTCGCCGCTGTGGCCGGGCTGAAGACCATGGAAATCCTGCGCCGTCCGGGTGCCTATGAACGGCTGACCCATGTGGGGGAGGCTGTCATGGGCTATTGCCGCGATGCGCTGGACGAAGCGGGGATCGCGCATCGGGTCGTGGGCGATCCGGTTCTGTTCGATGTGGTGTTCACGGATCGGGACGTGCGGAACTACCGCGATATCCACGCCGCCGACATGGATCGCAATATCCGCTTCAATGCGCTGTTACGCGAAAAAGGCATCTTCAAGCCCATCGGCAAGGTCTATCCCTCGCTGGCGATCACCGATGACGATCTCGCGCAGACCGCCGAAGCGATCCGTTACGCGGCAGCGCATCTGACATAGGATGCAGTGCCTTGCTTGCATTGTTGTTTCCGCAAAACCGCGACACTGTTCAGAGATTGCCGGGATACCCGCTTTCGTGGGAATGGCTGATGCTACAGGTGCTTACTCCACCAATGCCCATGTCAGGGTCACGGAAACGCTGAGCTTCTGCTCGCCGGGAGCGATGGGCGGGGCGCTGGCCATGCGGGCTTCCATGGCTGCGTACTGGGGCTGAGGGCCGGGCCTGAAGCCGCCTTCGCTGATCGACATCACCTTTCCGAGGCTGACCCCGGCGGCGGCGGCGTAGAGTTCGGCGCGCTTGCGAGCCTTGGCGACCGCTTCGGCACGGGCATCGTCGAGCAGGGTATCGGCGTTCTCGACCTCGAACCGGATATTGCCGGCCTGATTGACCCCGGCGGTGGTCAGGGCGTCGAGGACTTCGCCGACGCGCGACACGTCACGCAGGCGCAGGGAAACCTGATTCGAGACGCGGTAGCCGTCTGGCTTCGATCCGTCCGGTCCGTGCCGCCAGTGCTGCGAGATATTGAAGTTCGATGTGCCGACATCGCGATCCTCGATGCCGAGAGCTTTGATCGCATCGAAGACGGCATTCATCTTCCGGCTGTTCGCCGTCAGGGCATCGCGGGCCGTCGGGGCGGTGCTTTCGACCCCGGCATTCACCGTCGCCAGATCAGGCGTGGCGTCGATGGAGGCCGTGCCGGTAATCGAGATGCGGCCCTTGTCGTCGTCTGCGAGGGCAGCCGTGACAGGGGCAAGGGCGAGTGTGGCGGCGAGTAGAGCGGAGCGGAACATGATGACCTCGTTACTTGATATGCGCGTCGGTTTCGCGGTGGACGATGCCGAAATTATGTCGCTTCGGAGGCTTGGGCGACCTCTCCCCATCATAGGACAACTCTGCCATACCGCATACGGCTTCTTAAGGGGTGCATCCTATACGGGCATGGATTGCAATGGAAACGCCTGCGCGCAAGAGAGACGTCGATCATGCCAAAGAAACAGAGCCTTCGAGAACTCTACGAAGAGAGCCGTCACGAAGGGGATAGCAACGGCAATGGCAGGAACGCGGATGTTCACGCATTCCGCATGATGACCGTGGTGGTTTTGTTGATCGTCACATGGGTCGCCTATGCCAGCATACCGCTTACCCATGCCGGTGCAGCGGTGCATTACAACGGGATGGAGATGGCTAATTCAGCTCTCCATAAGGGGATGCTCAAGGAGTATCGCGATGAAGCCACGGAACGCCTTTCCATGGATTTCAGCCGAATCCTGACGCCTGTTCAGCTCGAAGCCACTGACATCATGCGCCACGTGGCAAAGGAATGCTTGCCGGAGAAGGTTCCTGAGTACGTCATGCCCGGAAGAGGGGCATACAAAGCCTATGAGATGGCGACGGATTATCTCGTCTGCGCGATGCAGAGTCAGGCGCATCGATTTTGTCACCCGGCGGAACGCGCGCGCCTGGTAGAGCAGTTGCTTCAGTATCGTGATCGTCGTCAGAACGTTCTCGCTATCGAAGCATCCCGCAATGCGATGATGAAAAATCGGGCGGCGCAGCAGCAGCTTGCCATTGTGAAGTCCATCGCCGCGTCATCGGGCCAGACCCTGGCGGCAGAGCCGGAACCCGTCGGCGACGAGATCGACTCAGAGGTCATGCGTAGCCTTGCACATCTGGTGGCAAATGGCCTCATGGCCCGTTCGGATTTTGGCTACATGGGTCTTTATCTGCCCGAGGAATACGTCTCTGCCCTGATGACCGAAAAGACAGCCGCGACCTGCGGTTATTGACCGGGACGCATCGCTGCGCCCCTACAGCACGTAGCGGCTGAGATCGACATCGCGGGCCATGTCACCGATACGTTGCTCGACATAGGGGCCGTCGATCACCTGCGTCTCGCCCTTGCGGTCGGAGGCGACGAAGGACAGGTCGTCCAGCACCCGTTCGAGAACGGTGTGCAGACGCCGTGCGCCGATATTCTCGACCGATGCGTTGATCCGGGCGGAGAGGGCCGCGATGGTCTCTATGCCGTCTTCGGTGAATTCCAGCGTGACGCCCTCGGCTCCCATCAGGGCGACGTACTGGCGGATGAGGGAATTGTCCGGCTCGGTCAGGATTTGCCGGAAATCGTCTTTCGTCAGGGCGCGCAGTTCCACGCGGATGGGCAGGCGACCCTGTAGTTCAGGCAAAAGGTCGGACGGCTTGGAGACGTGGAACGCGCCCGAGGCGATGAAGAGAATATGGTCGGTCTGGACGGGGCCGTGCTTGGTGGAGACGGTCGCACCCTCGATGAGCGGCAGCAGGTCGCGCTGGACGCCCTCGCGGCTGACATCCGCGCCCCCGGCATCGCGGCGGGCGGCGATCTTGTCGATCTCGTCGATGAAGACGATGCCGTCCTGCTCGACCGCATGGATGGCGTCACGGGTGACGCTTTCGGTGTCGAGCATCTTGTCGGCTTCCTCGGCGATCAGCAGATCGTGGGAATCCCTGACCTTGACGGTGCGTTTCTTCGTGCGCCCGCCCATGGCCTTGCCGAGTATCTCGCCCAGATCCATCATGCCCATGGAGGCCCCCGGCTGGCCGGGAATATCCATCATGCCCATGGGGTTGGAGGTGTCGGCGACCTCGATGTCGATATCCTTGTCGTCCAGCACCCCGTCACGCAGGCGCTGGCGAAAGGCTTCGCGGGTGGCGGTCGTGGCGGATTCGCCGACGAGGGCATCCAGTACACGCTCCTCGGCGGCGGCATGGGCCTTGGCCTTGACCTCCTCGCGGCGTTTCTCGCGCGTGAGGATGATGGCAGCTTCGACCAGATCGCGGATAATCTGCTCCACGTCGCGGCCCACATAGCCGACCTCGGTGAATTTCGTGGCCTCGACCTTGGTGAAGGGGGCTTCGACCAGCTTTGCCAGACGACGGGAAATCTCGGTCTTGCCGACGCCGGTGGGGCCGATCATCAGGATGTTCTTGGGCAGCACCTCATCGCGGATATCGTCGGGCAGTTGCATCCGGCGCCAGCGATTGCGGAGCGCCACGGCAACCGCGCGCTTGGCATCTTTCTGCCCGATGATGAAGCGGTCGAGTTCGGCGACGATTTCGGCGGGGGTGAGCGAGGACATGGATTACCTGTCGAAATGAGCGGGGTCGCGGTGTGCAGCACGGAAAGCGCGGCGGAAAGGGATGATCCGCAGCAGAGCCGCGCGGGCATGATCCCAGCCGACGCCGAGGAGGATGACGAGGATGCCGATGGTCAGCGGGACCACGGCGGCGGCGGTCGAGAAGCCCAGACCGCTGCGGAACGTGGCGTAGGTAAGGATGGCGGCGAGGTAGAGCAAGGTCGATGCGACAAGGCTGCGCCGGTCGAGCAGCAGGCCGAGGAGAGAGAACCCGGCGGCAAGGAAGCTGACAGTCCAGATGACCCCCTCCAGATCAAGGCGCAGGAAATCCCGAACAGTGCCGCTTTGCGATACCGTCAGTTGCTCGCCGATCAGGCCGAGAAAAATGGGGTGGACAGTCAGCGGAGAGCCGAGAACGAACAGCCAGAGCGCCCATTCGTGCCAGATGCCCGTGCGGGCCTTGTCCTTCATATCCAGAAGAAATCCGAGCAGCAGGAAGAAGAGTCCGCAGGCGGCCAGAACGATCCGCGCGGGAGTCTCCGCCACGTAGAGCCGCGCGAAGGCAAAGGCGAGCAGCGTGGCGCAGAGTCCCAGACCGAGGACGATGATCGGCTGTCGAAAGCGCAGAAGGGCCAGCAGGAGCGCGCCGGTGATGACGGCCAGATGCTCGATGGCGCGGATGCCGGTCTCGATGCCGCTGAAATAGCCGAATGCCATGCCGCTGAGGGAGATATCGCCCAGATAGAGCGATGCGATCCTGTGGACGGACAGGGTGAACAGGGCGATGGCGACGACCGCCGGAAACTTTCGCCGGGTGCTGAAGACGAAGAATTCCGCGATGAGCCAGAAAAGGATCGCGAATCCGGCATGGACCCACAGGACCGGCATATCGGCGACCAGCATGAACGCGCCCTGCGCCCAGTACACGAACAGCAGGCCGATGCACAGAAAGACGTCGCCGAAATTGCTGACCAGCCTGAACGGCTCGTCGGTTTCCGCACGTTTGCGGCGGATGGCTGCGGCCTGTTCGGGGGTGATGATGCCCTCGGCGACGGAGGCGTCCAGATCGTCGCGTTCACCCATGGGTCGCGCCGCCGGAAGCGTCCTCGTGGATCATCAGCGGCGCGATCATCGTATGTACGTAATCGGCGATCAGCTTGTGCCCGCCCGTACCGGGATCGATGCCGTAGGGGTCGTCCTCGATAGCGGCGGTGAAAGCGGTGCCCTTTCCCATCTCTCCGAACAGGTCGAGATAGAGACTGCCGCGTTCGCCCGCGATACCGGCCAACCGGCGCGAGACGGCGGCGATGGGGGTATTGCTGTAGCGGATCATCTCGCCGGTGACGGGGCAGGGCAACGGGTCCGCGCGCTCGACAACCGGAGACGGGCCGACGAGGACGACCGGGGCCATGCCGTCCAGTACATCCATCGTCATGGTCAGATGCGCCTCGAAGGTGGTGGCGTCGGTGCGGCGGCGGCTGTCTTTCAGAATGGCCAGATCGGCATGGCCGGGTTCAAGGAAGATCAGCGCGTCCTCCACGCCTTCCAGCCGGGGCCGGGCCTCGCGTTCGGCGCGTTTCGAGAGCACAGGCAGGGTCTCGCCGGGAATGCCGAGATTATAGTGATGGACCGAATGGCCCTCCCGCATCAATTGACGGGTCAGCCGACCGGGCCAGCCGAGGGCGTCGCGGTCGCGGGCGCCGCAGGTGATCGTCGTGCCGATGAAGCACAGGGTCTTCATCCTGTCTTTTTCTCCGGTGTGGTTCCCGCTGCGGCTTCCGGTATCGTCTCCAGTACAACGGACGTATTGGTATAAACGCAGATTTCGGCGGCGATGGCGAGGGCCTTGCGGGCAATCGTCGTGGCGTCCGCATCGGTATCGGCAAGGGCGCGCGCGGCGGCCAGGGCGTAGTTGCCGCCCGACCCGATGGCCGTGACGCCATGCTCCGGCTCCAGCACATCGCCCATGCCGGTCAGGACGAGGGTGATGTCTGCATCGGCGACGATCAGCATCGCCTCCAGCCGCCGGAGGTAGCGGTCCGTGCGCCAGTCCTTGGCCAGTTCGACGGCGGCGCGCATGAGTTGGCCGGGATGGGCCTCCAGCTTGGTCTCCAGCCTCTCGAACAGCGTGAAGGCGTCTGCTGTGGCCCCGGCGAAGCCCGAAATAATGGTATGGCCACCGACGGTGAGGCGGCGGACTTTGCGGGCGTTGCCCTTCATCACCGTATTACCTATCGACACCTGCCCGTCGCCCGCGATGGCGACGGTGTCACCCTTGCGGACGGCGACGATAGTGGTGGCGTGCCAGCTCTGGCTGTCATTCTGTCCCATGATGCGGATTTCGGGGGACGGGACAGGAATGTCAAGCGATGCGATCCGCCGGAATAGCGTCAGGTAACCCAGGGTAAGGTGATTCTGCGTGGTTTGACTGCGACACACAAAGTAAACACAATCGCCTTCACTTTGACACCGTAGTTTAAACTGCTTTAATTTTGTATCCTGTTTTGACACTTTATAAGAAGAAAATAAAATTGTTGTCGGATTCGAGAAATTTATTCTGCGGCATTTTGATGCTTTTAGCGCAATATGTGTACTAGGACATAGCGGGTCACTACAGATCGCCCTAAATGCATCACATGACCAAAACCATCAAGGCAAGGCCCACTCAGAAGCAGATTGCTGAGAAACTGGGTCTCTCTGCGGCGA
Source organism: uncultured Neomegalonema sp. (assembly GCA_937922185.1). GTDB lineage: Bacteria > Pseudomonadota > Alphaproteobacteria > Rhodobacterales > Rhodobacteraceae > JAHDDY01. The sequence continues at coordinate 8,210 of CAKZUT010000132.1, forward strand.
CCGTCTCCCTCGCTTTGCGAGACAATCCGGTCGTGGCGAAATCGACTCGCGATCTCGTGCAGCAGGCTATGCGCGAGACGGGATATGTTCGTAACCTGGCCGCCGCGTCCCTGCGAACGGGTCGCAGCAATATCGTGGGTGTGAGCGTTCATGACATCGCCCGCAATCCATTCGGCGAAATGCTGCGTGCCATTGAGCGGGCCTTTGAGGAATCGGGGGCCGTTATCCTTATCAACAGCCACGAGGGCGACCCGGAAAAGCTGGACCGGTTCATCTCGACTCTGGCGACCTACGGGGCCGATGCCC
>CAKZUT010000133.1 GCA_937922185.1 uncultured Neomegalonema sp.
GAGCAGTGGCCGATGCGGATATTGCCGAGGATGCTGGCCCCCGCGCCGATGAGCACACCGTTGCCGATCTTGGGGTGGCGGTCGCCGCCCTCCTTGCCGGTGCCCCCGAGGGTGACGCCATGGAGGATGGAGACGTCGTCGCCGACCACCGCCGTCTCGCCGATGACGACGCCCGTGCCGTGGTCGATCATGATGCCCTTGCCGAGCCGCGCGCCGGGATGGATGTCGAGGGCGAAGACTTCCGCGATCCGCATCTGGAGGAACTGGGCAAAGGGTTTGCGCCCGTTGGTCCAGAGGGAATGGGCGATGCGCGAGGCCTGAAGCGCCATGAACGCCTTGAAGAACAGCAGAGGCTGGATGTAGGTCGTGCAGGCAGGATCGCGCTCGTAGACAGCGACGATATCGGCCCTGGCCTTCTCGCCGATTTCCGGGGCCTCGTAGAGAATCTGCGAGAAGGATTCGCGCAAGGACGCCTCCTTCATCTCGTTCACATGCAGTTTTGCGGCGATGCGCGCGGCAAGGGCCGCCTCGAAAGTGGGGCGACCGAGGACGTTTTCCTGCAACAGCGAGGACAGGGCCGGTTCTTCAAGGCGCATGGCTTCGGCGTCGCGCTGAACCGCGTTCCATACCGGATCACAGGTGGAGATTTCCGGCTGGGGGTGCTTGACTGGCTGGATCATGGGCCGTCTCCCTTTCGCTTACAGAGGATTACATGCGGTTTTCAGGGGGCAGGGTCAATGGATACAGCAAAAGTTGAAGTGGAGCGCGGGCCTGTCAGACCGTGAATCCCCCGCCGAAGGTGGCGCGCAGGACGGTGCCCATCAGGCCGATGACCAGAAACCAGACGAGACGGGAGAACACGGCGCGGATTTCGGACAGTTCGCGCTGAACATGGGCCATGTCGCGGGAGAGCGTGGCGAGATCGACGCGCATCCCGGCGATGATATCGTGTTCGGGGCCGCTCATCGGCGGTTCCGGGTATCAGGCCAGCGCAGGGCGGATGGCAGGGGCTTTCCGGCGAAGGCGACCGGAGCGGTGGGGGGATGGCCCTGTATCTCGCGCAGGGCGGCCCGAATGGGGATAACGCGGGCGAAGTGACGGGGCTTTCCGGCGAGGGTCATCGTCGATGCGCCCATGATGACGGCGACCACCCTGCCCTGCCGGTCGCGAACGCATCCCCCGGAGAAGCCGCCGACCAGCGGCTCGGAGTGGTCGAGGATGACCCACACACCGGGGGCAATGGTGTCGGGAGCATAGACCGACCCCGCCACGCGCTCGCGCATGGTAGCACGGGCGGGAAACCCCTCCAACGTGACGGGTCCGGCGAGATCGGGGACCGAGGCGGGATCGGCCTCCGGGTCAGAACCTGTGAGAAAGGCGAAATCGGTTGCTTTCAGCGATCCGATGCTGGCGACGGGCGGGCCGGATGTGACCTTGCCCTCGGCGATGACATGGAAGGCGGTGAGGTACCCTTTGCGCCAGCGGGTGACGCTGCCCCAGGAAAACGCGCCGTTGCCTTCAAGGAAAACGCGATCGGTGCAGGGGGCGGAGGCCGGAGCGGGCCACAGGGCGAGAATGGCAATCAGAGCGGTGGCGGCGAGGGTGGCGGGGATCAGGGGGCGCATGGAAGTCCTTTTTCAGCGGCCAGTGCGGGCGCGCAGGTGCAGGCCCGGACAGTGAACAGCACGTCCAGCAATGCGCGGGTCTCCGGCGTGTCGCTCACGGAGGAGGACGGGACCGGAAGCGCGGCGCAGGCGATGCAGTCACTCCGTGGGCCGGTCGGGGCAATCGCGGGTGGAGGGACCGCAGCGCAGGCCGTCATCATGGTCAGGGCGATAAGGGGCGGAAGGAGCGGTTTCGGCATTGAGGCGGTCCTCGATCTGGCGAGCCGCGCGATGGTCGGCGGCGGCGCGATGGCGGGCGGTGGCAGCCTCTTGCCCCGCCACAAAACCGGCACGGAATTCATGGGCGGCACCGAGGCGGTACGCCGTGCCATGGCTGGCGAGGGAAATGGCGGCGGCAACGGTGATGAGCAGCCAGCGGGGAGCGGTGGCCACGAGCAGCAGGAGAAGGCGGGTCACAGGACGAGATCCGGCTGTTCGGGATCGGACGGGCCTGTCCCGGCGGGGTTGATGACAATCTCCTCGGCGTAGAGGGGCCTGCCGGTGTCGTCGTGAATTTCGATGGTAATGGCCGTCGGGGTGATGCTGCGGGAAAGGGTGAGCGAGGGGGTGACGGGGGTACGAAGAGTAGAACCGGGGGGCATGGGTTTCCTGAGCGGGAAAAGGCTTTCGGGTGGGAATGTCTTCTCCGGGCAACCCCCACTTACATGCGGATCACCCGGACACATCATTCCCGGCGGAAAGATTACGGGCTGAGTTTCCTCAACGCCTTGCGCGGAAGCGGGCGGCAAGGCGGTTAGCGAGGATGGCGAAGCCGAACAGGGCCAGCAGGAAAAAGCTGGCGATGCAGGCATGGTCGGAGAGGGTGGCAAGGTCGGGCAGGCCCTCGACGGCTGCGGTAGTGGCGGCGTCGATGATCTCGGGGGCCGTGGCGAGGGTGCCGCCCATGCCGATAGTGGCCGCGCCGCCGCCCAGCGCGATCTCCTTCGAGCGGGTCAGCGATTTGAGCGGGGCGGCATCGGCGAGGTAGGGGGTGGGATCACGGCCCGCGCTGTCCTCCTCGGTGGCCATGATCGCCATGGCCTGGGCAATGGTTTCGGGTCCGACGGCATCGGTGCCGGTCTCGAAACGGATGATGCCGGCGATCAGGCGGCGGGTATGCTCGTAGTCGTGGGGGATCGGGTCATGGGGGCCGATCCCGATGCGGCGGGCGAGAAAGCGGGCATAAGCCGTTTCGGGATTGCGGTCGGCGGCAGGTGCCCAGCGCGCGATGATCTTCGCAGGGGTGTCGAGACGGTGACGGCGGCGGTAGGTATCGAGATTCCGCAGACCGGCGCGCACGCCCCAGACAGGATCGGTAAAAGCGCAATAGAAGCCGCCGGAGAGGCGGATCGTGCCGCGCTGCCCCCTCCAGACCCCACGGGCCAGAGGGCGCAGGGCGCAGGGGTTATTAGCGCGCAAGATAGCGGGGGCGGTCATGGAAGCGCCTCCAGAGCCTTCGGCGTTTTCATACAAAATCGCTTTCAAACAAGGGGTTTTCAGATTCGGTTCGCGCAGAGCCTTAATTTCAGGTACAATGATCGCGTTATGCTTGTGGGGGAGTGGGTACGATGGACAAGGACGGCAGCGCGGTGTCGCGCTTCGTGGAGGATGTGCTGGAAGATGTTTCGCCCTGGACACTGGTACTGGGCGCGATCCTGCTGGTGATCATCGCCTATGCGCTGTTCAGGACGCTGAGCGGGTCGGCGAATGAAATCCGCAAAGGCAAGCTGGCGCGATTCCGGCAGTTTCTTCAGGATCTGAAATGGCGGATCGACCGGCTTAAGCTGCGCGACCCCGAAGGGCTGGCCCTCGAAGAGGCGGCGCTGACCATGTTGCGCGAGGGAGCCGAAGAACCGCGATACAATGCGGACTGGGACGCGGCCTATGCGTTGGAACGGGCGCTGATCGAGCGGTTCACCGCCGAGGACGCGCAGGAAATCGAGTACGATTATTCGCGCAATCTGGAGCAGGCGCGCTCCATGGGTCTGGCGGAATTCGCGGTCTATGAGGAAACAAAGGCCGAGGTGGACCCGCTGAAAAAGAAGCTGGCCCTGTCAAAGCTGGTGGCGGATATGCAATGGGCGCGGGCCGAAGCCTATGCCAAGCGCAAGGTGGCGGTGGCGTTCGTATCACGCACCGGGTTCCTGATGCTGATCTGCGGGGTGACAGCGGCACTGTTCCTGTATTTCGACCCGCCGTTCACCGATCCGGGGGAGTTCAGCGGGCTTGATTTCGCGGTCATCTCCGGCGCGTTCGGCGCAAGCTTTTTCATGCTGGCGCGGTCGCAGAACGCGCTGCGGATTTCGACCTATTCGGATATCCGGCGATCACTGGACTGGCCGCTGTTACTGATCCGGCTGGCGTTCGGGGCGGCGGCGGCGGCGGCGCTGTATTTCTTCTTCGAGACGGATCTGCTGAGCGGACAACTGACGCCCTCGCTCAAGGATATCCGGTATGACGACATGGTGGCCGTGACGACGAATGCGGCGGGGGACGTCGTGGTGGTGCCGGTTGAGGACACGGCGGGCGAAGGCAAACCCCGCGTGCCCAACCGGAACCTCGCGCTGCTGTTCTTCTGGAGCTTTCTCGCCGGGTTCTCGGAGCGGCTGGTGCCCAGTCTGTTGCGCGGCAAGGAAGAGGAAACCGCGCCGGTGGAGGCGAAAACCTAAGCCTTTGCCCGCTGGGCAAGGACAAGGGCGACCCCGCCGAGCGTGACGACCGATGACAGGATCAGGCGGGTCGTCAGCGGTTCGGAGAGGGCAATCGCTCCTCCTATAGCGGCGATGATCGGGACCGTCAGTTGAACGGAGGCGGCACGCCCTGCGGAAAGATGCGGCAGGGCGGCGTACCACAGGACATAGCCGCAGCCCGAGGCAAGCGCGCCCGAGGCAATGGCCAGTATCGCGCCATAGGCGGTGAGGTGCATCTGACCGAGGCTGAAAAGGCTGATCACCAGCACGAGCGGGACAGCAAGCGCAAAGTTGCGGGCGGTGGCGGCGAGGGGATCGCGCGCGCCCTTGCCCATCAGCGAGTAAAGACCCCAGCCGATACCCGAGGCGACCATCAGCACCCCGCCCACAGGATCGGGAGCCGCAATGCCGGGGGCCATGAGATAGACGAGGCCCCCCAGAGCAAGGGCGAGGCCGAGCCAGCTTGCGGGCGGGAACCGCTCACCCGCGCGCAGGGCCGCCCCGAACATCGTAAGCTGAACGGTGCCGAAGAGGATCAGCGCGCCGGTTCCGGCGGGCAGCGAGATATAGGCAGCGGAAAAACAGGCGACATAGGTGAAAAGCGCCAGCGCCCCGCGCCAGCCGCCCTCCCCCGATGCCGGGGTCCGGCGGGCCGTCAGGATCAGGGCGAGGGTCACCGCGCCGGAGACGACGCGCAGGGTCGAGAAGGTCGCCGCATCCGCAAGCCCCCCGGCCAGCGCCTCGCGGGTCAGGAGAGAATTGGCCGCGAAGGCCAGCATGGCGAGGGCCGTCAGGAGGACGGTGCGGAGGGACATTGTCATCGGGAGAGCATGGGCGGGGTAGGAGGCGGTGTCACGACAAAGCTGTGTGATGCCGCATTGACGCATCGTTGCCCTCCCGCACGAGCAAAAAGACAGCCCGATCAATCGACCGTCAGAACCGCCGCAGAACCGGGGCCGGTGAGAGCGGAAAGCTGGGCGACAGTGACATGCAGGGGCGCGGCGGTGGTGCGGGGCCAGTCATGGGCGGGGGTCGGGGTTTCGGCCTCGTGGAGGATGTCGCCCCCGGCCTCGATCCTGATGCGGTAGCGTTCAGCTTCCTCGCCGAGGGGCGGCTCGGTCTGCCAGTTATCGCCGCCGGTGCGGGTACGGCGGGTCCATGTCAGATGCAGGGTGCCGTCCCGCTGCCGCGCGCGCAGATGAGCGGGGGCATAGGGGGTATGGGCGATGCCGGAGGGGGTGTAGGTGCCGGCACGGTAGGAGGCGGCATCGAAGGGGAGAGATGCCGGGCCGTGACGCAGGTGGAGCATACGCGAGATATCGTCAGGGTCGAGCGGCAGGCGTTTCAGGGCCGCGTCGAGGAGGACAAAGCGGCTGTCCGGCGGCAGGGGCGCAATCAACGGCTCGGTTCCGGCCTGACCGCGCAGAATGCCGGTGAGGCGATAGGTGCGGGGGGCAAGGAGCGTGGCCTCGCGGAACTGGATAACCTCCCACGCGCCGGTCGGATGCCGCAGGGCGGCGATATTGGCCCCTGCCAGCACGGCCAGCGGATCAGCGGAAAGGAGTGCGCCGCCCGCGAGGGTGATGTCTGCCGTGGTCTGACTCCAGCGGAAGGGCGCGCCGGGGAGAAGCGGGGTCGTGAGGCGGCCCATGGTGGCGGGGGCGTTCAGCGTGAGAGCGGGGGTGAAACCGGATTCAGTGGGTGAGGTATAGAGGGTGGTCGGGGTCCATGGAGACGCGAACGCCGCGACGAGGGGCGAGGAGGGGTCTTCGGTGCCGCGCAGCAGCGGGAGATCGAGAATTTCCAGAATGGACGGAGCGGCGAGGGGAAGACCGGGAGGTTCCTCCACCGGGTCAGCATCATCCGCCGGAGCGTAGAGGTCGGGGAGGACGCGGACGGCCTCGATGCGGCGGGTTTCGGTTTCCTCCAGACGGGCAATGCGATGGGGGAGCGGGCGGCCCTCCACGGTGAGGGCGATGGTGTCGCCGGGTTCAAGGGCAAGCCGCGAGGGGGGCAATGCGAAGGTCGCGCTGTCGCGGGCGATGCGGGCCTCGGACAGCCAGCGACGGGCGGCGGCGCGGGCCTTGCCGCCGCTCAGTGCAATGGCCTGGTCGGATTCCTCCACACGGCTGGCGGGGGAAGCGTGATGGGTGACTTCGGCAGTGCCGCGCCGGTATTCGGCATCGGCGCGGATATGGCCGAGGCGGATGGTGGTGGGCAGGTCGCTTTCCTGCGCGCGGGTCAGCACAAACGGATCGCCCTCTTCTACCGCAAGGTCCGCTTCCGAGAGGGTGGCGACCGGGGTGTCGCCGCGCGGGACGAAGCGGATGAGGCCGTCGGATTCCACGGCATCGAAGCCGAAGACGAGCATGAGAGGGGCCAGGGCATCGCGGGCGCTCATGGTGCGGTCGATGGTGTACCCATCCACGAGAGCATGGAGGCGGGATACGTCGATGCGGGTTTCGCCTGCGGTGGCGCAAATCTCGGCGACGAGTTCGGCGAGGGGCGCGGCGTCGAGGCGGCCCGTGATCCAGTGGCCGCGCTCGTAGGCCGGGCCGTCGGTCCAGACGCTGCGGCGCAGGGGGAAGTCCGGGTAGGGGCGGGTATCCCATGTCCAGACATAGGTGCGCTCGACGAGGGGGTCGCCCTTCCAGTGGTCGAGCATGGCTTGCAGGTAGCGGCGCTGCATGGCGTCGTCGCGGATGCCGCGTGAATGGTGGGGGAGCGCGGATTCGCTGGATTTGGGGTCGAGGAAGACATTGGGCTGGTTTGCGCCGAGATCGACGGCGGGACAGCCGGTTTCGGTGAAACGGACGGGCTTCGAGCCGGGGAGCCATGCGGTGGGGGTGGCGTTGCGGATGCCTCCGGGGCGGTCATGGTGAGGGCTGGACCACCAGTCACGCAGGGATTTGACGGCATAGACCCAGTGTTCACCGTGGGCGCTGTCGATGATGGGGGTGCGGGTCTGGGAGGCGCGGTCGGCCTCGCTGGCATAGTACCAGTCGGCCCATTCGCCGCCCTCGACGTTGGCGTCGAGATAATCGAGATCGTATTCGCTCTCTGCCGTGGCGGCGTCGAGATGGTCACGGCCCGGTCGCCAGTCGGACAGGGGCAGATAATTGTCGATGCCGATGAAGTCGATGGCGGGGTCGGCCCAGAGGGGATCGAGATGGAAGGCGACCGTGCCGTCGGGGAGGCGGTGACCGGAATATTCGGACCAGTCGGCGGCATAGCTGATCTTCGTATCCGGCAGGATGGATTTGACGTCCTGCGCGAGGGTGCGGAGGCGGTCCACCACGGGATAGGCGGTGCCGTCGCGGCTGGTGGTGAGGCCGCGTAACTCGCTGGCGATGCAAAAGGATTCGACGCCCCCGGCGGCGGCGCAGAGATGGGCATAATGGAGGATCATGCGGCGCAGGCCGGTGTCGGTGCCGCTGTAGGGGATCGTGTCGCCGGTCCAGGGGCCGAAATCCTGCGGGGTGGCGGTGCCGAAGAACGCCTGTGCGGCGGCGGTGTCGGCGGCTTCGATACGGCCTCGCCATGGATAGGGGGGCTGATCGCCGCCGGGGGGTATATCCATGAGGAGGAAGGGGTAGAGGCAGACCTCGAAGCCCCGCGCGTTCAGCTCCCGGATTGCCTGATAGACCGAGATATCGGCGGGGGTGCCGCCATAGATGGCGTTGCCGTTCTCGTCGGTGCCGATGGGGCGGGCGGTGGTGCGGGTCTGGCCGGAGACGCGCCATGTGAGCGGCTCGGTCTCCTTCTCCACGCGGTCGGTGCCGGGGACGATCCGGCAGTGGGAGGCGCGCAGGTCCGTGCCGAACCATGAGACGATCAGGAGGACGGATTTGCAGGCGGGGGCCGCTTCCTCCAACTGGTCGATTGCGGCGATAAAATCGGGGGTGCCGCGCGTGTTGTTGAGGTTTTCGGAGGCGTAGGTGCCTTCGCCGAGCACGCGGCGGACGGGATCGGTGGCCAGCGCAAACTCGCCGGAGCCGGGGGAGAGCGCAACGCCTTCGATCAGGGCGGGAAGCGCGGGGCCGTCTTCATGGCCGGGAGGCGGGGCCGGAGGGCGGCGGATTTCGGCGGTGATCTGGGGGAGGCGGTTGCCGTAGGGGGCCAGGGCGAGGTCTTCGAGGACGAGATAGGCGGTGCCTCTGTATGCCGGGGTGTCAGGGGTGAGCGCGGCGATGAGGGGGTCGGGGGGCTGATCCTCGGTGCCGGGGTGGAGGCGGTATTGCACGGCGCTGAGGTCCATGGGCTGGCCGTCGGCCCAGAGGCGTCCGATACCGGCGATGGGGCCTTCGCACAGCGCAATGGCGACAGAGACGGAGTAGCTGTACTCGCGGGTGGTCGCGGATGCGCCGCCGCCCTTGCCGCCGCTGGAGGCGCGGGATTCGGTGACGGTCTCCTTGAAGCGGGTGGCCCAGATGACCTGTCCGGCGAGGCGCATCCGCCCGAAGACGCGCGGGATCGGCGCGCCCTCGGTGGAGGTGACGACATCGAGGGTGGCGAGGCGCGGGCCGTCGCGGACCTGCGCGCCGGGGCCGAAGAGGCGCTGGTCGAGACTGCGGCCCAACGCGCCGCCGACCGCCGAGCCGATGGCCGCGCCGGAGATGGCAGTGCCGAGAAACCCGATGCCCGCAGGCAGAGCCGCATTGCCGATGGCGGCCCCGGCGGCGGTGAGGAGAAGGGTGGCCATGGGCGGCTCCGGTGTGCAGGGTACGGGGATGAGTGAAGAGAAAGAAAAGACGTCGGGCTGGTTGCACGAGTGGTCGATGCCGCTGGGCGTGATCGGGTTTGCGCTGACCGTGATGCTGCTGGTCTTCACCGTGAAGCTCGGTGCGTTGCTCTACGCGCTGGTCGATGGGGTGAAACCGGCAGACGACAATGCGGTCGAGGCGATCCGGGGGATCGGCTGGCTGTTCGGAGCCATCGTCGGCGGCATCGTCGCGGTGGTGTTCGGTGTCTGGCGGGGGCTGATTGCCGAGAAGCAGACGGTCGTGGCGCGACAGCAGTTCGAGCGGTCCCAGGATCGGGACTATGCGGACCTGTTCACGAAGGCGGTGGAGCAGTTGGGGGCAACGCGGGAAATCCGGTCGCGGAAGAAAGACGAGAAAGGCACCGAACACGACGTCTACGAGTACAAGCCGAATATCGAGGTGCGGCTGGGGGCGATCTATGCGCTGGAGCGGATTTCACAGGATTCGGAACGCGACCATATCGCGGTGATGGAAACGCTGTGTGCGTATGTGCGGGAGAATGCGCCGATAGACTACTGCAAGGCGT
>CAKZUT010000134.1 GCA_937922185.1 uncultured Neomegalonema sp.
CTGGTCCGGGGCCGGGTTCTGACGCGGAGAGACCCCGGACCAGCAGCGCAGGACTGCGTCCCGCACCGCATCCGGGGAAGCGCAAAAACAGTCAGCCTCCAAGGCGGTTGGTATCATTCCGCCGCCATCCGCGCCGTATCCTCCATACCACCCCCTTGCATCCGCGCGAGGATATCCTCGCGGCGTACCGCCGCGTCGGCCATGGCCTCGGCCTTGACGGGGCCGAAGCCGCGTATGGCATCGGGCAGGGTCAGGAGGGCGGTGGCCAGGGGGCCGGGTCGGCCTTTCATCGCCGTGTCGATATCGCGCTCATATTGCCTGATGAGGGCGCGCTCGGCCTTGCGTTCTTCCGTGTAGCCGAACACGTCCAGCGGCGTTCCGCGCAGGCGTTTCATCCTGGCCAGCAGACGGAACTTGCCGAGCATGGATTCGCCGTATTCCTTCTTCTTCGGGCGACCCTTCGCGTCGGTGCCGGAATTGAAGACGGGCGGGGCGAGGTGGAAGGTCAGGGTGCCGCCCTCGTCGAAGGTCTCGGCGATCTGGTCGGCGAAGCGACCGTCGGTGTAAAGGCGCGCGACCTCGTATTCGTCCTTGTAGGACAGAAGCTTCGCATAGTTGCGGGCCACGGCGAAGGCGGCGTCCTCGTCCCATGCGCGCACCCGCTCGACGCGCTTGCGATAGCGTTTAGCAAGGCGGGCATTCTGGTAAGCGGTCAGATGCGCTGCCCGCTGTTCGATGATCTCGTCGAGGGTCTGCGGCACCGGCTCGCCCGCTACGGCCTGCATCAGGGCGTCCACCGCCCCCGGCTCGGCGGCCAGCTTGCGGCCCCAGTGGAAGGCGGCGACGTTCGCCTCAACCGCAACGCCGTTCATCTCGATGGCGCGCAGGAGAGAAGGCATGGCGACGGGCAGTGCGCCGGTCTGGCAGGCATAGCCGAGCATCATGATATTGGTCATGATCGCATCGCCGCAGGCGGCTTCGGCCAGTGCGGTGAAATCGAGGAAGGCCCCGCCCTCGCGCGTCGTCTTGCGGATGGTGGCGAGGGTCAGGTCGTTGCGGAAATCGAGATCGCGGTCCTTGATGAAGTCGGCGACCGGAGTGAGGTGGGTATTGACCACGGCGCGGGTGCGGCCCGTCTCGCACAGGACCACGCCGTCGGTGGAGGCGGCGACCACGGCATCGGCGGCGAACAGAAGATCGGCCCCGCCCGTCACGATGCGGGGGCTGGTCACGTCGTCGGGATGCTCGCCGATTCGGACATAGGAGAAGACCGCGCCGCCCTTCTGGGCCAGACCGGCCATGTCGAGGATCATCGACGCTTTGCTCTCCAGATGCGCGGCCATGCCCAGCACCGCGCCGATGGTCAGCACGCCGGTGCCGCCCACGCCGGTAATGGCGATGTTCCACGGTCGGGAGATGTCGGTGACGGGGGTGGCCGGGTCAGGCAGGGCCAGTGGGTCGATGCCGGTGGAGGCGCGTTTGCGAAGGGCCGCGCCGGAGACGGTGACGAAGGAGGGGCAGAAGCCCTTTACGCAGGAGAAATCCTTGTTGCAGGAGGACTGGTTGATCCGCCGCTTGCGGCCCATCGCGGTTTCCAGCGGCTCGACCGCAACGCAGTTTGACTGGACCGAGCAATCGCCACAGCCTTCGCAGACGGCAGGGTTGATGATGACGCGCTTGTCGGGATCGGGCATCAGGCCGCGCTTGCGGCGGCGGCGTTTCTCGGCGGCGCAGGTCTGGACGTAGACAATGGCGGTGCAGCCGGGAATCTCGCGCAACTCGCGCATGACGTCATCCAGATCGTCGCGGTGGCGGATTTCGACGCCTTCGGCCAGTTCCTGCGCCGTGTAGAGCTGCGGCTCGTCGCTGACGAGGACGATCTTGCCGACGCCCTCCGCATGAAGCTGATGCGTGATCTGCTGCGGTGACAGCGTGCCATCGACGGATTGTCCGCCCGTCATGGCCACGGCGTCATTGTAGAGCAGCTTGTAGGTGAGGTTCACGCCCGAGGCCACGCCCTGCCGGACCGCCAGAAGGCCGGAATGGAAATAGGTGCCGTCACCGAGATTGATGAACTGGTGCTTCTCGTCGGTGAAATGGGCCATGCCCTGCCACTGTGCCCCCTCGCCGCCCATCTGCGAGAAGCCCGCGTCATTCCGGTCCATCCATGTCACCATGAAGTGACAGCCGATCCCGGCTCCCACGCGGCTGCCTTCGGGCACGTTGGTGGAGGTATTATGCGGGCATCCGGCGCAGAAATAGGGTTTGCGGATGACGGGAGGCGTATGGGCCTTGCGGATACCGGCGCGGTCGTCAAACCATGCCACCTTGTCGCGGATGCGGGCGGCGATGGTGTCGTCAAGATCGAGTTCCAGCAAACGGGTGCCGATGGCCCGCGCCACGACCCCGGTGGTCAGCTCCACGTCGAGAGGCAGGTTCGGGCGGTCGCGGTGGTCGAACTTGCCGATGATGCGGGGGCGCACATCGGCGCGCCAGTTGAAGAGTTGCTGCTTGATCTGGAACTCGATGACCTCGCGGCGCTCCTCGATGACCAGCACCTCCTCCAGCCCCTCGGCGAAGCGGCGCACCCCTTCGGGTTCCAGCGGCCAGGGCATTCCGACCTTGTAGACCCGCAGGCCGATTCCTGCGGCCTCGGCCTCGGTGACGCCGAGCTGTCGCAGGGCCTCGCGCGTGTCCTCGTACGCCTTGCCGGAGGCGATGATGCCGAAGCGGGCGTCAGGGCTGTCGATCACCACGCGGTCCACATGGTTCGCGCGACCGAAGGCGATGGCGGCATAGCCCTTGTAGGTCTGGAGGCGGTGATCCTGTACCCAGCGATCATCGGGCCAGCGGATGTTCAGCCCGTCCTCGGGCATGTCGAAATCGTCGGGGAGGGCGAAGACCCGATCCTCGCCCCGGAGATCGACCGTGGCCGTGGTCTCGATGGTGTCGGCGATCACCTTCATCCCGACCCAGCAGCCCGAATAGCGCGACATGGCGATGCCGAGCAGTCCCATCTCCACGAATTCATGGATCGAGGAGGGGTAGAGCGTGGGGATCACCGCCGCCGACAGGAAGTGCTCGGACTGGTGCGGGACAGTGGAGGATTTGGCGGCGTGGTCGTCGCCCGCGAGGCAGAGGACACCGCCATGTCTGGAGGTGCCGTGGGCATTGGCGTGCTGGAACACATCGCCCGAGCGCGCGACCCCCGGCCCCTTGCCGTACCAGATACCCAGAACCCCGTCATATCTCGCGCCGGGGGACATGGTCGTCTGCTGCGAACCCCAGATGGCGGTGGCGGCGAGGTCTTCATTGACGCCGGGCTGGAACACGATGTCATGGGCATCGAGCCGCTTTTTCTGGCGCATCAGCTCCTGATCGTAGCCACCGAGGGGAGAGCCGCGATAGCCGGAGATGAACCCGGCGGTCTTCAGCCCCGCCGCCCGGTCGCGCCGCATCTGAACCATTGGCAGCCGTGTCAGGGCATGAAGCCCGTTCATGAAGACCCGCCCTTCGGTCAGGTCATAGCGGTCGTTCAATGAGACAGCACGGGTATCCATCGCAATTCCTCCAGCCTCCTGTCGCCCCGTGTGTCACGGGGTTCTACAGGGGTGATAGGTCAGTATTGCTACCATATTATTTGCAGGATGCAAGAGCTTCGCGTTTTCCGTGCCGGGAAGCGGGGGCAGGCCGCAGACCGCAGACCGCAGGCCGCAGACCGCAGACCGCAGACCGCAGGCCCTATACCGATGCCGCGCGTTTTTCGGGGCGTGTCTCCTCGACGCGCAGGATGCGGTGGGCGGGCAGGGTGATCGTTACCGTGGTGCCCTCGTTTAGCACGCTGTCCAGCGTGAGCGTTCCGCCATGGGCCTCCACAAGCGAGCGGGATATCGCGAGGCCAAGCCCGGTGCCTTCGCGCGCCCGCGCCGTCTGCGCTTCGCTGCGTTCATAGGGGTTGAACAGGCGGGGAAGCTCCTCGGCGGCAATGCCCATTCCGTAGTCGCGGACCTCGATAACGCCGTTACCGTCGATACATGAGACCGTCAGCTCGATCATTTCCTGTGTGTCGCTGTACTTGGCCGCGTTGCTGATGATGTTGATGAGAACCTGTTTCAGCAGCCTCTCATCGGCATTGAGCTGGAGAGCCAGGCTGTCGGCTGTGATGTAGAGCGTCCTGTCATCGCGCGAGAAGGCGCTGCGAATCACCGCAACCGTCTCTTCCATGAGATCGGGAAGCCAGATTTCCCGGTCATCGATTTCGAGATGCCCGGCCTCGATTCTCGACAGATCGAGCAATTGCTGAATCATCTGAAGCAGGTGATGGGCCGAGCAATTGATATGTTTGGGATATTCACGATACACTTCGGGCATCGGCCCCATGAGCTGTAGGTCCATGATCTCCGAAAAGCCCAGGACAGCGTTCAGCGGTGTGCGGAGTTCATGGCTCATGTTCGCCATGAATGTCGATTTGGCGTTATTGGCCTCCTCCGCATCGCGGCGGGCCATCACTGCCTCGGTAGAGATGCGCCGCAATTCGCTGGTGCGTTCGGCGACGATGGATTCGAGCGTATTCCGGTGACTTTTCAGCGCGCGTTCGTTCTTGAGGATGAGCATCGTGACGGACAGAGCGGTCGCCACGCCCAGAAGGACCGTGGCCTGAAGCATCTTCAGGATCAGCCCCCTGGCCGAGGTGTAGCCTTCGGCGGAATTGCGGACAGCCTCGCTGTTCTCGGCCTCGTACAGGTCGATCAGCCTTTCGAAGATGTCGTATATCTGATTTTGTGCGGGCAGGAACTCGCCGATGAGCACGGCGCGCGCACGCTCATGGGCATTGTCCTCGTCGTTCCACAGCAGGTCACGGACCTTGTCGTTCAGCGGCGCACCGATGCTGGCCGCGCGGCGCAGGTCGGCCAGCAATGCCTCCTCGCCGGGCGCGCGTTCCATGGCTTCGAGTCGTCCCCGCGCCTGCACGAACCTGTTGGCCATGCTCATGTTGTTCTGGGCGGCCTCATCCAGCTCGAAGAAATCCTCGGTTATCAGCATATGTTGCAGGCTGATGACCCGTTCCCTGTTGGCGTATTGCATGGCACCGATCAGGGCCGATTTCTGATTATGGACAAGGACGATATTGTCGAGGCGTGACTTCGAGAGCTTCAACTGGGAAAAGGATTGATAGGTGATCGCGATCATCAGGATGATGATGAGCGAAAAGCCGCACAACAATAGTGCAAGCGTACCCTTGCCGTTCGGTCGCCACATCAGCCTGAAGTCCTCGGGAATGAGAATTATTCACAAGCTGTGATTGTGCTTCTAATTTTCTTAATTAACATTAAAATGTTTCAGCTAATAATAATTAAAGTTATGGAGATAATCAGTTTCTTTTTAACGAACAGCAATAATCCTTTCGATTCAGTTAGTATCGGAGGAATTCGAGGTCAAATCCGATCACGAAACACGCATGAGGCTGCGCGTTTCGCGACGATCACTGAAACAACCTGGTCGTGACTGGCTGCCCGTATTTTTCCGGTGAGGTGAAAGGGAGTGTCGGCCCGTGGCCGATCTTCCCAGAACCGGAAAAAGTCAGTCGATCAACTTACCACTCGCCGTATCGAGCCGGATCGGGAACTCGGCCCGGACCGCCGCGTCGATCTCGGGGGGCAGGAGGGCCAGCGAGGGTTCACCCAGGATTTCCTTCTTCTTCGCAATGGCGGTTTCGATCAGGACGGGCTTGTTGCGCTCCAGCCATTCCTTGGGGGAGGAGCGGTCGCCGATATCGGGGTAGAAATAATCGGTCTGCATCAGGCTGAGCGTCTGGTCAGAGCCGAGGTAATGGCCGGGGCCGCCGTTCAGGCAGGCGGCTTTCATTTCGGCTATCGACAGTTTGTCGTCGGTCACCTCAATGCCGCGCACACAGCGCAGGCACTGGCCGAGGATATCGTTATCGATGATGAGGCCCTCCAGCGAAAAGCCGAGGAGAGAGGCATACATCCCTGCGGATTCGTAGACCATGTTCAGCCCCGCCAGCCCCGCCATGGCATTGGTCACGCCATGCTCGGCCCCGGCCTGCTGGTCGGGATATTTCGCATCGGACATGCCCCCCGCGCTGCCCGTGGGCAGGTCGTAGAATCGGCCCATCTGGGCGCAGGCGGCGGTCAGCAGGGCCTGTTCGCCCGACCCGGCGCACATCGCGCCCGTCCGCAGGTCGGAAACGAAGGGCCATGTGCCGAAGATCGCCGGATGCCCCGGCTTCACGGCGTTCACATAGACCAGCCCGGCGAGGCATTCGGCCACGGCCTGTGCGACCGTGCCCGCAAGTGCCGCCGGAGCGGTTGCCCCGGCCTGTCCTGCGGAAAGGAGCAGAACGGGCATCCCGCCCCGGATGCAGACCTCCATCACCTCGCAGCTTTCAGTCGCGAATTTAAGAGGCGGGACGACGAAGCAGTTGGAATTGGAGATGAAGGGCCGCTCGCGCCATTTCTGCTCTCCTCCGGCCATGAGAGTGAGCATCCGCAGGGCATCGCGGGCGAAATCCGGTTCGGTGAAGGAGGTGCCGATATGCTTGGTGGTGCCGTTGACGCTGGCATAGATCGTGTTGAGATCCATCTCGCGGTTGTCGATGATATCCCGCGCGACCATGCAGCGCTGAAAGAAATGCACATTGTCGAGTCGGTCGGTGATGCGCGCGGCGGCGTAGAGGTCGCCCAGCGTGCTTTCATCATATTCGCCCGTCTCGATATTGGCGAGATGCACGGCGGCCCCTGCCGTGCCGTAATGGACGCGGTAGCCGCCGGGATGCAGGTCATGCTTCGGGTCGCGGGCATGGAGGGTGATATCGCGGGCGGCATCGCCCAGT
The DNA here is from genome assembly GCA_937922185.1 of uncultured Neomegalonema sp. Taxonomy (GTDB): domain Bacteria; phylum Pseudomonadota; class Alphaproteobacteria; order Rhodobacterales; family Rhodobacteraceae; genus JAHDDY01. The sequence continues at coordinate 6,854 of CAKZUT010000134.1, forward strand.
GCTTTCTCGATAACGGCGGCGGGGAAGCGGACGCGCCCGTCTTCTCTGGAGTAGACCGCGCCATAGGCTGTCATCGCCTCGATCCCGCTTTCGGGGGCGAGCGACAGGCCGATCTCGTCGAGAATCTGGAAGGCGGCGGAATGGATGCGCTGGACCTGATCGTCGGTCAGGGGCCTGTAACGCCCGCCTTCCATGCCGGCACGGATCGGGCGCTGGGCTTCGGTGAGCGGGGCGGCACGCGCGGCCTTGCGGGCGGCGCGGCCTCCGGCACGGCGGGCGGGTCTGTCGAGTGTCTCGGTCATGGGGTCGTCTCCGGCGGAGTGAACGCGGGCGGGGCAGGGTCATCCTGGCCCGGAAGAATGATCGAAGCGTTCAGCGCGGGGGGGCCTGTCTGGGATGCGACGGCGCAAGGGCGGAGAGCGTGGGACGCGGTTCGGCCTCGGCGGTGTGCCGTGCGAGCCGTCCGATCCTGATGAAGCGCCGTTGCATGGTGAAATCGTGTCCGCCTTTCCGGGTTCTTCGCGCCCGAAAACGACATGATGGGCGGAAAGCGACCCGTAAGCGGCTGCGGGGCGGGGAAAAAGGGATCAAAACAAAGAAGGGCGCGCCGCTGTGGCACGCCCCTCACGTTCTTTCCGGCGTCTGTACCGCGTCAGTAGGTCTGCGACGGATCGATCACGGTCTCGTAGACGATGCCGTCGATGGTCTCGGTCACCGAAACCGGGGTGTCGGCGATGTGGTCATCGGCATGGATCGTCTCGACCTGTTCGGAGGCATAGGCCGGGATATCCGTCGCAGCGGTGACGTATTCCAGCTCAATGGCGGGGGCCTCGATGGCGATGATGTCCGTGGACAGCATTTCCGCAGGAGCGGTGTCATCCGTGTAGATGATGCCTTCGGCGGGGATATAGCCGTCGCCTGAAGGGGCGGCGTAGGCGGCGTCATAGGGTGTCGCGTCATAGACGATGACAGGGGTATCGCTGATTGCCATTTCGGTGGAAAGGGCAGGAGCAGAGGTCGCCGCAAGGATTGCGGTCGCAAAGAGATATACGTTCGAACGCATCTCGATCTCCGGGATGAGGGCGCATAACCGCGCCCGGTCACGGCCCTCCATGGACCGTGGTGGGAGGATTATGCCGTCTTCAAACCCCCTGATCGCCCGTTTTCGACATTGCCGAAAAAAAGAATGTCGAATTTCGTCCATCGTCAGTGTCGTTACGATCCAGGCGCGGTTTTATGGAGCCGGGGGAAACCCTTGCGGCACCGCGTGGGGTGTGACGACCGGGGCGAAGAAGGCTGCGGTCATTGATGCAAGCATGTCCTCGGCGCTTTCGGGGGCATAGAGCGCGGCGACGGCTTCGGCGGGCAGCGGCGCGATATCGGCGGCAGCCGGGCCTCGCTGTTCCGGTTCCTCCAGAAAGATAACCTCCTCGCTGGAGACGAATCGGTCGCTGTAGGGATTGCCATAGGCCGCGTCATGGGCCGTGCCGTGATAGGCATCGCCATAGACGACGATGGCGCTGTCACCGATTGCCCGTTCGGCGGCAGGGGCGGGCAGGGCCGTCGATATCAGCAGGGCGGTCGCGAAAAGATATACGCTCGAACGCATCCGGGTCTCCGGGATGGGGTTGCGGCTTTCGCAAGCACATACGCCCTCAGACAGAAAGCGCAAGAGGGCGTCTCGGATCGGGAGTGATTTCGGGGTCGGCGACCTGTCGAGAACACGCACGACCCGTGTGACCGTTCCCGGATGCCATGGCAGCGTATGCGCCATGCCCCCGTTACAGCAGTTCCGCGATGGGCGGGATTTCTTTCCAGGCCGGGATGGGCTGATCCTCGCCTTCCTGCGGGATGTGGCGGGAAGGTTCGACAAGGTTCATATGGGGGACGTAGCGCGGGCAGTTGGGGTAGACGTGGCGCACCTTCACCTCCACGATCCGCTGTGCGCCCGGATAGCTGTCGAGCGCGGGGTGGTCGTCATGGATTGTGGCCGTGCCGTTGATCCGCACTCTCAGATACAGCGCGCCCTCGCCCTCTTCGGCTCCGAACCGCATGAAGAGAAGGCCCACGGAGGGGTTCAGAGCGATATTGCCGAGGGATTTGTACATCCGGTTGCCGTCGTAATCGGGGAAGATCAGGGTATCGGGGGCCGTGACCCGCACGAAGCCCGGTGCGCCGCCCTTGAAGGAGCAATCGGTCGTGCCCTCCGCCGCCGTGGCGAGAAAGAAGAAGGGAACGCTCTCGATGAAGCCTCTGAACTCATCCGATATCTCGGATGCCTCCACCAGATCGACGATCCGGTCCGCCACTGCCCGCCCGCCATAGCGATCCTGAAGCGCGCGGTTGCCGCCATGGAACATGGTCATGGGATTTCCCCCCTTTACCGTTGCGCTCATGAGGATAGGGGTAATGGTTGCCGGGAGAAAGAGCGACGGTGCCACGCGCAGGGCAATTGCCTGAAAGAGTTTTTCTCTGCCCCGCACTCGATGCGGGGCCTCCTTATGCGTTGCGTTGACTGCAAATTACAGGTGGTCCCGCATCTGCAAAGCGTCATTTCATGCCGCATTGCGTTCGGGACAGCATGATTTCTTCTTCGGGCGATTGCCCTGGTGCCACGCGCCATCCGATTGACAACCCCGCCTCATCCTGCCATGGCGCGCCAACCCTCCCCATCGCCACGCACGAGGAATACCCCATGGGCTTCAAGGTCGGGATCGTCGGTCTGCCGAATGTCGGCAAATCCACGTTGTTCAACGCATTGACGCGCACTGCCGCCGCGCAGGCGGCCAACTTTCCGTTCTGCACCATCGAGCCGAATGTGGGCGAGGTGTCGGTGCCTGACGAGCGGCTGGCCGCCATTGCGGGCATCGCGCAGTCGAAGGCGGTCATCCCCGCGCGCATGACCTTCGTGGATATCGCCGGGCTGGTGAAGGGGGCCTCGAAGGGCGAGGGGCTGGGCAACCAGTTTCTGGCCAATATCCGCGAGGTGGATGCCATTGCCCATGTGCTGCGCTGTTTCGAGGATGACGATGTTACCCATGTGGCCAATCGGGTCGATCCTGTGGATGACGCGCAGACCATCGACACCGAACTGATGCTGGCCGATCTGGACAGCGTGGACAAGCGCATCGAGAACAATGCGCGGCGGATCAAGTCGGGCGACAAGGAAGCGAAGAAGGCGGGCGAGTTGCTGTCGGCGGTCAAGGCCCTGCTGGAAGAGGGTCGCCCCGCGCGGGAGCTGGAGGTGGAGGAAGAGGACGCCAAGGCGTTCCGTATGCTGCAACTGCTGACCGCGAAGCCGATCCTCTATGTCTCGAATGTGGGCGAGGACGATGCGGCCACGGGCAATGCCCTGTCCGCGAAGGTCGCTGCCATGGCCGGGGAGCAGGGTGCGGCCCATGTGGTGATCTCGGCGGCCATCGAGGCGGAGGTCGCGCAGCTTGAGGATGACGAGCGGGCGGCGTTCCTCGACGATCTGGGCCTGGAGGAATCGGGGCTGGATCGCCTTATCCGGGCGGGCTATGGCCTGTTGCACCTCATCACGTATTTCACCGCAGGGCCGAAGGAATCCCGTGCCTGGACGATCCCTGCCGGGTATCGCGCGCCACAGGCGGCGGGGGCGATCCATACGGATTTCGAGAAGGGTTTCATCCGGGCCGAGACGATTTCCTATGATGACTACACCACGCTGGGCGGGGAGCAGCCGTCGAAAGACGCGGGGAAGATGCGGCTGGAGGGGAAAGACTATCTCGTCAAGGACGGCGACGTGATGCATTTCCGCTTCGCGAATTGAGGCGGCGGGCCGCGTGAAACCCGTGGCATTGTCAAAAGATCGGTGGTGCCCATACCCGAAGAGAGACGCGCCCTCTTGACGCAGGGCATCGCGGATGCTCAACCGGAACTATGGAAACCGCCGAGAAATCCGCCGATATCACGCTCGACATCCTGTCAGACCCGATCTGTCCGTGGTGCTATATCGGCAAGGCCAAGCTGGATGCCGCCCTGCGGGATGCGCCGCCGGTGCCGCTGGATATTCACTGGCGCGTCTATCAGCTCAACCCGGATATGCCCCGTGGCGGCATGGGCCGCGCCGATTACCTGAATCGCAAGTTCGGGGGACCGGAAGGGGCCAGAGATGTCTACGGGCGGATCGAGCAGGCGGTGCGCGATGCGGGCCTGCCGCTGGATTTCGGAAAAATCGGGCGGACGCCCAATACGCTCGATGCCCATCGCCTGATCCGCTGGGCGCGCACGACCGGGCGGCAGGAGGCCGTGGTGGATGCGCTGTTCGCCGCGTATTTCGTGCAGGGCGTGGATATCGGCGACCGCGATGCGTTGATCGCCATCGGCGGGGGGCAGGGTATGGATGAGGATCTGCTGCGCCGCCTCTATGCCGAGGATGCTGATCGGGCTTTGCTGGAGAACGAGGATGCGCTGGCGCGGGAGATGGGCGTCACGGGAGTGCCGTGCTTCGTGATCGATGAGACCTATGCGCTGGTCGGCGCGCAGGAGACGGCGACATGGCGCGCGGTACTGGAGCGGCTGGCGAAGGGGGAGACGCCGGGGACGTGAGGCAATTGCGCCCGGTTTCAGGGTGCTTGTCCCGCCCTTTGCCGCACCGGCCTGACATATGAGGCTTTCCGCCGGTCATCCACAGCGGCTATGCACGGTTCACATCCTTTCCCCTGTCGATGCCGGATCGCCATGACCTTCTCTCCCGTCGAAACCGTCAACCCCGATGCTCCCCCCGGCCTGCTGGTGATTGCCGATCATGCATCGAATGCTCTGCCCCCCGGCTATGGCACCCTCGGGCTTGATCCGGCGCAGTTCGAGCGGCACATCGCCTATGATATCGGGACGGCGGGGCTGACCAGGGCGCTGTCGGAGGGGCTGAACGCGACCGCATTGCTTGCCGGATTCTCGCGCCTGCTGATCGACCCGAACCGGGGCGAGGACGATCCCACGCTGGTGATGCGGATATCCGACGGCGCGATCATACCCGGCAACCGCAGCATCGACGGCGACGAGCGGAAGCGACGTCTCGATACCTGCTATCGCCCCTATAACGCGGCCATCGAGGCGCAGATCGCCCGCGCGGAACGACCCGCCGTCCTGTCGGTCCATAGTTTCACGCCGCAGCTTCAGGGCCGTCCCCCGCGCCCGTGGCATGTGGGTGTCCTCTGGGGGTCGGACCCGGCGAGTGGCCGCCGCCTGATCGATATCCTGCGCCGGGACGATCCCGCGCTCTGCGTGGCCGCGAACGAGCCGTATCTGGGGGGTAATCCCGGCGAGACGCTCGACCGGCATGTCTTTCACCGGGGTTTGCCGAATATCCTCGTGGAAATCCGTAACGATCTGATCGCGGATGAGGCGGGTCAGATCGAATGGGCCGACCGTCTGACCCCGGCTGTGCGCGAGGCATTCGCGGGGGCGTAAGACGAAAAAGGCCGCCTTGTTGTGCCAAGGCGGCCAAGTCGGGGAGGAAGTAAGATAAGGACGCGATGCACCCTTGAAGCCATTTAAATTTGACAGGAAGAGGTTAACGAATCGTGCGCTCTTGCGATAAGCGCGCCGCGAAACCATCTGTACGGTATAGGATAACAGGCCACAGCCGACGCGCCGGAAAAACGAAATCGCAGGGTATGAGAGGTATCCTCACCCCCGAACCGGACCATCCGTCCGTGTGGAAAGGAATGACACCGATGCGCCTGCCCCTGCTTTGCGCCGTTGCGACCGCCGCCATGCTGAGCGCCCTCGCGCCCCTTCCCGCCCCCGCGCAGCAGGCCGCCGCGACCACGACGGTGGACCCGCGCGCGGGCGATATCGATTATCAGCGGATGCAGCGCCTTTTCGGGGATGTGCGCGATATTCTGGAGGATGCCGCCGAGGCCCGTGGCGATATCGACGGGGAAAAGGGTATCACCTCCCTGCTCGCCCGCCCCTTCGGCTATGATGCCCGCAGCCGGACTGACCGTTTGCTCGGTGATGCCTTCGACGTGGTGGCCGGAGCGCCCGTCACGGATATCCAGGGCGAAATCCGCCAGCGCCGGGATACCATCGACGGCCTGCGCGCCGAGATTGCCCGCCTGCGCGAAGCCCGTATCTCCGCCCCGGAGGATGCCGGGCTGAACGGGACTCTGGGCCTCACCAAGGATCGCGCGACCATTGATGACGAGATCGACGAGGCCCATGCCCGCATCGCCGGAAATGACATGGCGATCCGGGATGCAAAGCTGCGCTTTCTCGATGCCATGCGCGCCGCCGGAACGCCGGTCAGCGAGGAGGAGGCCGACCTGCTGCTCGACAGCGTGACGGGCGAGGATGTGATCCGCATCGCCGCCGCCTATAATGCCGCGCGCGGGGTCAGCCGCCAGTTGCTTGTGCTGCTCGATCAGACCGATGAGGATCTGGGAACGGCCAAGCGGTATTATGCCATGCATACCGCGCTTCTGGCCGTGCTGGTTCACGCGCAGACCACCTTTATCGAGAAGATCGACAACGATTACCTGCCCCGTCTCGACGCCATTACCGGCGACGTACTGGCCGCCCGCGAGGAAACCGAGCGTCTGCTGCGCCAGCCGGGAACCGAGCGTCAGCGCGATGCGCTGGAGGCCAATATCCAATCGCAGGACATCGCTTTCGAGGCCGCCGAATTCTATCGCCGGCATCTGCGCGATCAGCGCGCGGGGATTGCCGAGGCCCGGCAGGATGCCGTGCGTGAACTCCGCATCGCCGACAACACGCTGCGGACGGTCGATGCCAGCTTTCAGCTTCGCACGATGATGGAAAGCGCAACGATGTCTTTCGAGGCGCTGCAAAACCTGCAAAGCCCCGGCATCGAGCGCATTTTTCGCAATGATCAGCTTCGTCGGGAATTTCGCGAACTCAGCGACCGTCTGAACGCGGGGTCGTAGGCGCGTGTGCCCGGCGCGCTATTGCGTGAGGGCAGGGGTGGCCGTGGCGGGATAGGCGGGGCCGCGCGTGTCCGGGGTGACGATCAGGGCCGCCCGCAGGATGAAGAGGAAGGCAACCAGTTCCATCACTTCCTCGATGATCTCGCTTTCGGGCAGGCCCAGATATCCCTTCTCGAACATCCCGGCGATGCCGATGCAGGCGATGGCCGCATAAAGCGCGATGCTGGATTTATGGCGCAGGAACTCCACGAAAGTCTCGATATACCGTGGTGTCGAGCGCAGCAGGGATCGCACCGCATACGCGATCAGGCAGAGCGTGAGAGCCGCGATGAACAGTTTCACGATCCGGGCGGCATCCCGCTCCATCCCCAGTACCCGACCGAAGCTCAGCTCCCGCGCCGTGCCCAGCAGGGGCAGAAGAGCCGCGACCGTGCAATAGGACGAGAAATGCGTCCTGTCCGTCCGGGAGAATTCCGTCGCCCGCTTCAGGAAGATGATTGCCGCCACCAGCAGGACCAGAACCTGAAGGTTTTCGATGGGGCCGTTTTCGCTGAAGAGAATGATATCGTGCATCGCGTCGGATCGTCCTGTCCTTACTGTGTTCAGTAATGAATACGCAGGACTTCTAAATAATCCTTAACCGCTGCCGGAGCGCATGGAACTGCCGGTATCGGCTGAGTGATACCATGTCCAGCAAAGGCATGTTTGCCGCGACCCGATATCTCCGTTTCGATATTCCCGCTTCGGTACAGGTCGGGGGCGCGGCGTAATGTGCTCGGTCGTACGGCATCGAATTTTCGTGCAAATATGACCCGTCGCCCCATTCTAGCCCGTAAATTGCATCACTACGGGACCATCGAGAGGGGGAGATGACCGACGATGATCCGATTTGTATCCTGTGCCCTTGTGGCGCTTCTCGCCGTGCTGCCGCAATCCGCGCGCGCCGATGCCGGATTTCTGCACGCCTCGCCTTCCCTGACGGTGGCCAGTCCGTGCTCTGCCTCTGCAACCTGTGCCTATAGCTGGACCCTTGCGTCGCGCATGGGCCATATCCTGCGGTTCGTGGAGGCGCTCTACGGCCCGCGCGACCGCAGCTGGACCCTGCTCGGCGTCGAGTTCACGAGTGAGGCCGCGCCGCAGGTGTGGTATCCGACTTTCGACGGCTTCGGTGATTCCGTGATCGTGCAACTGACCCGCAGCGCCTCCACCGACGAGACGCGCGCCCTGTTCCAGTTATCTCACGAGGTGGTGCACCTGCTTTCGCCCGCCGGACCGGGCGCGAAGGCCAGTGTGCTGGAGGAGGGGCTGGCGACCCTGACCTCGCTGCAATATCTCGAAGCGATCGGTAAGGGCGTCTCGCCGAGCTATATCAGCGAACCGCGATACGAGGCGGCCTATCGCAGCGTCTCCCGCCTTGCCAAGCGCCCCGATTTCAAGACCGGCATCCGCAGCCTGCGCGCCACGCGCGGGGGGTTGAGCGGGCTGTCCCCCGCAGATATGCAACGCGCATGGCCGGGCCTGTCGGCGCGCGAGGCGACGGTGCTGGCGCGGGATTTCTGAATCCGGCATCTTTCGTGCAGGGGAACGGGGCGAAACGCAATTTACCGGAGTGGCCCCGATGATCGAGTCTCAGCCCCCAAGCCTCGTCCTTTTCTTTGCCGTGCTGTTCGTCGCGCAGGCGGTGCTTTTTCCGATGCTGACCGCCGATGCGAATACGCTGACGATCACTGCCGGTATCCGCTGAACGGGTATCCCGTCATTGACACGTCGCCTCCAAGGCGGCAATCGCTGGAACCCTGACGAGGCAACCGGCGGATGATACGATGAAATACGATCCCACGCTTCCGTGGCGCAATGTGCTGGGCGGGGGCTTCAACGATCATATCGGCCCGGTCATGTTCGCACAGGTGGGCGAGGGCGATTACCGCTTCGCCCTGCAACTGGAAGACCGGCACATGAATTCGGTCGGTGTGGCCCATGGGGGCCTGCTGATGAGTGTGGCCGATACCGGCATGGGCACCAGCGCCTTTACCGCCGCAGGCGAGAAGCCGGTCGCGACCATCGACTTTGAATGCGATTTCCTCGCCCCCGGCAAGAACGGCCAGATGCTGCATGGCAAGGCATCGGTTGTGCGGAAGGCCCGTGAATTCCTGTTCATGCAGGGCGAGATATACGCCGATACCCGCCATATCCTGCGTGCCAGCGGCATATGGGTTATCCGCTCGGGCGGCGGCAGCAAGCCTGACGCGCCATGAAGCATCTTCCCAAACTCTTCGCGAAGACGATCCAAAAGGGGACGCTCACCCTGATCGGCCCCGACGGTGCGCGGCATGAGGCGGGGGGAGCCGAACCCGGCCCCGCCGTGACGATCAGGGTCCATGATCCCGCGCTCGACTGGAAGATTTTCGCCAATCCCGAACTCAGGGCCGCCGAGGCCTTCATGGACGGCACCCTCACGGTCGAAAGCCCATCCGAACACGGCACCGGCGCATGGGAGCTGATGCAGCTCTTTTTCCTCAACAAGCGCCAGTTCGATCTCAGCCCGAACCAGATATTCTGGCGCGGCCTTGCGCGGGGGCTGCGTCGGTCGGCCCAGAACAACCCCATCAGCCGTGCGCGGGAAAATGTGCGCCTGCATTATGATCTGGGCAATGATCTCTATCGCCGGTTCCTCTGCGATGACCTGCAATATTCCTGCGCCTATTTCGAGACGGGCGCGGAGACGCTGGACGAGGCCCAGACGGCCAAGAAACGCCATATCGCCGCGAAGCTGTGTCTGAAACCGGGTCAGCGTGTGCTCGATATCGGCTGCGGCTGGGGTGGGATGGCCCTTTATCTGGCCCATGCGGAGGACGTGCATGTCACCGGCGTCACCCTGTCGGAGGAACAGCTTGCGGTGGCCCGTGCCCGTGCGGAGGCGCTGGGCGTTACGGATCGTGTGGAATTTCGCCTTCAGGATTACCGCGAGGTGCCAGAAACCTTCGACCGCGTGGTCAGCGTCGGGATGCTGGAGCATGTGGGCATCACGCAACTGACCGCCTATTACCTCAAGGTCCGGGATTTCCTCGGCCCCGGCGGGGTGGCGCTGATCCATTCGATCTCGACCAAGGCTCCCCCCGGCGTCACCTCGCCATTCCTGCGGAAATACATCTTTCCCGGCGGCTATGCCCCGTCGCTGTCCGAAGCGGCAGCCTCCCTTGAGAAATCGGGTCTGTGGCTGACCGATTGCGAGATATGGCGGGTGCATTACGCCGAGACCCTGCTGCACTGGCGCAAGCGGTTCGAGGCGGACCGGGAGGCTGTCGAGGGGATGTATGACGAGAAATTCGGGCGGATGTGGGAATTCTATCTCGCCGTCTGCGAAGGCGCATTCCGCTACGGGGCCAGCAACGTCTTCCAGATGCAGCTTGCCCGCGAGCGCGATGACGCCCCCCTGACGCGGGACTATATCGCGCAGTCAAAACTGGCCCTGCGCGCGAAGGAGGCGGAGTTCATGCCCGCGCTGCTGGCCTCGACAGCACAGGCGCTGGGGCAGCGGCATGATTGAACGCGAAAGCCCCGGCACAGGACCGGGGCTTTCCATCGTTCATGCGTGAGTGAGGGATACGCTTACTGCGCGTCCGGGTTCACCGTCACGGGCTTGATGAACTGACCGTCGAAACCGCGACCGCCGCCATAGACATCGAGGCGAACGGGCTGCGTCCGCACGATCCAGCCGAGCAGACGCTGGCCGGTATCGACGACGGGCTGGAAGGGACGGTCGGGCGTGATCGTGAAGCTCGACCCGTTCGGTGCGTAGAAGGCGGGCGGAAGACCGCGTTCCTGCTTGCCGGGGCGCACTCTCGTGCCGTTCAGGCCGGTGCGGCAGACCGAATATTCGGCAGTGCCGCCCTGACCGATCAGCATGACCGTCGCGTTGCGGCGCTCCTGCACATTGGCGATGACCGGATTCTTGACATCCGTATTGCGGAGGCACGCCTTGATCGCGGGGTAGTAGCGCGCGACGGCAAAGGTCCATGCATCCGTATCGGCGACCTGACCGCGACCCGGAGCCGGGTTGGGATTCACGGGGGGCGGGGGAGCCTGGAAGCCGGGGGTCACGACCGGAGGCGCGGGGAATCCGGGGGTCGGCTGGGCCGGAACGCCGGGATAGTAAGGCTGCGGCACCGGATAGCCGGGCTGCTGATAGCTGCCGCCATAGGTCGCGCCTGCGCCGGGCAGGGTACCGTAGGTGACGGAGCCTTCCTGGGTGGCCGGTGCGCCATAGGTCACGCTGCCCTGCGTTCCGTAGGTCGTCTGTCCCTGCTGCGTCTGGTAGCCGGGGGCCTGATAGGTCTGGGTCTGCTGGAATGACGGAACCTGATAGGTCTGCGTCTGGGTCTGCGTCTGACCCTGATAGGAGGGAACCTGATACTGATAGGAACCCGTAGACTGTGCCGATGCCGTACTCGCGACGACGACGGCGACAGCTGCGGCAATGAGGCCGCTCGCTGCGTTTTTCATGCTCGTGCTCTCCTGTCTCAATCCAACACGTCGTTGCGTGTTCGCCTTACCGTAGACCATTTAAGCGCAACCTCCAAGCCCCTTGCGAGTCATGAAAGCAATTTTTTTCAATGCTTGTTATGGCTTATGGCTGTTTCTTTGAGTCATTTGAGGCGGTTGGATGCTGTCGGGAGTCCCGAAAGGGGTCACAGGCGTCCGACCGGCGCGGGGGTGGCCCCCTTTTTTCGCGCCAGCAGGCACAGCCAGTCATGGGCCACATGCGCCGCCGCCAGAGCCGTGATCTCGGCATGGTCATAGGGGGGCGAGACCTCCACGATATCCATGCCGATCAGGTCAAGATCACCCAGTCCCCGCACCAGCTCCAGTGCCTGCCAGCTCGCCAGCCCCCCCGGCACCGGCGTCCCCGTGCCCGGCGCAAAGGCAGGGTCCAGACCGTCGATATCGAAAGACAGATAGCAGGGCGCATCGCCGACCCGCTCCCGCACAACATCCAGTACCGCGTCGATGCCGTTGCGATGGACCCATGGCGCCGTCAGTATCTCGAACCCGTGGTCGCTGTCGTTATAGGTTCGCAAGCCCACCTGAACCGACCGCCCCGCATCGATGATCCCCTCGGCCACCCCGCGCCCGAACATGGTACCATGGTCCAGCCGCCCCGGATCATCCGGCCATGTATCGCAATGGGCATCCACCTGCACCAGCGCCACCGGCCCGTACCGGGCCGCATGGGCCTTGATAAGCGGATAGGCGACGAAGTGATCCCCTCCGAGGCTGAGCAGTTTCGTGCCCGTCGCGATGATTTCCGCTGCGTGATCCTCGATGGATTGCGGCACTGTCTGCGGGTGGTGCGGATCGAGAAAGCAATCGCCGTAATCGACGACGGCCAGTGTCTCGAAGGGATCGAACCCCCAGGGAAAGGCCTTCAGTTCCGCCAGTTGCACCGAGGCCGCCCGGATCGCCTGTGGTCCCAGTCTGCAACCGGGGCGGTTGGTCACCGAGGCGTCATAAGGCACCCCCGTCACCGCCACATCCACGCCTTTCAGGTCGCGCGTATAGCGCCGCCGCAGAAAGCTGAGCGCGCCGCCATAGGTCATCTCCGTCGAGCGCCCGTAATTGGAGGTCGCCCGGAAGGCGTGGTCGGATTTGATGGTCATGGGAGGCCTCATCGGGATCATAACACGCGAATGACCCCGAATATGCCCGATCAGGCGTCGAAGCGACACCCCACATGCCGCCATGACATCTCGTTATCTCAGGGAGCGCCTTCGCAGGGCACCGGGTCTGAGGATGGCGTAGCCGTCAGGAAAATCCGCCCCCCGCAGAGGCGGTACGGGCCGTCACCGGATGACGGATTTCCGGTGCCGGTTCGCGGCAGAACTCGCGACCCGATGCCGCGTGTGGTGATCTTGCGATGCCGTGGGTCATATGCTTGATTGCATCGCGATTGCGAAAGGGGTATCGCGCCTGCATCCATGCCCCGGAAACCGGAGACTTCGTCCATGGCTCGTCTGACTGCCGCCCTCACTTTCACCGGATTGCTGGCCCTCGGGGCCGGGTCCGCCTACGCCGCCGGACTCGGACAGCCCGATCCCTGGCAGCTCGGCTATCAGGAACCGGCGACCGATATCGCCGAGCGGGTGCAGAATCTCTCCTGGTGGCTGCATGTCCTCGCGGCGGTCATCACGCTGTTCGTGACGGCGCTGCTCGTCTATGTCTGCGTCAAGTTCTCGGCGAAGAACAACCCGACCCCCTCGCGTTTTACGCACAATACGACGGTCGAAGTCGTCTGGACCGTGGTGCCGGTCCTGATTCTGGTGGCGATGGCCTATCCGTCGATCAAGCTGCTTTATTATCAGGAAACCGTTCCCGAGAGCGAGCTGACCATCAAGGCGACGGGGTACCAGTGGTACTGGGACTATACCTACAACGTCGAGGGCGAGGATATCGTTGTCGAGAGCCTGATGGCCGGCAAGGGCTATTCCACCTATGACGAGATGGTCGCGGGCATGAAGGCCGAAGGGGAACCCGACGAGGCGATCCCCGGCGAAATGGAATGGAAGCTGGCGGCGACCGCTCCGATGGTCGTACCTGTGAATACCAAGGTTCGCCTGCATGTCACCGCCGCCGATGTGATGCATGCCTGGACGGTTCCGTCCTTCGGCGTGAAGGTCGATGCGGTGCCGGGCCGTCTGAATGAATTGTGGTTCGAGGCAACCAAGACGGGCCGCTTCTATGGCCAGTGCTCGGAGCTTTGCGGTCGTGATCACTCCTACATGCCGATCATGGTCGATGTGGTTCCGCAGGAGGAATGGGAAGAGCGCCTGAACGGCATCGTCGAGGAATATGCGGCACGGACCGGCAAACCGACCGGTGTGAAGGTCGCTGCGGCAGCGGTCGAGTAGCACCATGACAGACCTCACGGCCTCTCTCGACGCCCCTCGCGAAAGCGAGGCGACGGTTCGCGATTTCTACGCGCTGATGAAGCCGCGTGTGATGTCGCTCGTCATCTTCACCGCCCTTGCCGGGATGCTGGCCGCGCCCGCCGATCTGCATCCGGTTATCGGGTTTGCCTCGCTGCTGTGCATCGCGGTCGGGGCCGGGGCCTCGGGCGCGCTGAATATGTGGTGGGAGTCGGATATCGATTCGCGCATGGGGCGTACCCAGAACCGCCCCATCCCCTCTGGCCGTGTCACGCGCGACGAGGCGCTGGGCATCGGGGTCGGGCTGTCGCTGATCTCGGTCGTCATGCTCGCCGTCTTCGCGAATATCCTGTCGGCGGTGCTGCTGGCCGGGACCATCGCGTTCTATGGCGGGTTCTACACCATGTGGCTCAAGCGCCGGACGCCCCAGAACATCGTTATCGGCGGTGCGGCGGGGGCGATCCCGCCGGTGATCGGCTGGACGGTCGCGACCGGCTCCGTCGCCGTCGAGCCGCTGCTGATGTTCGCGATCATCTTCCTCTGGACCCCGCCGCATTTCTGGGCGCTGGCCCTCTGGAAACGGCGCGAATATACCGAGGCGGAAGTGCCGATGCTGCCCGTGGTGGCGGGGCCGAAGGCAACGCGCGTTCAGGTGATGGTGTATTCCGTTCTTCTCGCGCTCAGCAGTCTCGCGCTGGTCTTCACGGATGTCGCCGGACCGGCCTACACGGTGACGGCCATTATCACGAATGCCGTCTTCTGCTGGCTCGCCTGGACCGTATATCGCCGGGACGAGCAGACAGCACAGGCCGAGAAATACGGGGCCGAGAAAAAGCTGTTCGCGTTCTCGCTGACCTATCTGGCCCTGATCTTCGCCGCCCTCCTGATCGACGCGGCCCTTCGCAGCGCGGGATGGACCTGACCATGGCTGATTCCGAACTGCATAAGCGGCGTCTGGGCCGGAACGTCTTCGTCGGTGTGATCCTGCTCGGCTTTGTCGCGCTGGTCTTCGCCGTCACGATGGTCAAGCTCCAGGCGATGGTCTGAAGGGACATGAGATGAGTCAGGAGACCGGATCGAACCGTCGCACCGGCGTTACCCTGCTCGGGGTCGCCGCCTGTATGGTGGGCCTGTCCTTCGCCGCCGTGCCGCTCTATCGCATCTTCTGTCAGGTGACGGGATTCGGCGGTACGCCGCTGCGCGCATCCGTCGTGAACGAGGTCATCCTCGACGAGACGATCACCGTTACCTTCGATGCCTCCACCGAGACCGGGATGCCCTGGGTGTTCAGGCCGGTGCAGAAGAATATGGAGATCCCCATCGGTGAGACGGGGCTGGCCTTCTATTCCGCCCATAACCCGACCGATCGCCCCATCGCGGGCACGGCGGTCTTCAACGTGACACCCTTCAAGGTCGGGCCGTATTTCGTGAAGATCGACTGCTTCTGCTTTCAGGAACAGGTGCTTCAGCCCGGCGAGACCGTCGATATGCCGGTCACCTTCTATGTCGATCCCGAGATACGCGATGATCGCTCGACGGAAGAGGTGAAGGGTATTACCCTGTCCTATACATTCTACGAAACCGATCTGCCCGAGGGGTATCGCACGGCATTTGATGCCCGCGAAGCCGCCGCCGGGACGACGGTGAACTGATCCATTAGAACTACGCGCCGGGAGCGAACGATGGCAAGCCACGCTAAACACGATTATCACATTCTCGAACCGAGTGTCTGGCCGTTCGTGGCAGCGGTCAGCGCCTTCGTCATGCTGTTCGGCGCGGTCCTGTGGATGAAGGGCGGCGCACCGCTGGTATTCCTCGCCGGTCTCGCGGGTGTCCTGTTCGTCATGTATTCGTGGTGGGCGGAAGTCATTCACGAGTCGCAGATCGGGGACCATACTCCGGTCGTGTATCTCGGCCTGCGCTACGGGTTCATCCTGTTCATCATCTCCGAAGTGATGTTCTTCCTCGCATGGTTCTGGGCCTATTTTCGCTATGGCCTGTTCGTGCCGGAGAAGACGAGCGAGTCCACCCATGGCATCGGGTTCGAGCAGGGCAGCGCGTTTCCGCCCGAGGGCATCCATGCCGTCGATCCGCTCGGCCTGCCGCTGGTCAATACGCTGATCCTGCTGTTGTCCGGCTGTACGCTGACGGCGGCGCATCATTACCTGCTGGAGATGCGCGAGAACGACGGCGAAGCCAGCCCCAAGCGCAAGCAGGTCTTCTGGGCGCTCGCTGTCACCACGATCCTCGGCGCGATCTTCCTGATGTTCCAGGCGCTCGAATATGTCGAAGCCTATCACCATGATCTGACGCTCCAGAGCACGTTCTACGGCGCGACCTTCTTCATGGCGACGGGCTTCCACGGGATGCACGTCCTGATCGGGACGATCTTCCTCGGCATCTGCCTCATCCGCGTCAGCAAGGGGCATTTCACCGCCGAGAAGCATATCGGGTTCGAGGCGGCGGCGTGGTACTGGCACTTCGTCGATGTGGTCTGGCTGTTTCTGTTCTTCGCTGTCTATGTCGGCAGTGTCGGATTCTTCGCTTACGGCCACTGACCGATAATGCCGTCATTCTCCCGGAAGGGATTGCCGGGGCCGATCATAGTCGGCCTCGGCGGATTATCGGTCCTGCTGTCACTCGGCTTCTGGCAGCTTGAGCGACTTGACTGGAAGCGCGGCATCATCACGGAGGCGGAACGGCGACTGGCCATGCCACCCGTTCCCCTGCCCGTCGATCTCGATCCCGAGAGCGACGATTATCTGCCGGTCTTCGTGGCGGGGCGTTTCGCGGGTGATGAACTCTATCATCTGACCTCGCAGAAACCCAAGGGGCCGGGGTTTGACATCATCGCCCCCTTCGAGACCGACAGCGGACGCCGCATCCTTGTCGAGCGCGGCTATGTTCCGCAGGACAAACGCGATCCGGCCACACGCACGGCCCCCGGAGGATCGCAGCGGATCGAGGGCTTCCTGCGCTGGCCCGATGACGTGAACCGCTTCACCCCCGATCCCGATACGGCAAAGCGCATCTGGTATGCCCGCAACGTGCCCTCCCTCTCCGGGGCGGCGGGGACAGAACCCGTGATGATCGTGCAGGCCCCGACCGGCGCAGGGGACTATCCGCGCGGACGTGCCGTCGCCGTGCGGATCAGGAACAATCACCTGCAATACGCCCTGACATGGTTCGGCACCGCCATGATCTGGCTTGTGATGACGGTCTTCTGGGCTTATCGACAACGGACCTGAGCATCCCGCGAAAGGATACGCTTGCGTGACCGACTATCGGGATGCGAGCGTCATTGTCATGTAGCCCGGTTCCGCCTATGGCCGGGTGCCAGTAAGTTCAGTAGAGGGGCCTCATGTCTTCCGCTCCAGCCGTTGTTCATGATTTCAGTGTCGATAAAAAACGTGTCAACCGGCGCGCCCTGAAGAAGGCGAGGGCCGGTCGCCCACTCGGCACACGCACACAGCCGCCCGTCGTCGTCTTCGCGGCACAGCCCGGATCACCCGGAGCCGACCTGCCTCCGGTGCGGATATTTCTCGGCACGGAACCCCTGCAATACAAGGCCGAGCGCGTCTTCCTGTTCTCGGTTGCGAAACACCGCAATCCCGACCGGCGCTATGAAGTGTACCTGATGAAGGATCTGGCCGGTTACGACCGCAAGGGCTGGGCAACGGGGTTCACGAAATACCGCTTTGCCATTCCCTATATGGCCGGTGGAACGGGGCGGGCGATCTATAACGATGTGGATCAGATCTACCTCGCCGATCCGGCGGAATTGTTCGACCGCGATATGGATGGTGCGGCCCTTCTGGCGATCGATCAGCACGAAACCTCCGTCATGCTGATGGATTGCGAGAAACTGGCGAGGATATGGCAGATCGATACGGCTGCGGACAGCCGGTCGCGACTCGGCACCGCAGAGGCGGTCCACGGGGCCGGACAATGGGGTATCATGCCGGGGATCTGGAATGCGCGCGATACGGAATACGTGGCGGGCGAATCGAAGGTGCTGCATTTCACCACCCTCGATACGCAGCCGTGGAAGCCCTTTCCGCAGGTCTATCAATACCGCGCGAATGCGAACGAGGATGTCTGGCAGGCCCTGAAAACAGAGGCCGATGCCACGCGCTACCTGCCCTATACCCGTGAAAATCCCGGCCCTCGGTTCGCGGCGCTCGACCGATCCGCCATGCCCGCTGTCGGCCCGGCGCGGCATGACCACGGCGACCCGATAGCGCAACTGAGCCGGACGGCGGCTGCGAAGACGCTGCTGTATTGCGGTCCGGGGCGGCTGGATGAGGGGGCATGGCCCGATATGGCGGTGACGCAGGGTGACCCGCTGTCGCTCGATAAGGCCGCCCCCGTCGATGCGGTCGCTCTGGTCGATGTGCTGGACCGTCTGCCCGAAGAGGATATCCCCTGGGTGCTGGATGAGGCTTTTGCGCTGGCGCGCGGGGCCGTCTATGTCAGCGTGGCCTGCTGTCCGGCACCCGATGGCGATGACAGCGCGATGACGGTGCTGCCGCCCGAATGGTGGCGCGGCCAGATGGAGACCATGAGCGCGATGCATCCTCATATAAGCTGGGAACTGCACGCCCCTTCCCGTTCCGAATCCGGGTTGATGGGAAAAATCCGGGCGGCGTTCGGCAGTGTCGAACGGTTTTCGCATACCGCCCCGTCCTCGACCTGATTATACGTCAGGATACGCCGGAGATCGCCAGCATGAACTATGTCAGTACAAGGGGCACCGCCCCCGTCGTCGGCTTCGAGGAAGCCCTGCTCGCCGGTCTCGCCCGCGATGGCGGCCTGTATGTGCCCGAAGCATGGCCTGTTCTGCCGTCCGACACGATCCGGTCGCTTCAGGGGGCATCGTATGAGACGGTGGCGCTCGAAGTGCTGCGCCCGTTTGTCGGCGGCATGGATATGGATGCGCTGAAGGACATGATCGACCGCGCCTATGCGGGCTTCGGTCATCGTGCCGTGGCCCCGCTGGTGCAGATCGACGCGCGCAACTGGGTGCTGGAGCTGTTCCACGGGCCGACGCTGGCCTTCAAGGATCTGGCGATGCAGCTCATCGGGTTGTTGTTCGATCATATCCTGGAGGCCCGCGACGAGCGCGTCACCATCGTCGGTGCGACTTCGGGCGATACCGGCTCGGCGGCCATCGAGGCGTTTCGCGGCAAGGCCCGCGCGGATGTCTTCATCCTCTATCCCCATGGCCGGGTGTCGGAGGTGCAACGCCGCCAGATGACCACCCCCACGGAGGCGAATGTCCATGCCATCGCGGTGGAGGGCGATTTCGACGATTGCCAGGCCCTCGTGAAAGCCATGTTCAACGATTTCGCGTTCCGCGACGCGATGCGGCTCGGCGCGGTCAACTCGATCAACTGGACCCGCGTTATGGCCCAGATCGTCTATTATGCGACCTCCTCGCTGGCCCTGGGCGGCACCGCGCGCAGGATTTCCTATTCGGTGCCCACGGGCAATTTCGGGGATATCTTCGCGGGGTATGTCGCGCGCGAGATGGGCTTTCCCGTCGGCGAACTGATCATCGCGACCAACGAAAACGATATCCTGCACCGCACCGTCGAGACGGGCCGCTACGAGATCGAGGGTGTCACGCAGACCCTGACCCCGAGCATGGATATTCAGGTCTCGTCCAATTTCGAGCGTCTGCTGTTCGATCTGGCCGACCGCGAGGGAGAGGCGGTCGCGCAGTTGATGGATGAGCTGAAGACGACCCGCGCCATGGCCCTGCCGCAGGGCCAGCAGGAACGCCTGCGCGCGGGGTTCGCCTCCGCCCGCGTGGATCGCGCCACGACGCTGGAGACGATCCGCGAGACGCGCCAACAGATCGGCATGACCCTCGACCCCCACACCGCCGTCGGCCTCGCCGCCGCCCGCCAGAAGGCGCGCGGGGACACCCCGATGGTCACGC